>NZ_JACBZD010000001.1:1600000-1917500 GCF_013407765.1 Allostreptomyces psammosilenae
TCGGGTGAACGAGCCGGTAGTGCGGTCACGCGTTCGGGCGCGAGCTGTTCCACGGGCGCAGGGGTGCTTCAGGCCGACCGTGTTGTTGTCAGTGGCTGGGGGTGCGGTGCGGGGTGATGGGCCGGACGGAGATCGTGAGGGACTCGCGGCCATGGGGGGTGGGTCGTACAGGCCCCGGCGCCCAGCTCGGGACTGGAGGTGTCTTGCCGTGTCCCCACCCCCCAACGCCGCACCCCGTCGTGGGAAGCGCGGTTGACCAGCCCGCCAACGGAGGCGGGGCTCGCCCGGCTGTGAGCGGCGGCGAGTCCCTCGCCGACTTCTTGTGCCTGCCGGGGCGGGGGAGCGGCCCGGTGGGGGCCGCCGCCGCGGCGCCTGGAGCGGTCTGGATCCGTTGTGCGGGGGCTCTTGTGTGATCGTTCACTTGGATCTAGAGTCCCGGGACAGCAAGCGCTTTCCCTCTCTGAGCGAGGAGCTCCTCTGTGGCCTCTCCTTCGTCCCGCGTGCGCGTCGCCGTCGTCGGTACGGGCGGCATCGTCACCGGCAACCATCTGACCGCGCTGCGGGCCCATGCCGAGCGGACGGAGCTGGTGGCGGCGGTGGACGTCGACTCCGGCCGGCTCCGCGCGTTCCGGGAGGCGGCGGACGCCGCCGGGATGGCGGGGGTGCGGGGGTACGACAGCCTCGGCGCCATGCTGGCGGAGGACCGTCCCGACCTGGTGCTCATCGGGACGCCGCCGTCGCTGCACCGGGAGCAGACCGTGGCCGCGTTGGAGGCGGGGGCGTGGGTGTGGTGTGAGAAGCCGTTGTGCCTGTCGTTGGCGGAGTTCGACGCGATCTCCGCGGCGGAGGAGGCCTCGGGTGCCTACGCCGCCGCTGTCGCGCAGCACCGGTACGGGTCGGGGGCGGTCCACGCCCGGGAGCTGATCGCGGGCGGCGAGTTGGGCGCACCGTTGGTGGCGCACTGCCAGACGACCTGGTACCGCGACAGCGCTTACTACGAGGTGCCGTGGCGCGGCCGGTGGGCCAGTGAGGGCGGCGGTCCGACGATGGGGCACGGCATCCACCAGTACGACCTGCTGCTGCACCTGCTCGGTGACTGGTCGGAGATCCGGGCGATGGCGGGGCGGTTGGTGCACGACGTGGAGAGCGAGGACGTCTCGGCGGCTGTGGTGCGGTTCGCCGGGGGCGCGGTGGCCACCGTCGTCAACAGCGTGCTGTCCCCGGACGAGGTCAGTCGCATACGGGTTGACTGCGCCGAGGCGACGGTGGAGCTGACCCATCTGTACGGCCACCGCAACGAGGATTGGGTCTACACCCCGCGCCCGGGCCTGGACGACGACGGCCGTCTCGCCGCCTGGCGCACGCCGGCGTCCGATCTGCCCAGCTCGCACGCCGCGCAGCTCGGCGTCCTGCTCGACGCCTACGCGCGGGGCGTCAGGCCGCCGGGCAGCGGCCCGGACGCGCGCCGCACCATCGAGTTCGCGGCGGCGCTGTACAAGTCGGCCTTCACCGGCCGCCCGGTGCTCGCCGGGGAGATCGTGCCCGGTGACCCGTTCCACGAAGCGATGCACGGCAACCACCCGGAATGGAGCCCCGCCCGATGACGATCGAGGTCAACCACCGCCACGGCGATCGGATCACCGTCGCCTGCGGCGGCGTCGAGCTGATGAGCTACGTCTACCGGCCCGACCCGGATCCCTTCGAGTCCCGCAAGCCCTACGTCCACCCGCTGCGCACCCTGGCGGGCAACCTCGTCACCGGCTACCGGCCCAACGACCACCGCTGGCACAAGGGCCTGCAGATGACCGCCAGTCACCTGTCCGGCCAGAACTTCTGGGGCGGCAACTCGTATCTCGGTCCCGAGCAGGGCTACCAGCGCGTCCCCGAGCGGGTGGGCAGCATGCGCCACGACGGGTTCCCGGTCCTCGACGCCACCGAGGACCGGTTTCAGCTCGCCGAGGGCCTCACCTGGGTGGCCAACGGCGGCCAGGAGTGGGCGCGCGAGGAGCGCGGGATCACCGTCCACTCGGTCGACGCCGAGGCCGGTACCTGGGCGCTGGACTGGTCGATCCGGCTCACCAACGTCCGCGGCGAGCCGCTGCGCTTCGGCTCGCCGACCACCGCGGGCCGTGAGATGGCCGGCTACACCGGTCTGCAGTGGCGCGGCCCGCGCGACTTCACCGGCGGTCTCGTCCTCACCGGTGACGGACCCGGCACCGACGGGGACGTCATGGGGCTCGCCGCCGCCGAGGTTCCCTGGATCGCCTTCACCGCCGAGCACGACGACGTCGACGCCCACTCCACCCTCGTCTTCGCCCACGCCCCCGAGAACAACGGCGAGGGCGCCATCCACCCCTCGCACTGGTTCGTCCGCTCCGAGCCCATCCCCACGGTCGCCTTCTCCTGGGCCTTCTTCGAGGAGTTCGAACTCGCCCCCGAGCAGTCCTTCGCCTACCGCTACCGCGTGGTCGTCGCCGACGGCGCGTGGGACCCCCAGCGCATCACCAAGCACCTGGCCTCCCTGGCGTGGTGAGCCGGCCCGCCAGGCCGGCCACGATCCGAGGTGAGGGGAGGCGGGGGAGGCGGCGCCCTCAACCGCCCGGTCGTCCGCGAGTCGACCGGCCCCGCCCCCGCCCCCTCCGCGCACCGCTGATCCACTGATCCGCCGCACACGGGTGATCCGCCGCACACGGGCGGCCGGCCCCCGGGTCCAACGACCCGGGGCACCGGCCGCCGCCACGCCTAGGCGGCCGGTGCCCCGTCGAGTTCGGCGGCGGGCCGGCCCTCCGCGGACGGCGCGGCGGGGTGGGCGTGCACCAGGTCGCGGCCGGACGGCTCCCACAGCCGGCTCGGCGCCAGCGTGCGCAGCGCCGGCGCCACCTCGGCGGCGAACGTCTCCAGCTGCTCGCGCTGCACCTTCGCCGGGAAGGCGTCCACGCCCAGCCCCAGCAGTTCGTGGCCGAACGCCTCGTACCACCGCCCGACCTTGTCGATGACCTGCTCCGGGCTGCCGACCAGCGCCGATCCGTCCGCCACGGCCTCCTCCAGGGTGTGGAACGGGGAGGCGTTGGCCTTGGCCGCCGCGGTGGCGCGGAAGGCGTCGAAGTACGGCCGGTACTCCCGGATGGCCTGCTGCGAGGTGCGGGCCACGTAACAGCCTCCGGAGCCGGCGGCCACGACCGCGTCCTTCGGATCGTGGCCGTGCGCCTCCCAGCGCTCCCGGTAGTGGCGCACCAGCGCCGCGTACTTCTCCAGCGGGTGGAAGCCGTTGGCGGAGAACAGCGGGTCGCCGTGGTAGGCGGCCAGCTCGGTGGACAGGGTGCTGGTCGCGCTGCCGTGCCAGACCCGGACGGGCAGTTGCAGGGGGCGCGGCTGGGTGGTGACACCGCGCAGCGGGGCCCGGTAGTTGCCCTGCCAGTGGACGTCCTCCTTCTCCCACAGCAGCTTCAGCAGGGCGTAGTTCTCCGCGAGGTACTCCCACTGGTGGCTGGCCTCCAGCCCGAAGAGCGGGAAGTGCCGGGAGTCGTTGCCCTTCCCTATGACCAGCTCCAGCCGGCCGCCGGAGAGGTGGTCCAGGGTGGCGTAGTCCTCGGCGACGCGCACCGGGTCGAGCACGCTGAGCACGGTGACCGTGGTGAGCAGCCGCACCCGCCGGGTGCGGGCGGCGATGTGGGCGAGCACGACCGGCGGGGCGGAGGACAGGAACGGCGCTCCGTGCCGCTCGCCCACGCCGAAGGCGTCGTAGCCGAGTTCCTCCGCCAGGACGGCCTGCTCGACCGTCTCCAGCAGCCGCTGGTTCTGGCTGTACTCCTGGCCGGTCACCGCGTCCGGCGCGTTGCTGATCAGCGTGAAGACGACGAACTTCATGGTGCCCTCCGAGGCGGGTGGTGTGTCGGTGCGGAGGCGGGGGGGCCGTGGCCGGGACCGGGGCCGGGCGGACGGGTAGGCGCCCGGTGCCCGCGCCGTCCGGTCAGGGCGAGAGCGCGCTCGGGCCGGCCCGACGCGCGGACGCGGAGGCGCACGCGCACGCGGAGGCGGACCGGGACGCGGAGGCGTGGCCGGCGTGCCCGGGGAGAGGCGGGCGGGTCAGCGGGCCGGCGGGGTCACCCGGACGCGCGGCGACAGCAGGAACTGGCGACGAGCCGAAGATCGATGTGGCGACGCGAGAACGGGTGGAACCCCTCGGTGATCGTCACGGGGAGGAAGCGGTGACCCCGCCGGGTGGTGCCGGCGGGGCGACAACAGCCACTGTGGCCGTCGGCGAAGCCCATCGGTGCTCCTCGGTCCCGGACCCGGGGACCCGGGTCAGCGCTTGCAGCCGGCCGATTGGACCGCTGCCTGGTCCTCACCCGGGGCACCCCGCCGCGGAGGGGGTTGCCGGCCAGCGAGCCGGGGCTTGGCGCTGGCACTCGTGACCTGCCGGAAGCATAACCCCGCGTGTCGGAGGGTCAACCGTCTGGTGGACGGCATCTCGCCACGTGGACACGTTCGGTTGACAGCGGCGCCGGACACTTGCCTAACATCACGTCAACCGACGGCATCCGGACAGACGACGGACGCCGCGGACCGCGGCACTCCGCCCGTCCCTCGCCCGAGGACGACGGTGACCGGAGCGCCCCGTCGGCATTCATGGAGGCCACCGTGCGACAGTCGCGCACCCGGGACGGACAGGAGCTCCACGTCACGTGGCACACCCTGCGCCGCCACGTGGACCTCTGCCGCACCTGCGCCTGCCTCTGTCCGGCCCGCTGAGGCCCACGGGACGAGCGGCGGCCCCGCCCCGCCGCGGCGCACCCCGGTGACGCCCCGCCGACCGGCGGGTGACCGTCGCGCCCCGGCCGGCCGTCCCCGTCCGCCGCTCCCGGCAGCCCCGCCCACGGCGGGCATCCCGCCGCGGTCGGGGTGACCGGCCCGCGACACTGTTCCGGCCCGGCGCGCCCGTCGGCCGCGCCGGCCGCGCCCTGACCCTGCCCACGCCCCGCCACGTCACGCCACGTCACGCCGCGCCACGGCACGCCGTGCCCGCTGTCGTGACGCCCCGTCGCCGGGACGTCCCGTCGCCGTGACGCCCCGACGCCCCCAACGCCGCGCCGTCGGGCCGGGGCCGTGACCGTCACGCCGTCCACGCCGTGACCCCACGGGGGCGGCCGGCGCACCACCCACGCCCGCGAACCACCGGCGCCGCCCACGCGTCCCGGCGCACCGTGACGACGCCCCGGGCCCACGCGGCCCGCCGGCGCCCACCCGAGGAGCCCCGTTGAGAGCCACTGTCCCCATCCGACGCCGACCCACCGGCAGGACCCCACGGCGGGTCGGCCGCCTGTCCGCCGCGCTCCTCGCCCTGGTGGCCCTGCTGACCGCCTGCACCTCCAGCACCGGCGGCCAGACGCCGGGTGAGGCGGCGTCGGCCGGCCCGCCGGTGTCCGGAGGACGGCTGCGCTACGCGCTGTCCATCGCGCCGGTCTGCCCGGATCCGCAGCAGGCCAGCATGAACATGGCCGTGTACATCGCCCGCCAGGTCGTCGACTCCCTCACCGACCAGGATCCGGAGACCGGCGAGATCGTCCCCTGGCTGGCGGAGTCCTGGGAGGTCAGTGCGGACGCCCGGGAGTTCACCTTCCACCTCCGGGACGGCGTCACCTTCAGCGACGGCACCCCGCTGACCGCCGAGTCGGTCAAGCGCAACTTCGACACCATCGTCGGGGAGCTCGGCGCCGCCGCCCCGCTGGCCGGCAACTACCTGGCCGGCTACCAGGAGACCCGGGTGGAGGACGAGCTGACCGCCACGGTCGTCTTCGACCGCCCCAACGCACAGTTCCTCCAGGCCAGCTCCACCTTCTCGCTGGGCATCGTCGCCGACGCGACGCTGCGGACCCCGGCCGCCGAGCGCTGCCAGGGCGAGGTCATCGGCTCCGGCCCGTTCGTCTTCGACCGCTACGTGCAGGACCAGGAGGTCGTGCTCGCCCGCCGCGAGGGCTACGCGTGGGGCTCGGCGGCCTTCGGCCACCAGGGCGAGGCCTACCTGGACGCCATCGACTTCCGGATCATCCCGGAGTCCGGGGTCCGCGCCGGCTCGCTGGCCTCCGGGCAGATCGACGCCAGCAGCGACGTGCTGCCGCAGGACGAGCCGCAGATCCTGGCGGCCGGCGGGTCCGTGCTCACCACCGCCAACCCGGGAGTCGTCTTCAACCTGCAGACCAACGTCTCCCGGGGGCCGCTCAGCGACGCCCGGGTGCGCCAGGCCCTCCAGGTCGGCATCAACCGTCAGGAGGTGGTCGACACCGTCCTCGGCGAGCACTTCAACCCCGCCACCAGCGTGCTGGGCGGCAAGACCCCCGGCTGGACCGACCTGTCCCACCTGCTGTCCTACGATCCGGACGCCGCCGGCCGGCTGCTGGACGAGGCCGGCTGGATCCCCGGCCCCGACGGCATCCGGGTCAGGGACGGCGAACCGCTCGCGGTGGACGTCGTCTTCTCGGCCGTCTTCAACGGCAGCCAGGCCGCGCTGGAGCTGGTCCAGCAGCAACTGCGCGCCATCGGCGTGGACCTGCGGCTCCGGCTGGTCACGCCCGCCGAGTCGGCCGAGATCGACGCGAACGGCGACTACGACACCTACTACTACAACAGCACCCGCGCCGATCCCGACGTGCTGCGCCTGCAGTTCTCCAGCACCCTGACCAACCGCAACCACCGGGAGCCCGACGACCGGCTCGACCCCGTGCTGGAGCAGCAGCTCGCCGCCACCGACGAGGCCGAGCGCGCCGAACTGGTCGCCGAGGCGCAGCGACTGATCATCGAGAACGGCTGGTCCATCCCGCTGTTCGAGCTCTCCCAGGCCATCGGGGTCGCCCCCCACGTGCACGGCCTCGCCTTCGAGGCCTCGGCACGGCTGCAGTTCTACGACACCTGGATCTCCGCCGACTAGCGGACGCCTGCCCGGCCGGATCCCGCCGGGTCCTGGCCCACCCGAGGCGTCCGGATGGTGGTCCATGCGACCGCCATCCGGACGGTTCCACGGCGCGCCGAGGGCTCGTGCCGGCGTCCACCGAGCGCCGGCACGCCCTCCGGCGCCGCCCCACCCCACACCACCGCCACCGCCGCACACCCACCGCCCGGAAGGAGGCCGAGTCGGATGGCCCGCTACCTCGTCGCCCGGCTGCTCCAAGCCGTCCTGGTCCTGTGGGCCGCCTTCACCCTCGCCTTCGCCATCCTCTACCTGCTCCCCAGCGACCCCGTCGCCATCATGCTCAACGCCGGCGGCGAGGGCAGCGCCGTTTCCCCCGAGGAGGTCGCCCGACTCCGGGCCGAGTACGGACTCCAGGAGTCCATGGCCGGCCAGTACCTGTCCCTGCTCGGCGGCCTGCTCCGCGGGGACCTCGGCACCTCCATCACCACCGGCGCGCCGGTCGCCGACGCCATCGGGCAGGCCCTGCCCGACACCCTCCAACTGGTCGGCGCGGCCCTCGGCCTCGCCGTCGTCGCCGGCGCCGGCCTCGCCCTTCTCGCCACCTGGACGCGGGCCCGCGCCCTGCGCGGGCTGCTGCTGGCGCTGCCCCCGCTGGGGGTCTCCGTGCCGACCTTCTGGGTCGGCCTGCTGCTGCTCCAGTGGTTCTCCTTCCGGCTGCCCTGGTTCCCGGCGGTGGGCGACGGCACCGCCCGCGCCCTGCTGCTCCCGGCCATCACCCTGGCCCTGCCCACCGCGGCCACCGTCGCCCAGATCCTGGCGCGCAGCCTGGAGGAGGTCTGGCGGCAGCCCTTCGTCCAGGTCACCGCCGCCCGAGGGGCCGGCCGCACCCGCATCCACCTGCGCCACGCCGTCCGGGTCGCGGCCCCGCCGGTGCTCACCGTCGCCGGCGTCACCGTCGGCCAACTGATCGTCAACTCGGTCGTCGTGGACACCGTCTTCTCCCGCAACGGCGTCGGCCGGCTCACCCAGACCGCCGTCGGGGCGCAGGACATCCCGGTCGTGCTCGGCGTGGTGGTCTTCGCCGCCGCCGTCCACGCCTGCGTCAACCTCGCGGTGGACCTCGTCCATCCGCTCATCGACCCGCGCGTCGTGGCCACCCCACGGCGGGCGAGCTGAAGGAGTCCGCATGTCCGAGGCAACCACCCGGCCGTCCCGCGCCGCAGAGCGGACCGGCGCCGCGGCGCCCCCCGCGCCACCGCCACCCGGGGGACCACGGCCCGAACCCCCCGTCAAGCCCGACGGCCCGGTCACCGACCCGGGCGGAGCGGAGCACCCGGAGCACGCCGACCACCCCGGGCACGCCGAGCCGTCCCGCCGCCGGGCCCGGGCGGCGGCCGGACCGCTCGCCGCGGCCCTGTCCGCCCTCCGCCGGCCGGCCGGCCCGGTGGCCGCGCTCGTCCTCGCGCTCGTCCTGGCCTGGGCCGTGGCACCCGGCGCCTTCACCGCCACCGACCCGCTGGTCGGCGTCCCGGCCGAGCGCCTGCTGCCCCCGAGCCCCGACCACTGGTTCGGCACCGACCACCTCGGCCGCGACATCCACGCCCGCGTGGTGCACGGCGCCGCCCTGTCCCTGACCGCCACCGTGATCGCCGTGCTGGTCGGCCTGGTCGCCGGCTCGCTCCTCGGCCTGGTCTCCGGCTACCTCGGCGGCCCGCTGGACGACGTCCTCATGCGGGCCGTCGACGTCCTGCTCGCGATCCCCGGCCTGCTGCTCTCCCTCGCCGTGGTCACCGCCCTCGGCTTCGGGACCACCAACGTCGCCCTCGCCGTCGGCGTGACCTCCGTGGCCGCCTTCGCCCGGCTGATGCGCGCCGAGGTCCGCGCCGTCCGCGCCTCCGCCTACGTGGAGGCCGCGGTCGCCGCCGGCGTCCGGTGGCCGGCCGTGCTGCGGCGGCACGTCCTCCCCAACTCCGCCGGCCCGGTCCTCGCCCTGGCCGCGCTGGAGTTCGGCGGCGCCTTCCTCTCCGTCTCCGCGCTCAGCTTCCTCGGCTACGGCGCCGCCCCACCCGCCCCCGAGTGGGGCTCCCTCGTCTCCGAGGGCCGCAACTACCTCGCCACGGCCTGGTGGTACACCACCCTGCCGGGCCTCGTCATCATCGCCGTCGTGCTGTCCGCGCACCGCCTGGGACGGTCGCTGGAGAACCGGAGGGACCCGCGGTGACCGATCCACGACACGACGAGGGACCCCTGCTGTCGGTCCACGGCCTGCGCGTCGCCTACCGGGTCGGCACCGGCCGGGAGGTCGAGGCGGTGCGCGGCGTCGACCTGCGCGTCGACCCCGGCGAGGTGGTCGCCCTGGTCGGCGAGTCCGGCTCCGGCAAGACCACCGTCGCGCAGAGCGTGATCGGACTGCTGCCCACCGGCGGCGCGGTGCGCGCCGGCCGCGTGCTCTTCGAGGGAGAGGACCTCGTCGCACTCCCCGAGCGCCGGATGACGCGGGTGCGCGGCGCCCGCATCGGCCTCGTCCCGCAGGACCCGGGGGTCTCCCTGGACCCGGTGCGCCGCGTGGGCGACCAGGTCGCCGAGGCGCTGCGGCTGCACCGGGCCGTCGACCGGCGCACCGCGCGGGCCACCGCGGTGGACCTGCTCCGGGAGGCCGGGCTGCCCGAACCGGAGGTCGCCGCGCGGCGCCACCCGCACGAACTCTCCGGCGGCCAGCGCCAGCGCGTACTGATCGCCGCCGCCCTGGCCTGCCGTCCCCGCCTGGTGATCGCCGACGAACCGACCAGCGCGCTCGACGTCACCGTGCAGCGCGTGGTGCTGGACGCGCTGGACACGCTCACCGGGCGCCACGGCACCGCCGTCCTGCTGATCACCCACGACCTCGGCGTGGCGGCCGACCGCGCCCAGCGCGTCGTGGTCATGCGGCACGGCCGCGTCGTCGAGGAGGGCCCCACCGCGCAGGTGCTGCGCGCGCCGCGCGACCCCTACACCCGCGAACTGCTCGCCGCCGCGCCCTCCCTGGCCTCCGCCCGCCTGATCACCCTCCGGGACCGTCCGCCGCGGCGGGCCGGGAGCGACGACCCGCTCGCGCGGCCCGCCTCCGCCGCCGACGCCGCGCCACCCGCCGACCGGCCGCCCACGCCGCTGGTGGAGGTGGTGGACCTGCGCAAGGAGTACCGGACCCGGCTGGCCGACGGCCGCCGGCACACCCTGGCCGCCGTCGACGGCGTCTCCTTCAGCGTGCCGCGCGGGCGCACCCTCGCCCTGGTCGGCGAGTCCGGCTCGGGAAAGACGACGACCGCCCGCATGGTGCTCGGCCTCACCGGGGTCACCGCCGGAACGGTGCGCTTCGACGGCGAGGACGTCACCGGCCTGCGCGGCCGGCCGTGGCGCCTGCTGCGCCGCCGGATGCAGCCCGTCCACCAGAACCCGTACGCCTCGCTGGATCCCCGGTTCGGCGTCGCGGACATCGTCGAGGAGCCGCTGCGCGCCTTCGGGATCGGCGACCGCGACGAGCGGCGCCGGCGGGTCGCCGAGGCCGTCGAGCAGGTGGCGCTGCCCTCGTCGGTCGCGAACCGGCGCCCGCGCGAGCTCTCCGGCGGCCAGCGGCAGCGCGTCGCGATCGCCCGCGCCCTGGTGCTCCGCCCGGACCTGCTCGTCCTGGACGAACCCGTCTCCGCGCTCGACGTCTCCGTCCAGGCCCGGATCCTCGAACTGCTGGTCCGGCTCCAGGGCGAACTGGGCCTGACCTACCTGCTGATCTCGCACGACCTCGCGGTGGTCCGGCAGGTCGCCGACGACGTCGCCGTGATGCGGCGCGGACGACTGGTCGAGGCCGGCGCCTGCGCGCGGGTGCTCGCCGCGCCCGCCCACGACTACACCCGGGAACTGCTCGACGCCGTCCCCGGCCGCCGTGCCGTCCGATCCGCCTGACCCGCCCGTCCGACAGCGCCCCACCCACACCGCCCCATGGCGCCGCGCCCGACCTCCCCAGGAGCGAACCGATGTCCCGCCCCAGCACCCCCGCGCCCTCCCGCCCGTTCCGGCTGGCCGTCGAGATCGACGGCGCCGGCCGCCACCCCGCCGCCTGGCGGCTGCCGGACGCCGAGGCCGAGGCGCTGCACACCGCCGACCGCCACGTCCGGCTGGCCCGGCTCGCCGACCGGGCCGGCTTCGACCTGCTGTTCTGGCCGGACTCCTTCGCCGCCCCGGCCACCCGCCCGGACGAGGTCCGCGGCACCCTGGACGCCGTCGCCATAGCCGCCCGGGTGGCCCCGCTGACCACCGGGATCGGACTCGTCCCCACCGCCACCACCACCCACACCGAGCCCTTCCACCTCTCCAAGGCGATCGCCACCCTCGACCTGGTCAGCGAGGGACGCGCCGGCTGGCAGGTCGACGTCTCCACCACCGAGGCGGAGGCCCGGCACTTCGGCCGCAAACCGGCCGCCCCCGCCGAGGTGCTGTGGCGGGAGGCGGACGACGCGGTCGAGGTGGTCGGCCGGCTGTGGGACAGTTGGGAGGACGACGCGGTGATCCGCGACGTCGCGACCGGCCGCTACGTCGACCGCGACAAGCTCCACTACGTGGACTTCGCCGGGGAGTTCTTCTCGGTGCGCGGCCCCTCCATCACGCCGAGGTCCCCGCAGGGGCAACCCGTGGTCGTGGTGCGGGCCACCGACGGGCCCTCGCTGGCGGTGGCCGCCGCCCGCGCCGACGTGGTGCGGGTGCGCGCCGCCGGCGCCGACGAGGCCCGGCGGACCCGCGAGCGGGTGCGCGCCGCGGTCGCGGCGGCCGGGCGGGACCCCGAGCAGGTCACCGTGCTGCTGGACGTGGAGGTGCTGGTGGCCACCGGGCGCGACGAAGCCCGGCTGCTCCTGGAACGCCTGGACGCCCTCGCCGGCACCGTGCACGCCCCGCGCTCCCTGCTGTTCACCGGCACCCCGGCGCGCCTGGCCGACCTGTTGGAATCCCTCCACCGGGACGGCGCCGCGGACGGCGTGACGCTGGTTCCGCTGGCCCTGCCGGGCACCCTGCGGACCCTGGCCGAGTGCGCCGCGGAGGAGCTGCGGCTGCGTGGACTGCTGGACGAACCGGCTCCGGGCGGCACGCTGCGCGAACGCCTCGGCCTGCCCCGCCCGGCGAGCCGCTACGCGCTGCCCGCCTGAGCCGGCCGCCGGCTCCCGCCGGCCGCCGACCCCCCACCGCCGCCCGCCACCCCCTGGAAGGCACACCGACGATGACCGAGCCCCGCAAGCGGATCCACCTCGCCGCGCACTTCCCCGGCGTCAACAGCACCACGGTGTGGAGCGACCCGGAGTCCGGGAGCCAGACCGCCTTCTCCTCCTTCGTCCACCTCGCCCGCACCGCCGAGCGCGGCCTGTTCGACTTCTTCTTCCTCGCCGAGGGGCTGCGGCTGCGCGAGCACCGCGGCCGGATCTTCGACCTCGACGTCGTCGGCCGCCCGGACACCCTCACCGTGCTGAACGCGCTCGCCGCCGTCACCGACCACCTCGGCCTCGCCGGCACCATCAACACCACCTTCAACGAGCCCTACGAGCTGGCCCGGCAGTTCGCCTCCCTGGACCACCTCTCCGGCGGGCGGGCGGCCTGGAACCTGGTCACCTCCTCCGACGCCTTCACCGGGGAGAACTTCCGGCGCGGCGGCTTCCTGCCGCACTCCGAGCGCTACCAGCGGGCCGCCGAGACCGTCGCCGCCGCCCGCGAACTGTGGGACAGCTGGGACGCGGACGCGATCGTCGCCGACGCCGCCGGAGGCGTCTTCGCGCGCCCGGAGGCGGTGCGCCCGGTGCAGCACCGTGGCCCGCACCACAGCGTGGACGGGTTCTTCACCACCCCGCGCAGCCCCCAGGGGCACCCCGTGCTGATCCAGGCGGGAGACTCCCCGGACGGCCGGGACTTCGGCGCGGCCACCGCTGACGTGATCTTCTCCCGGCACGGCACCCTGGCCGCCGGCCAGGAGTTCTACCGCGACGTCAAGGGCCGGCTGGCCGCCCACGGACGGACCCCGGACGACCTGAAGATCATGCCCGGCGTGACCGTCGTGCTCGGCGACACCGCCGCGGAGGCCGAGGAGCGGGCCGCCCACATCCGCCGCCAGCAGGTCAGCCCGGCCGGCGCCATCGCCTTCCTGGAGCAGGTGTGGGGCCGGGACCTGTCCGGCTACGACCCCGACGGGCCGCTGCCCCGGGAGGACCCGGACCCGGCGAACACCTCGGTCACCCGCGGCCGGGTGCGCCACGACCGGGACGTGCTGGCCACCGCTCGGCAGTGGCGGGAGCTCGCCGAGCGGAAGGGCCTGAGCATCCGCGAGCTGGTCATCGAGGTCGCCGCCCGGCAGTCCTTCATCGGCACCCCGCGCCAGGTGGCCGAGGCGATGGACGCGCACGTCCAGCAGGACGCCTGCGACGGCTTCATCCTCGTCCCGCACCTGACGCCGACCGGGCTCGACGAGTTCGTCGACCGGGTGGTCCCCGAACTCCAGGAACGCGGCGTCTTCCGCACCGCCTACACCTCCGGCACCCTCCGCGGCCACCTCGGGCTGCCCCACCCGGACCGGCGGCGCGCGCCCGCGGCGGTCGGCTGAACCGGCCGGAGCCGGGACGGCCCCGTCGCGCCGCCCGTCACGCCGCCTCGTCCGGCCGGCGGGCCGGGGCGGGCGGGGCGTCGAGCAGGTCGAACGCCTCCTCGACCAGTTCGGCGAGCGTCCGCTCCCCCCGGCGGGCCACCCACGCGTTCACCGCCGTCTCGAAGGCGGCGAAGGCCACCGCGGTGAGCAGGCCGGGGCGCAGGTCGTCGGTGCCTGCGCCCATCCGGCGGGCCAGCTCCACCGTCAGGTCGGCCCGCCACTGCGACTGGCGCTCCAGGTAGCGGGCCAGCAGGGCCGGCGTCGTGATCACCAGGGTGCCCAGCTCCAGCGCCTGACGCGGCGCCGGGCCGTAGGCCCCGGCGAACAGGGCGAGCGTGCGCCGCAGCGCCAGGGCCGGCGGCTCGTGCGCGGGACGGTCGGCCAGCTCCTCGCGCAGCCGGGCGCCCAGATCGCCGAGGAACTCGACGACCACGTCGTCCTTGGAGCGGAAGTACCGGAAGAAGGTGCGCCGGGAGACTCCGGCGGCGGCGACGATCTGGTCGACCGTGGTCTCCTCGTACCCCTGCGAGATGAACAGGGTGAGCGCGGCGGTGGTGAGCTCGTCGCGGACGAGCTGTCGCTTGCGTTCGGCGAGTGTGTTCGGCAGCGCCACGGGATCGGTCACGGACGACATCGTAGCGACGCGTCGAACGCGTGATGCAGTGGGCGGCATCATGGGCCCCACCTGACACACCGTGCCCACTGGTCGCGGCGTCACGCGGCCATCGGCCGGCGGCCGTCGCCGGGCGGGCATCGTCAGGCGACCGTTGCTCGGGCACCGACACCGCCGGCCCACGGCCGCTCAGGCCAGCGCCGGAGCGTCCAGCGTGAGCGTGCCGGCGTCGGCGTCCAACACGGCCGGGACGCCCAGCGGGACGGTGAGCTGGCGCTCGTCGTGGCCGAACCCCAGTTCCCAGACCACCGGAACGCCCAGCCCGCCCAGGCGGTCGAGCATCAGCTCGCGCAGCCCGTCCTCGGGGCCGCACCCGCTCCAGGAACCCAGGGCGACGCCCGCCACGCCGTCCACGGCGCCGGAGCGCAGCAACTGGGTGAGCGCCCGGTCCAGCCGGTACAGCGGCTCGCCGACGTCCTCGATCACCCAGATCGCCCCGGGAAGCCGGCGCCGGGTGTGCGGGGTGCCGAGGCCGGAGGCCAGGATGGTCAGGCAGCCGCCCGCGGTGACGCCGTGCGCCCTGCCCGGCACCAGCGGCTTCGCGGTGCCCGAGGTCAGCACCCGGGTGCTCTCCGGCTCGAACAGGGTGCGGCGCAGGCACTCCCGGGTCGTCCGGTCGCGCAGCAGCGCCGGGGTGGCGGCCCCCGGCCCGTACAGCGTGGCCAGGCCCAGTTCGGTGGCGAACGCCTCGTGCAGCGCGGTGATGTCGCTGAAGCCGACGAACGGCTTGGGACGCGCCGCCCGCATCGCCTCCCAGTCGATCAGGTCCACGACGCGCTGGGCGCCGTAGCCGCCCCGGGCGCAGAACACCGCGTCCACCGACGGGTCGCACCAGGCGGCCCGCAGGTCCTCCGCCCGGTCGGCGTCCTCGCCGGCCAGGTAGCGCAGATCCGGGTGGGTGTCGGACACGTGCGGCGCCACCACCACGTCCAGCCCCCAGCCGCGCAGCAGCGCCACCCCGGCCTCCAGGCGGTCCGCGGGCACCGGACCGCTGGGGGCCACGACGGCGACCCGGTCACCGGGGCGCAGCCGAGGCGGCCGCAGCAGGGCGGGGATGGACGTGGCGTCACCCATGGCAGTGCTCCCGAGTGCGTGGCGAGGACGGGACGCCGGTGTGCGCGGCGCCCGGACCGAGTCTGCCGCACCGCCCCCGCAGCGACGGTCTGCGCCGCGACGGTCTGCGCCGCGACCGGCCCGGGGCGCCCGTGCCACCGGTTGCCCTGTCCCGCCTGCTCAGGCCACCGGCGCGCGGGACGGCTCCAGCTCCGCCTCCCCCCGCTCCCGCTCCCGCTCCCGCTCCCGCGATACTGCCCCGTCCACGGCCTCCCCGCCCGGTTCGACGGCGGCCACCGCCGGCTCCACGGCCGTGCGCGCGGCGGCCTCCGCCAGCACGGTGCGGGCCAGGGCGTCGTTCTGCGCGGCGAAGCCCACGCCCACGCCGGGCCGTGGGAACCCCCCGGACCACGCGCCGCCGGCGACCCAGTGGCCGATCGCGTAGCGGCCGGGCTGGACGGTGCCGTCCGCGCGCAGCAGACGCTGCGCGGAGTCCGTCAGCAGCCGGCCGGTGGGCGAGGGGCCGCGTCGTGACGGGGCTCCGGCCCGCTCCGGCCCGCTCTCCGCCTCGATGACCTGCTCCCGCAGCTCGCCGCGGTGCCGCAGCGCGCGCAGCAGCGGGTCCGAGGTCCGGGCGGCGTCCGGTTCCGGCAGGCGCGCCTCCACCAGCCAGCGCGCCCGCACCGCCCCCGGCACGCCGGCCGCGGTGGCCTGGAACACCCCGAGCCGGCCGTCCCCGGTGATCCGCACCTCGGGCCCGAGGAAGCACACCACGCCGGCCCGGCTGAGCGCCAGCAGCTGCTCCAGCCGCTGCGGCGGCGGGCCGCTGGCCAGGTAGCTGAAGAACCCGTGGAACCAGCCCTCCACGTCGGAGCTGACCGCCGACGGCGGCAGCGCGCCCTGCTGGACCAGGCGCGCGAGCACCCCGTACACCGACAGCAGCGCGGCGAAGACGGCGGCGTCGGCGCTGTGCCGGACGTCGCCGCGGCGTTCCAGGTCCCCGCGCACGTACTCCCGAAGACGCTCCTGCAGCTCCTCGGCGCTGGCGAAGCGTTCGCCGGCGAGCGGCCGGTCCAGCGCCTCGGGGTCGAAGCGGTCGGCCGGATCCGGGACCGCCTCGGCGATCCAGGAGGTCAGCTCGGGGCTCCCCCAGGGCAGTTCGGCGTACCGGGCGAGGAAGCGTTCCCGCTCCACCGTGGTTCGCTCCGGGTGGGAGGAGAACAGCTCGTACAGGTGCGCCCCGGCCAGCTCCTTGAGGATGTGCGGCCACACGTCCGCGCGGAAGTCCGGGGGCGCCCCGCCGTCCCGCGGCGGGAACATCTCCGGGGTGAAGTAGCGGGGCAGCGGCGGCGGGCCGCCGGGCAGCAGGTAGGAGAGCTTGGCGTGGTACGGCACCCCGCGCCGGGAGCCGACGTACAGGATCGGCTCCCGCCCCGACGGGCGGTACCGCAGGGTGCCGTCGCCCTCCCGTTCGTACCGGCCGCCGCGCCCCTCGGCGAGCAGCACCATCAGGTCGACGAAGGCCAGCCCCAGGCCGCGCACCAGCACCGGCTCGCCGGCCGGGATGTCGTCCAGCGCGGCGTCCGCGGTGTAGGCCGGCGGGAGGTGGCCGAGACCGTGCTCCGCGGCGAACCGCGCCAGCGGATCGCCCTCCCGGTCCGCGGGCACGTCGAGGTAGCCCTGCGACAGCACGACGGCGTCCGCCAGCAGCGGCTCGCTCCCGTCGTCCAGCCGCACCACCTGCCGCCGCGGGTGGCCGTCCGTCCAGCCCAGGTCCACCGCCGAGGCGCGGTGCACCCGGATCCGCACACCCGGCGGGGCCTCGGCGACCACGCGCTCGAACACCCAGCGCAGATAGCGGCCGGCGAGCGGCCGGGAGGCGAAGGAGTGCTCGGTGAAACGCCGGACCTCCTCGCCCACCAGCGGATCGCGCGCCAGCTCCTCCCGGTTCTCCAGCACCCAGTGCGCCAGCGAGGGCCCCGGCCGGACCGGGCCGTGCAGCGCGGGAGCCGGCTCCGGGAACATCGAGATGTCGGCGGCCACCGAGTTCATCCACAGCAGCGGATGCTGCTCCTCGCGCCAGGTCCGGCCCGGGCCCGGCGGGAACGGGTCCACCACGTGCACCACGAGCGGCCGGTCGCCCAGTGCCCGAGGAGCGTTGGCGATCAGGCGCTCCAGCAACGAGGTGCCCCGCGGGCCGGCGCCCACCACGCACACCACCAGCGGCGTCGAACGGTCCACGGCCATCGTCCCCGCCTCAGGCGCTCGTCGCGGCGGTGGCGGGCCGGATGGTGCCACGCGGGGCCGGGCCGGCCAGCAGCGCGCCGAGCACCGGGCCGCTGCGCTCCACCCAGCCGTCCAGCACCGCCCCGAGGTCCGCCAGGTCGGCCTCCGTCAGGGACAGCGACGCCGTCGGCAGCACCGCCCCCAACTCCAGCAGGACCGGCCGCAGGTGCACGTCCGCGACGAACCGGTGCCCGGCCGAGGCGGAGACGGTGACCGGAACCGCCACCACCCCGGCCAGGCCGTCCGTGGGGAGGCGGTCCAGGAAGGACTTGAGCAGCCCGGTGTACGCCGCCTTGTAGACCGGGGTGGCGACCACCAGCACCCGCGCGGAGCGCACCGTCGCCAGCGCCGCCTCCAGACGCTCCGAGGAGCCGGTCAGCAGCCCGTCGGCCAGTTCGGCGAGGTCCACCGTGGCGACCTCGTCACCTTCGGCGGGAGCGGGTAGCGCGGCGGAGCGGACCGCGGCGGCGAGGGAGAGGGCGGCCGAGAGGGTGCGGGAGGCGGGGCGGGGATTCCCACTCAGGACGACGATGGCAGGCGTGGACATGGCAGGTCCTCGGGAGGTCGGCGGTCCGGGGGACCGGGGAGGAGTGGCGCGCGGACACGGCCCGATGGCCCGACGCGGAGCGGCACGCCGGGGCGGCGGCCGTGTTGGGGGCGGCGGCGCAGGGCGGGCTGGTGGCCGGGGTGGGGCCGGGGAGGAGCGTCCCGAGCGGGGAGGAGATGGGCCCTTCGACCCGAACGGCGAGCCTCAGCCGGCGGAGCGCCCGGGACGGCGCGGGCTCAGCGGGACCAGCTCACCCGGCGGGACACGCGGAAAGGGGTGTCGAAAACCCCGTCAGCAGGGGCGACACGCCGCGCTGACCACGCGCAGCAGGTCGATGTGACCGCGGGTGGTGAGTGCCGGACGGGTAGCCATGCGGCGACCCTAGGCATGCCGCCGTCGGCCCGTCAAGGCCCGTCCGGGAACGGGGGAGCCGGCCGCACGGCCCGGCCGGCCGCACGGCGCCTCCGCGACAGCCGCGACCGGCAGGGCAACTCCCGGACGCGCTCGATCCCTCGGGGGCGTAGGCAACGGGAAGCCTTGGGAGACAGCTGGAGACGTCGGGGGACCGGGGGACCGGGGGACCGGGGGACCGGGGGATCCCACCCCCGGCGTTCACCGGCCGTGGACCCCGCTCGGCCGGCAGCGGCTCAGTTCGTCCGCGGGCTCTCCGGTGACGAGTTCCCGCGCCACCAGGCGTCCCACGGTGGGAGCGAGGGTCACCGCCGAGTGCGTCACGGCCAGGTAGACGGACCGGTCCGGCGTGAGGTGTCCGATGATCGGCCCGCCGGCGGGCACCGGGCGCCGCCCGACACGGTGTCCGAGCAACTGGACCGGGCCGGCGTCGTGGAACGCCGAGCGCAGCCGCTCCACGGCGTGCTCGGCGAACCGCGCGAGGGCCGCATCGGAGCGTCCGTCGAGATGCGCCGCCATCAGCACCTGGCCGTCGCGGACCTCCCGGGCCTCGAACTCGGGCCCGGCGAGGATGGTTTTGACCAGACCCGGAGGGGTCGCCGCACGGATCAGCAGGGCCGGGGACGCCGCGACCGGCACGCTGAGCCCGAGCGGCTCGCACAGCGCCACGACGTCGGTGCCGGCGGCGAGCACCACCGTCGAGGCGGGGCGGAATCCGGTCGCGGTCACCACCCCCGTGACGCGTCCGCCGACCACCCGGAGGGAGGTGACCGCCGAGTCGAGAACCACCCGCGCGCCCAAGGCCTGAGCCGCGCGCACCAGCGCCTCGGTCAGCCGCACCGGATCCACGCCCGCGTCCGTCGGGGTGTACACGGCCCGCTCGGGAGGCGTCCGCAGGTTCGGTTCGAGCGCCGCGATCTCGGCGCGCCCGACCCAGTGCTGGCCCGGCCCCGGGCCGGCGGCGTCCTCCCCGAGCCGGACCGAGGTGGAGGTCCAGGCCAGCGAGCCGGTCCGGCGCACCGCCACTCCGGGCACCTCCGCCTCAAGCCGCCCGTAGTCCGCCAGTACGGATCCGCGCAGGTCCTCGGCTCCGCCCGGCCAGTCGCCACCGCACTCGCCGATCCAGGCGAAGGAGGCGCCGGTCACCCCCGCGGCGGGCGACGCGGCGCGGTCGACCAGCGTCACGGCCGCGCCCTGCCGTGCCAGGTGGTAGGCCACCGAGGCCCCGACGACTCCCGCACCGACAACGGCCACGTCTGCCGTCACTCTGCTCCTCCTCCATCGGCCCGGCGGCTCACCGCTCACTCCCCGGGCGTGTTCCGCCGGGCCCGTTCTTCCTCGGGGCCCGCTCCTCCCGGCCGAGCCGACGGCGGAGGCGACGGCGGAGGCGATGCCGACCGGAAGGCGGGGGCCGAGTTATCCACAGGGAGGAAGTGGGGGCTGCGATCCGTCATCACCGCATGAAATCCTGAAAAAGGGGGTCCCCCCAGATCACCTGCGGAAATCGGCGGAAATTGCTGGCATGCCCCTGGCGAGCGACACGCTGTGCCAGGCCATTCCCCCTGCCGCTCGCCGGCCTTCGCCCCGGGCCCTCTCCCTGGAGCTGGTCGAGAGGGCGGCGGAGCGGCTCAGGAGTAAATCCCGACCGAGTTGTCCACAGGCTCGGATTGCCCCCTGTTGCCGCCCATTCACGCCGTGAGAGCCTGGAAATCAGGGGGCCCACCCGGCCGCTCCGTTCCCGCCTGCCCAGCCCCAATGCCCCGCCGGGTCCCGGCGAGCGGTGCGGCGTGCACGGTGCGGGCGTCCCGATCTGCCGCACCCGCACCCCTCCGCTTCGACTCCTCGGCTCCGTCGTCCGCGACATCCCTCAATCCGTCCCACGTACTCTCGCTCAACGCCCGCAGCGAACCAACCCCGAGGACGTGATCGAGCGCGCGTCGCCCCGGGAGGCTGGTGTGGGCCGGTGGGGGAGGAGGCGGGGAGGGCGCTGTTGACTTCGAGCGCGCTCCAAGACCTAGCGTCTTAGCCGTAGGTGACGGTCCGCAGGCGGACGGAGAGCAGCATGCGGCTTGGCGTGCACATCAACCGGTTCAACCACCCTGGAGGCGCGGCGGGAATCGCGCCCGAACTGGCCGCGGCCGGCGCCGCCGCCGAGGCGGCGGGGATCAGCTGGTTGTCGGTGATGGACCACTACTTCCAGATGGAGTTCAACGGCGGCGCCGAGGAGCCGATGCTGGAGGGCTACACGACCCTGGGTTTCCTGGCGGCCCACACCTCCACGGTCCGACTCGGCGTCCTCGTCACCGGGGTGACGTACCGGCACCCCGGCCTGCTGGCGAAGATCGCCACCACGCTGGACGTCCTGTCCGGTGGCAGGGCCACGCTGGGCATCGGGGCGGCCTGGTACGAGCGGGAACACCGCGGCCTGGGGGTGCCGTTCCCCCCGCTGAGCGAGCGCTACGAGCGGTTGGAGGAGACCCTGCGCATCTGCCTGCGGATGTGGGACCCGCAGGACAACGGCCCCTTCGAGGGCCGGCACTACCGGCTCGACGAGACCCTGTGCGTCCCGGCGCCGGTCAGTGCCCCGCACCCGGAGATCATGATCGGGGGAAGCGGGGAGAAGAAGACCCTCCGGCTGGTCGCCCGCTACGCGGACGCCTGCAACCTCTTCGCCTCCTCACCCGCCGACGTCGCGCACAAGCTGGACGTGCTGCGCGGCCACTGTGAATCCGAGGGGCGAGACTACGCGGCGATCCGCAAGACGGCCGTGTACCGCGGCACCGACCTGTGGCAGGGGGACGTCAAGGCGTTCGTCGCGGACATGGCCGCTTACGCCGAGCTCGGCATCGAGACCGTCATGGTGGGGCCGCCGGACGGCGAGGCGGCCCGGTGGATCGAGCGCGTCGCCCCCGCCGTCCAGCCCCTGGCGGAACTGGGCTGACCCCGGCCCGGTGGTCAGCCGCAGCCCCGGTCGGCCCCACCCCGCTCCGGCCCGCCCCCACTCACAGACCAACCGGCGCCACCTCGCTGTTACCGTTGCTCCTCGAACAAGGGGGCGAGGACGGCGATGGCATCGACCACGTTTCGCATCGGCGGGGACCTACCGGTAGGGCGGCTGGGCTTCGGAGCCATGCACCTGCCGACCGAGCCGGCCGCCGACCGCGAGGCCTCCCTCGCGGTCGCGCGGCGGGCCGTCGAACTCGGTGTCACGCTGGTCGACACCGCGCACCTGTACGGCGGGGGAGCCAACGAGGAACTCCTGGCCGAGGCCCTGCACCCCTACCCGGACGGGCTGCTGATCACCACCAAGGTGGGCGTCGCCCGGTCCGGCCCCTCGGGGGAGTGGCGGCTCGACGGCCGTCCGGCCGTCCTGCGCTCCCAGGTCGACCAGGCCCTCCGCCGGCTTCGCGTCGACCGGATCGAACTGCTCCAACTGCACCGCATCGACCCCGAGACGCCGCTCGCCGACCAACTCGGCACGCTCCGGGACCTCCAGGCCGAGGGCAAGGTCGGTCGGATCGGGCTGTCCGAGGTGACCGTCGGCGAACTCGACCAGGCGCGGCGGATCGTCGACGTCGCCAGCGTGCAGAACCGTTACAACCTGCTCGACCGCGAGCACGAGCCCGTGCTCGCGGCCTGCGAGGCGGCGGGCATCGCGTTCCTGCCGTGGCGCCCCGTCGCGTGGGGGGCGTCGGGCGAGAGGGCCGAGATCGCCGCCGTGGCCGCCGAACTCGGCGCCACCCCCACGCAGGTCGCGCTGGCCTGGCTCCTCGGGCACTCGCCGGTCATCCTGCCCATCCCGGGCACCGCGCGGATCGACCACCTGGAGGAGAACCTCGCCGCGACGCACCTCCGGCTGCCCCCGGCCCACCGCGACCGCCTCGACCGGCTGGCCCAGCCTGCGCCGGCATAGGGCCCTGGACGGCTGATCGGGTCGCCGTCGCCGCGGAGCCACGCCGGTTCACCGGCCGTCGGACCGTCAGCCCCCGCGACGTGCCCCGCCGTGGACGCCTGTGCGAAGATCCCCGCGCAGTGCGCGCCGGATTCCACCGTGGAGGGGTGACGATGTTCGCGATGTCCCTGGGCGAGGACGGGGCGCAGCTGCGCCCACTGGAGCCGTGGCGGGCCGCCGAGTTCCTGGCCCACATGGACCGGGGGCGGGAGTTCATCGGCCGGTTCATCGCACTGCCGGACGTCGTCACCGACCTGGAGTCCAGCCGCTCGTACCTGCGGTCCTACGCGGACAAGGCCGCGGCCGACACCGGTGGGATCTACGGCATCTGGGCGGAGGACACGCTGGTCGGCGGGGTCCTCTTCCGGACGATGGACGTCGCGCAGGGCACCGCCGAGGTGGGCTGCTGGCTGGAACCGTCGGCGGTCGGCAGGGGCCTGGTGACCAGGGCCGCGCGTGCGATCGTGGACTGGGCCGTCGAGGAGCGGCACATCCACCGGGTGGAGTGGCAGGTCGCCGCGGCGAACGAGGCCAGCATCGCCGTGGCCCGCCGGCTCGGCATGACGAAGGAGGGCGTGCTGCGGCAGAGCTACCTGTACCGGGGGGAGCGGCACGACATCGAGGTCTGGTCGGTGCTCGCGCCCGAGTGGCGGGCCGCCCGGCGGGCGCGGTAGCCGTCGATCCGGCTCCCCGCGTGGCCGGGCCCGGTGGTGGCCCGTCGTCACCGCGGTGGTGGGGCGACGGGAACCGCCGTGTTCACCCAGTAGAGTGACGGCGTGCCAGCCGACGAGCAGGGGGATACCGAGCGCCCGGGCGGCGGGCCCGACGCCGCGCCGTCCCCGCCGCACGCGCGCCGGCACCGCTGGGCCGGCCGGGCCGTGGAACTGCTGCGCGCGGAGGCGGCGGCCGTCGGCCCCACCCCGCTGCTCCGCTACCCACTGCCGTCCGCGTGGGGTCCGCGCCTGTACCTTAAGGACGAGTCCGCCCAGCCCACCGGCAGCCTGAAGCACCGGCTGGTGCGGGCGATGTTCCTGCACGCCCTGGCGGACGGCAGGATCACCGAGGGCACCCCGGTCGTGGTGGCCACCGGCGGAGCGGTCGCCGTCGCGGGAGCCGCCATCGCCGGGCGGCTCGGCGTGCCCTTCCACGCGGTCGTCCCGCGGGCCGCCGCCCCGGCGCTCACCGCCCGGATCGAGCCGCTCGGCGCACAGGTCACCGTCGGGGACCCGCCCGCCGCCGTGCACGCCGAGGCCGCCCGCCTCGCCGAACGCCTCGGCGGGCACTTCATGGACCACTTCGCCGACGCCGAGCGCGCCGTGACCGGCTGCGGGGAACCGACCATCGCCGAGGAGACCTTCCAGCAACTGGCCGGCGAGGACCACCCGCTGCCGCACTGGATCGTCACCGGCGCGGGCACCGGAGCCACCGCCGCCGCCTTCGGCCGGCACCTGCGCCGCCACGGGCTCCCGACCGGCCTCGCGGTGGTCGATCCGGAGAACTCCGCCTACTTCCCCGGCTGGGCCGCCGGCGTACCCGACTACGCCACCGGCGTGCCCTCCCGCATCGCCGGCATCGGCCGGCCGCGGATGGAGCCCGGCTTCGTGCCCTCCCTGGTCGACCTGATGGTTCCGGTGCCCGACGCCGCCAGCATCGCGGCCATGCGCCACCTGCGGGCGGCCACCGGCCGGTCGCTCGGCGGCTCCTCCGGGACCACCCTGTGGGGCGCCTGCCACCTGCTCGCCCGGATGCTGGCCGAGGGCACCCGGGGCAGCGTCGTGATCATCGCCGGCGACCACGCCGAGCCCTACCGGCACACCTACGACGACGACGCCTGGCTGCGCCAGCAGGGACTGGACCCGACCCCGCACGCCCAGGTGCTGGAACGCTTCTTCGCCACGGGCGAGTGGTCGCCGGGCTGAGCCACTACCGCCCAAGCCCCTCCCGCCCGGCGCATTCTGCTCATCCGACGCCTGCTGCTCACCTGGCGCTTCCCCTACACCTGGCGCTTCCTGCTCTCGCGCGCCTTCTCCCTGCCCGGCGCCCCCGTCCCCACCCCGCCGCTTCCCTCCCACCCGGCGCTTTCTTCCCCCACGTCACATACCCCTAGGGGGTCCGAAGGGGGACCCCCTTGTTTCAAGGGTTTCATGCGCGGGTCACCGAGCGCATCCCCCTTCTCGCCGCCTGTGGATAACTCTCCCTCGGGCGGACATGTGTGGTGGCCGACCCGCACCGCGTGGGATCCGGCCGCGCCCCTGCGGCGGTCCGTACGCACGATCGTCTGATCATGTGATCAGGTGATGGCGTGCATCCGGAGCCGACACAGGGAGGGCACGAGCATGGGATGGCTGCTGCTGGCCGGGGCGATCGTCGCCGAGGTGACGGCGACGGTGTCGTTGAAACTCTCGGACGGCTTCAGTCGGCTGGCACCCTCCGTGGTCGTCGTCATCGGGTACATCCTGGCCTTCGCCCTGCTCTCGCAGGCGCTCGCCCGGGGGCTGCCGCTGGGGGTGGCCTACGGGGTGTGGGCCGCGGTGGGCGTGGCCCTGGTGGCCCTGGTCTCCGCCGTCTTCCTCGGTGAGTCGCTGACCTGGGTGCAGATCGGCGGGATAGTGCTGGTCATCGGCGGCGTCCTGGCGCTGGAGGCCGGCGGCCGGCACTGAGCCGCCCTGGCGGGCCCCGACAACACGCCGCCCGCCGGGGTTGCGCCGGCCGGGGGCGTTTCCGTCGGAGGCGGCCGGGTAGCCCGCCCAGAAGGCCGAACCCGATCCCGCACGGAAGGGGAGAGCCATGGGCAAGAAGCCGCAGAGCCCCGAGCTGCGCCGCAGCGACAAGGGCGCGACCAGCCAGGACGCCGCCGAGGCCAAGGCGGCGGAGCAGGGCGGGGCCCCGAGCGGTGGGCATCCGCACGGCACCGACAAGGGGAACAAGGGCGGTGGGGAGGGTGGCGGGGTGCCCCCGGACCAGCGTCCGGACCACCCCTGAGCCACGTCCGTACCAGCCGACCACCCCCGGTTCACGTCCGCACCGGCCGTGAACCGACCTGACCACCACGGGTGGCCGCCGTGCCACGGCACCGCCGCCCGCCGGGCCACCGCACTCGCGTCCGGCGGGCGGCGGTGCCATGGTGGAGGGGACGGTGTCGCCGTCGCGCGCCGTCGTCCGCCATCGCGAGGACCGCAATGATCGACCAGTCGCTGCCGCTGATGGAGGCCGGGGCCCTGCTCGCCGCCGCCGAGCGTGCCGCTCCGGAGAGCGTCGTGGACGTGCTGGCCGACGACCTGGCGAGCCGCATCGGTGCTCGCCGCACCCTCCTGCTGCTCCTCGACCACGACGGCGACGTCCTGGTGCCCGTGGTCCACCGCTCGCGCCCGGGACCGGGGCCCACGCTCGGCGCGGAGCGCACCCGTGCCATCCCGGTCCCCGGGACGCCGTACGGGGAGGTGCTGCGTGCCCAGCGGCCGCTCACCCGGGCCTCCGCGGCCGGCTGCCGGGTGCTGGCCCCGGTGACGGTGCGCGGGGAGTGCGTCGGGGTCCTGGAGGTGGAGACGCCGCCGGACCCGGGGGCCGAGGCGGTGGCCAACGTGGCCACCTGCGCGCACATCCTCGCCTACCTGGTGCTCACCGCGCACCGGATCACCGACGCCTACGAGCTCGACCAGCGCACCAAGCCGCTGACCCTGGCCGCGGAGATCCAGCGGCGCCTGCTGCCGGACTCCTACGGTTCCGCCACCTCCCGCTTCACCCTGGCCGGGCTGCTGGAGCCGGCCGACGACAACGGCGGCGACACCTTCGACCACAGCATCGTGCACGGCGTGCTGCACCTGTCGATGACCGACGCGATGGGGCACGACCTGGACGCGGCGATGCTCGCCACCCTGACGGTGGGGGCGCTGCGCAACAGCAGGCGCCGCGGCGACGACATCCTCGCCCAGGCCCAGGCGGCGGACGAGGCCATCGCGCTGTACGGCAGGAGCAGGTTCGTCACCGGGCAGCTGTACCGCTGCCGGCTGGACTCCGGGGAGGTGGAGGTGGTCAACGCCGGGCATCCGCCGCCGCTGCTGATGCGGGACGGGCGGGTGAGCGAGCTGCCGCTGCTCGCCGACCCGCCGTTCGGCGCGCTGGCGGGCATCCGGTACCGGCCGCAGCGGCTCGGCCTGCGTCCCGGCGACCGCCTGGTGCTGGCGACCGACGGCATGCTGGAGCGGGAGGCCGCGGCGGCGGACCTGCCCCGGTTGGTCGCCGGCACCCGGGAGCTGGCCCCGCGCGAGGCGGTGCGCCGGTGGACCCGCGAGGTCAGCCGCGCCTGCGGCGGCCGGCCGCGCGACGACGCCACCGTGCTCTGCCTGGACTGGCACGGCACGCCGCACACCCCGACGCCCTGATAGCCAGCCCTACGCCTTGTCGGACGGCGGACGGCGGACGGCGGCCCGGCGGGGCCGGTCAGGGCTTGACGCCCAGGCCGGCGTAGATGCCGAGGATCTCGGCGTCCGGCGGCAGTTCGCCGTCCGGGCGCCACAGCGGCGCGACGACCAGCCCCGGCTCCTGCAGCTCCAGCCCGGTGAAGAACCTCTCCACCGCCGGGCGGGAGCGGGGGATGAGCGGTGCGGTCGCCCGCTGGTACGGGGCGACCGCGCGCTCGGCGTGGCCGGGAGGCGCGAAGTCGGCCGTGAGGTGGCTGAGCGCCATCTGGCTTCCGGAGGGCAGCGCCTCCTTGAGCCGCTCCACGATCTCGTGCGGGCCGTCGGCGTCGGTGATGAAGTGCAGCACGGCGACCAGGATGAGCCCCAGCGGCTGGTCGAAGTCGATCAGCTCCCGCACCTCGGCGGAGTTGACGATCGCCTCCGGGGAGCGCAGGTCCTCCTGGATCACCGTGGTGCGGCCCTCCTGCGTGGAGGACATCAGCGCCCGGGCGTGCACCAGCACGATCGGGTCGTTGTCGACGTAGACCACCCGTGCGTCCGGGGCCACTTCCTGGGCGACCTCGTGGGTGTTGCCGGCGGTGGGGATGCCCGTGCCGATGTCGAGGAACTGCCGGATTCCGGACGCGGCCATGGCGCGCACGGCCCGCTGCAGGAACGCCCGGTTCACCTGGGCGATCAGGCGGGTGCGCGGCTCGACGGCCAGGGCCTGCTCGGCGAGTTCCCGGTCGGCGGGGAAGTTGTCCTTGCCCCCGAGGTAGTAGTCGTACATCCGGGCCGGGTGGCCGATCTCGGTGCGCAGTTCGACCAGGGGCAGCGGCTCGTCCGGGAAGTCGAGGGGTTCCACGGGTTCGGGGAACTGTTGGGACACGACGTCCTCCTGGTACGGGCCGCGGGGGGTGCGGCAGTCGGCTGCTCCGTCGCATCGGCGCAACGACGTTCTATCAAATACCGTCAGGGCATGAACAGTTCCGCTCCGATCATGGAGCGATGGGTTCCTGATGCGGGTGGTGACCGCTCGTCCGTCCGGTGACCACGGGACCGGACGGACGAGCGGGCGAGCCGGTGGCGGGCCCGGCGAGAGCCAGCCGGGCGCTCAGCAGCCGATCGGCGCGGACCCGAGGGCCACGTCGTCGTACCACAGGGTGTCGGCGCCGTCGCCGTAGCTCTCCCAGCCCAGCCGCAGCGAGCTGGGCCTGGGCGGCTGGGTCGCCCCGCGCAGCCACTGGCCGTCCACGTCCTGGGTCGGCGTGCCGTCCACCCGCAGGCCGGCGATCTCGGTGTCGCCCAGCCAGGTGCGCATGGCGTGCCGGGTGGTGTCCACTTCGAAGCGCACGCAGACCCACTCGCCCACCGGCAGCGGGGCGCTCAGGCCGACGCCGGTCGGGCTCTGCTCGGGCAGGGTGGCGTCGTCGCGTTCCCGGTTCCACTGCAGGGCGCCGTTCTGGCCGCCGATCCGCAGTTCCCGGCCGCCGTCGTTGGCGTCGGCCATGGTCACCATGGTCACGTGCGCGGCCGGCAGCGCCGTGGTGTGCCGCACGTAGAAGCGGCCGTACACCACCGGGCCGATGGCGGAGACGTTGGCGGTGGTGCCCACGAAGACGTGGTTGCAGTAGCCGGCGGCGCCGTTGATTCGCAGCGAGCGGCCGCCGCTGTGCGCGACGCTGGTGTCGATGGCCGCCGTTCCGGTGCCCTGGCAGTTGGGCGCGCCCACCTGCCAGGCGCCGGAGGGGGTGGTGCCGGTCTGGTCCTCGAAGCCGGAGCAGACGGTGGCGGTGCCGCAGCCCGGGTCGGGTGCCGGGGTCGTCGGATCCGGGTCGGGCGTGGTGGGGTCCGGGTCCGGGGTGGTCGGGTCCGGGGTGGGCTGGTCACCGCAGGGGGTGCCGTTCAGGGCGAAGTCGGTCGGCGCGGGGTTGGCCGTGGTCCACGTCCCCTGGAGGCCGAAGCTGGCCGAGGCGCCGGTGGCCAGCGACGCGTTGTGGGCGGCGCTGACCGCGGTGACCCGGGTGCCGTCCTGCGTCACCTGGGCGTTCCAGGCGGAGGTGACCCGCTGGCCGGCCGGGTACGTCCAGCGCAGCTGCCATCCGTTCAGCGCCGCGCCGAGGTTGGTGACGGTGATCTCGGCCGTGTAGCCACCGGTCCACTGGTTCGCCCGGTAGGTCACGTCGCACACCGCGGCGGCGGAGACGTCGGCGCGGGCCGGGCGCTGCGGCAGGGCGGTGACGGCCACCGCCGCCAGCGCGGCGAGCACGCCGGCCAGCAGCGCGGCCAGCGCTCGCCGGCGGTCTCCCCGCGGGGAGGAGGAAACGGGCATCAGGGGTCTTTCCCTTCCGGCGGGACGGGAACGGCTGGTTGGAGGTTCGCGCACCGCCCGGTTCCCCTGAGTCCCGGGCGGCACGCGCCCACACGGCAGACGCGTACACATCAACCATGGGCGCCCCGCATTCTGCCCCCTCCCGCTCCCCACGGCTAGCCGTCGGCGCCGCCCCGTGGCGCCGAGCCGGGCGCCGGGCCCGGCACACTGGAGGGATGCGGGAGCACCGACCGACGCCAGCCGAGCTCCAGGCGGCCCGGGACCGCCGGCTGCCCGATCTGATCGCTCCCGGTCTGTCCGTGCTGTTCTGCGGCATCAATCCGGGGTTGTGGTCCGCCGCCACCGGCCACCACTTCGCCCGCCCGGGCAACCGGTTCTGGCCGGCCCTGCACCGCTCCGGCTTCACCCCGCGGCTGTTCCGCCCGGCCGAGCAGTGGGAGCTGCTGGAGCTCGGCCTGGGGCTGACCAACCTCGGCGGACGGGCCACCGCCCGCGCCGACGAGCTCGGTGCCGAGGAACTGCGCGCCGGCGGCGTCGCCCTCGCCGCCAAGGTCGCCGAGTACCGCCCGCGGTGGCTCGCCGTCCTCGGCGTCTCCGCCTACCGCACCGCCTTCGACGCCCGGCGCGCGGTGGTGGGGCCGCAGGAGGCCGCGATGGGCGACACCCGGGTGTGGGTCCTGCCCAGCCCCAGCGGACTGAACGCCCACTGGACGCCGACCGCCCTGGCGGAGGAGTTCTCCCGGCTGCGGCAGGCCGTCGCGGCCGGCGTGCGCTGAACGGGCGGTCGCGGTCAGTCGCGGCCCGCCGGGCGCAGGGCGCGCAGCGCCAGCTCCACCACGGTGTCCGCGTACCGCTCGGTCAGCGGGGCGGTGCGCAGCAGCCAGCGGTGGTAGAGCGGTCCGAACAGCAGCTCGACGGCCACGTCCAGATCGGCGTCCCCGGCCAGCTGGCCGGCCCGCCGAGCGCTCCGCAGCCGCTCCCGGGTGGCCTCCATCTGCGGCTCCAGCAGTCGCTCGACGATCTGGGCGGTGAGCGTGGGATCGGTCTGGGCCTCGATCAGCAGCGCCCGGAAGGGCACGTCGTAGCGGGGGTCCTTCAACTCCTCGACGGTCGGCCGGAGCACGGCCTTCAGGTCGGCCTCGATGTCGCCGGTGTCCGGCAGGCGGATCTCGCCCTGCTCGCTCTCGCCGCGGGCCAGGAAGGCGTCCAGGACGACCGCGCCCTTGGACGGCCACCAGCGGTAGATCGTCTGCTTGCCGACGCCCGCGCGGGCGGCGATCGCCTCGATGGTGAGCTTCCCGTACCCCACCTCGGAGACCAGCTCGAAGGCGGCCGAGAGGATCGAGCGCCGGGAGCGCTCGCTGCGGCGGGTCGGGTCGGGTGTTCTCTCGCTGCTGCTCATGCGGGGAACCTATCAAAGGCGAGTCGATACGTCTCGTCTTGTGCAGGCCGCCGTCACCCGTCCCGTCCCAGCTTTCTCACGGAAAGCACGACCCTGGGTGCAGTGCTGGCACGCGGGGTACCGTAGGCGCATGGACACCTCCACGGCCGCTCCCGCCCCGCAGTCCCAGGACGCCGATCTGGAGTTCGACGTCTTCGCCCGCGCCTGCCCCTCCCGGCCGGCGATGGAGCACGTCACCAGCCGCTGGGGGCTGCTGGCGCTCGGCGCCCTGCACGAGGGCGCCCTCCGCTTCAACGCGCTGCGCCGCCGGGTGGACGGGGTGAGCGAGAAGATGCTCTCGCAGACCCTGCACGCCCTGGAGCGCGACGGCTTCGTGCACCGCGAGGTCCAGGCCACCATCCCGCCGCGCGTGGAGTACAGCCTCACCCCGCTCGGCCGGGAGACCGCCGCCAAGCTCATCGAACTCATCGAGCTGCTGGAGTCCCGGATGCCGCACATCCTGCAGGCCCAGCGGCGCTACGACGAGGCCAGGGGCGAGGGCTGACCTCCACTCACCAGCCCTCGCCCGCCCCGCGCCGCGCTCCCGCCGCTCCGGCTACTCCACCGTCACCGACTTGGCCAGGTTCCGCGGCCGGTCCACGTCCCGGCCCAGCGCGACGGCCGCGGCGTAGGCGAACAGCTGCAGCGGCACGGTCAGCAGGATCGGATCCAGCTCCGGCTCACCGCGCGGCACCACGATGACGTCCTCGGCCAGCCGCGCGTCCGGCCGCCGGTGACCCACCATCAGCACCCGCCCGCCGCGCGCCCGGATCTCCCCGAGCGTGGTGAGGTTCTTCTCCAGCAGCTCGTCGTCCGGCACCACCGCCAGCGTCGGCAGCGCCGGGCTGATCAGCGCCAACGGGCCGTGCTTCAGCTCGCTGGCCGGATACGCCTCGGCGTGGATGTAGGAGATCTCCTTCAGCTTCTGCGCGCCCTCGCGCGCCACCGGCCAGCCGCGCACCCGCCCCACGAACATCATCCCGTCGTGGCGCGCGTACTCCGCCGCCAACCGCTCGATCTCCTCCCGCCCGGCCAGGATCTCCTCGATCTGCCCCGGCAGCGCCTTCAGCCCCGCGCAGATCCGCCGCCCGTCGGCGGGGGAGAGGTCGTGCACCCGGCCGAAGTGCAGCGCCAGCAGGGCGAAGGCGACCGCCGTGGAGGTGAACGCCTTGGTGGACGCCACCGACACCTCCGGCCCGGCGTGCAGGTACACCCCGCCGTCGCACTCCCGGGCGATCGCGCTGCCCACGGTGTTCACGATGCCGATCACCCGACCGCCCTTGCGGCGGATCTCCTGCACCGCCGCCAGCGTGTCGTACGTCTCGCCGGACTGGCTCACCGCCACGTACAGCGTGTCACCCTCGATCACCGGGTTCCGGTAGCGGAACTCCGACGCCGGCTCGGCGTGGGCCGGCACCCGGGCCAGCTCCTCGATCAGCTGCGCCCCCATCTCCCCCGCGTAGTAGGCGGAGCCGCAGCCGAGGATCTTCACCCGGCGGATCTCCCGCAGCTCACGCGGCCCGAGGTTCAGGCCGCCCAGGTGCGCGGTGGCGAACCGCTCGTCCAGCCGGCCGCTGAGCGTGCGCGCCACCGTGGCCGGCTGCTCGGCGATCTCCTTGAGCAGGTAGTGCGGGTGGCCGCCGGTGTCCCAGGTGCCCACCTCCCAGTCCACCGTGTCCGGCGTCTTGGCGGTGGCCCGGGCGTCCTCCGTGAAGGTGCTGAAGCCGTCCGCCCGCACCACCGCGAGCTCCCCGTCGTCCAGGTGCACCACCTGCCGGGTGTACTGCACCAGCGCCGCCACGTCGGAGGCGGCGAACATCTCCTTCTCCCCGATGCCCAGCACGATCGGGCTGCCGTTGCGCGCCACCACCACCCGGTCCGGTCGGGTGGCGTCCAGCACGGCCAGGCCGTAGGTGCCCACCACGTGGGTCAGCGCGGAGCGCACCGCCTCCTCCAGCTCCACGCCCTCCCCGGCCGCGGCCGCGATCAGGTGGGCCAGCACCTCGGTGTCCGTCTCGGAGGCGAACACCACGCCGTCCGCGGTCAGCTTGGCGCGCAGCGCGTCGGCGTTCTCGATGATGCCGTTGTGCACCACGGCGATCCGGCCGGAGCCGTCCAGGTGCGGGTGCGCGTTGACGTCGTTGGGCTCGCCGTGGGTGGCCCAGCGGGTGTGGCCGATGCCCACGGAGAGCGCACGGGCCTTCCGCCCGCGGCCGCGGGCGGAACCGCCGCCCGCCGGGTCGGCCGCCTCGGCGGCCCGCTCGGCCGGCAGCGCCGCCGCGAGGTCCGCGACGCGCCCCTTCACCTTGCGCACCCGCAGCCCTCCGCGGGCGGCCACCGCCACCCCGGCGGAGTCGTAGCCGCGGTACTCCAGGCGTTGCAGCCCTTCCAGCAGGACTCCGGTCGCGCCGCGCGGACCGATGTAGGCGACGATTCCGCACACGTGGGGCTCCTGTCCGCGGCGCACGCTCGGGTGGCGCCGCTCGGCTCGGTCGGTTCGGTTCGAGTTCGGTCGGGTTCGGTTCGGGTGCGGATCACCCGCACGGGGGCATACGCGCGCGGGGTCACCCGCACGGGGGCACCCGCACGGCTCACCCGTAGACGATCCGCCGCAGCTGGCGCGCCGACAGTCGCGGCGCGGCCACCCGGCGGTGCGGGAGTTCCGCGGTGATCCGTTCGAAGATCCGCTCGTTGGTCAGTCCACGCCCCTGGAGCTCCGCGTGCCGCCGGCGGACGTACTCCTCCACCGACTCGCCGAAGTAGGCCAGCACCTCGGCGACCACGTGGGCCGAGCCCGCCGGACCCAGCGGCGTGGTGCGGCTCAGGTGGGCGACGAGGTCCGCCAGCGTCTCGGCGCCGACGCCGTCCGCCGCCGCCCCGCCGGCCCGGCCGTCGCCAGGCGCGGGGCGGTCGGAGCGGGGCGGCAGCCGGTCGGCGCGCCGGGGTGATGAGGACCAGGGGGAAGTCACAGGGTGTGACACTACGAACCATCCCAGGGAAAGCCAAGAATCCTGCCCGATTTCGGGCAGGAGGACGCCCGTTCTCGGGCAGACGGTTCCCGACGCGCATGGGCTTTCCCGTGCTTCGTCATGCATGGATGCGGTATGTCCGGATAGCGGCTGAGGCCAGGACAGTGGCACGACGGAGGTGGCGGATGTCCCGGGCACGCGACGGCGTGGCGGTGGTGACCGGCGGAACCGCCGGGGTCGGCCGGGCGGTGGTGCGCCGACTGGCCGCCGACGGCTACGACATCGGCGTCCTGGCGCGCGGGCGGGCCGGACTGGCCGGCGCCGCGGCCGACGTCCGCGCCCTCGGCCGGCGGGCCGTGGCGATCCCCACCGACGTGGCCGACCCGGCGGCGGTGGAGCGGGCGGCCCGGCGGGTGGAGGAGGAACTGGGCGAGATCGAGGTGTGGGTGAACGCCGCCTTCGCCGGTTTCCTGGCCCCGCTGTCCGAGGTGACGCCCGAGCAGTTCCACCGCGTCACCCACGTCACCTACCACGGGCAGGTGCACGGCACCATGGCGGCGCTGCGCCGGATGCGCCCCAGGGACCGCGGCGTGGTGATCAACGTCGGGTCCGCGATGACCTCCCGGGGGATCCCGCTGCAGAGCGCGTACTGCGGCGCCAAGCACGCGATCGTCGGTTTCAGCGAGTCGGTCATCACCGAGCTGGCGCACGACCGCAGCGGGGTGCGGCTGTGCATGGTTCAGCTGCCCGGGCTGAACACCCCGCAGTTCACCTGGGTGCTCAACCGGATGGCGCGCCCGGCCAAGCCGGTGCCGCCGGTCTACCAGCCGGAGGTGGCGGCCCGCGCGGTGGCCTCGCTGGTGCGGCGCCCGCGCCGGAACACCTGGGTGGGGGTGCCCACCGCCTACACCATCCTCGGCAACCGGATCGCGCCGAAGCTCGCCGACTGGTACCTGGGCCGGACCGGGTTCGACGCCCAGCAGGCCGACCGCCCCGTCCCCGTGCGGCCGGCCAACCTGTTCGCCCCGGCGGACGACAAGGTGGACGCCGGGGCGCACGGCCCGTACTCCGAGCACGCGCGCGCCCACGACCTGGTCGGCTGGCTGGGGCGGCACCGCCGGCCGGTGCTGGCCGGGGCGCTGGGCGCGGTCGCGGCGGCGGCCTGCCTGACCGCCGTCCGACGCCGCTGACGCCGACGCCTCGGAAGCCCCGCCGCCTCCGACGCCGCTGCCGCCGGCGCGGGTCAACCGGTCGGGAGGTCCTGCTCGGTCCAGATGGTCTTGCCGGTCAGCGAGTAGCGGGTGCCCCAGCGCTGGGTGACCTGGGCGACCAGGAGCAGCCCGCGCCCACCCTCCTCGTCGGAACGGGCCCGGCGCAGGTGCGGCGAGGTGCTGCTGCCGTCGGAGACCTCGCAGATCAGGGACCGGTCCCGGATCAGCCGCAGCCTGATCGGTGCGGCCGCGTGCCGGATGGCGTTGGTCACCAGCTCGCTGACCACCAGCTCGGTGGCGAAGGTGGCCTCCTGCAGGCCCCACGCCTGCAGCCGCTCGGTGGCGAGCTTGCGGGCGTCGGAGACCACGGACGGCTCGGCCGCCAGGTCCCAGGTGGCCACGTGGTGCTCGTCGAGCGCGCGGGTGCGGGCCAGCAGCAGGGCGACGTCGTCCGAGGGACGCTCCGGGAGCAGCGACGCCAGGACGTCGTCGCAGGTGGCGTCCAACCGCGGGGCCGCCCCCGGCGCGGCCGCCCGGGACAGCACCCGGCACAGCTCCTCCAGGCCGTCGCCGACGTCCCGGTCGTGGTTGGCGCTGGACTCCACCAGGCCGCTGGTGTACAGCGCGAGCAGACTGCCCTCCGGCAGTTCCAGCTGCCCGGACTCGTAGGGCAGCCCGCCCGTGCCGAGGGCCGGGCCGGCGGGCAGGTCCGGGAACTCGACGGTGCCGTCCGGGCGGACCAGCGCCGGCGGCAGCGGGCCGGCGCGGGAGACGGTGCACTGGCGGGACACCGGGTCGTAGACGGCGTACAGGCAGGTGGCACCGACCTCGCCGCCGGCCCCGACTCCGTCCGCGGCGCGGTCGCGCTCCGCCTCCTCGTCCGTCCCCTCGCCGAGGTGCACCACCAGGTCGTCGAGGTGGGTGAGGAGCTCGTCCGGGGCGAGGTCGACGTCCGCCAGGGTGCGCACGGCGGTGCGCAGCCGGCCCATGGTGGCGGCGGCGTGCACCCCGTGGCCGACGACGTCGCCGACCACCAGCGCGACGCGGGCGCTGGACAGCCCGATCACGTCGAACCAGGCCCCGCCGAGCCCCAGGTGGGAGGCCGCCGGCAGGTAGCGGGAGGCCACCTCCACGGCCGGCCGGCCCGGCAGCCGGTGCGGCAGCAGGCTGCGTTGCAGGGCGAGGGCGGCGTTGCGTTCCCGGGTGTAGCGGCGGGCGTTGTCCAGGCTGATCGCGGTGCGCGCCGCCAACTGCTCGGCGAGCAGCACGTCGTCGCTGGTGAAGGGCTCCGGGCTGGTGTGGCGGGCGAAGCCGGCGACGCCCAGCGTGGTGCCGCGGGCGCGCAGCGGCACCGCCATCCAGGCGTGGAAGCCGAAGGTCCGTACGCGTTCGGCGCGGGCCGGGTCCCAGCAGGCCGCCGCGGCGACGGACGTGCCGGGTCGTGGCCCGGTGACCGTCTCCCCGCTGGCGAGCGCCCGGGCCGGCGCGGAATTGCGCGCGTAGCTGTCGAAGTCGCCCACCGCGACCACCGCCTCGGGGACGCCGGGCAGGATGGAGCGGTGCGCGACGCGGCGCAGGGTGACCGGGAAGCGCAGCGGGTCCGGCGCCGGCTCCTCGCCGGCCAGCACGCGGTCCAGCACGTCGACCGAGACGAAGTCGGCGAGCCCCGGCACGGTCATCTCGGTGAGTTCCTCCGCCGTGCGCACCGGATCCAGGGTCCGGCCGATGCGGCCGCTGGCCTCGTCCAGGACGGCCAGCCGGTGCCGGGCCCAGTACTGCTCGGTCATGTCCAGGGTGGTCAGGGACACGCCCCGGGGCGTTCCGTCGCGGTCCCGCAGCGGTGTGAGGAAGACCGACCAGGCGTGCTGCCGCTCCTCGCCGGGGACGCGGATGAAGTTCTCCAGGTAGCGCGTCTCGCCCCGCTCCAGGGCCTCGCGCATGAACTGCTCGGTCTTGGTGGCCTCGGGGTGGTCCACGATCTCCCCGACCCGCAGACCGCGCATCTCCTCCTCGGTGAGCGCCACCGCCTGCTCCATCGCCGCGTTCGCCCGGGTCAGCCGCAGGTCGGTGTCGTACAGCGCGACGGGGTACGGGGCCTGCTGGAAGGCCCACCCGGGCAGCGCGTCGGCCTCGGCGGGGTCGGGCGGTCGCCAGCCGACGGGGCAGACCACCAGCCAGCGGGCGTCGCCGTCGTCCGTCGTCCCGGGGTGCGCCAGCAGCGGGAGCCGCAGCGGGTGCCCGTCGCGGTGGCGCAGCTCCAGCTCGGTCCGCCAGCGCGTCCGGGTGGTCAGGGCGTGCCGGGTCGGGGCGGGGAGCTCCTCGGCGAGCAGCTCCCCGGCCGGATGGCCGAGGACCTCCGCGGGCCGGTAGCCGAGCAGCCGGCGCGCCCCCTCGCCCCACTCCGTCAGCACGCCGCGCGCGTCGAAGGTGGCCGTGGCCGTGTACGGGGCGTGTTCGTCGCGGTGGCGCTCCTCGGCGCCACCGTGGGAACCGGTGCTGTGGGTGTCCATCGCCGCTCATCTCGCGCCCGTCGTCGGGTGGGCACTACTCCAGGGTCATTCCTCGGCCGCGAGCCGTCGAATCGGATCGGAACGGAAGAGGTCCCGCATAACCGAAGTTATCGGGATGAAACGCCGGAAACCCCGCCGGATCGCGGTTACCGGACCGAGTCCGGCTGGGCCCAGCCGCCCGGGGCGTCCGGCCACCCGGCGTTGCCTATGTCACCCGCGCCACCCGCGCCGCCCGCCGAGCGCCAGCTGAGCTTACGATTTGGGACACGAATACGAACTGGACCCGCGCGACCCGGGTGCGTCACGCTCGGATCGCCCCAGTCAGCACGGTAGAGAGGGAAGCGGATGAGGATCGGCATCGTGGGAGCCACCGGCCAGGTGGGTGGCGTGATGCGTGAGGTGCTGGCCGAGCGCCGCTTCCCCGTGGACGAGCTGCGGCTGTTCGCCTCGGCGCGGTCCGCCGGCCGGACGCTGCCGTGGCAGGGCACCGAGGTCACCGTCGAGGACGCGGAGACCGCCGACTACGCCGGCCTGGACATCGTGCTCTTCTCGGCCGGCGGGGCGACCTCGAAGGCGCTGGCTCCCCGGGTCGCCGCCGCCGGCGCCGTCGTGGTGGACAACTCCTCGGCCTGGCGGATGGACCCGGACGTGCCGCTGGTGGTCTCCGAGGTCAACCCGCACGCGGCGCTGCGCCGCCCGAAGGGCATCATCGCCAACCCGAACTGCACCACCATGGCCGCCATGCCGGTGCTGCGGCCGCTGCACGAGGAGGCCGGGCTGACCGGCCTGGTCGTCTCCACCTACCAGGCGGTGTCCGGGAGCGGGCTGGCCGGCGTGGCCGAGCTCGACGAGCAGGTCCGCAAGGTGGTCGACGGGGCGACCAAGCTGGCCTTCGACGGCTCCGCCGTGGAGTTCCCCGCGCCCAACAAGTACGTGCGGCCGATCGCGTTCAACGTGCTCCCGCTCGCCGGCTCCATCGTCGACGACGGCTCGGAGGAGACCGACGAGGAGAAGAAGCTGCGGAACGAGAGCCGCAAGATCCTGGAGATCCCGGACCTGAAGGTCTCCGGCACCTGCGTGCGCGTGCCCGTCTTCACCGGCCACTCCCTGCAGATCAACGCCCGCTTCGCCCGCCCGATCACCCCGCAGCGCGCCCGCGAGCTGCTGGAGGGCGCGCCCGGCGTGGTGCTGAGCGACGTGCCGACCCCGCTCCAGGCCGCCGGGCAGGACCCCACCTACGTGGGCCGGATCCGCGCCGACGAGACCGTGGAGCACGGCCTGGCGCTGTTCTGCTCCGGCGACAACCTGCGCAAGGGCGCGGCGCTGAACGCCGTGCAGATCGCCGAACTGGTCGCGGCCGAGTCCCGCTGAGCCGACGCGCCGGGGGCGCCCGTCGCAGGACGGGCGCCCCCGGCGCGTGTTCCCCGGCGGTCCCCACCGGTGCCCGCCGCGCAGGACGAGCCGCGGGCCCGGTGGTCGCCCGCCCGACTCATCTCCCGCCGCGCCGCAGCAGCCACATCAGGTAGGGCGCGCCGAGCAGCGCGGTCACCACGCCGACCGGGATCTCCACCGGCGCCAGCAGCATCCGGCCCAGCGCGTCCGAGGCCACCAGCAGCACCGCGCCCAGCACGGCCGCCATCGGCACGACCCGCCCGGTGTGGCTGCCGACCAGGCGGCGCGCCAGGTGCGGGGCGACCAGGCCGACGAAGCCGACGGTGCCGACCGCCGCCGCGGTGCCGGCGGCGAGCACCGCGGCGGAGCCCAGGACCAGCATCCGGGCGCGCGAGATGTCCAGGCCCAGGGCGCGGGGCAGGTCGTCGCCGAGCGCCAGCATGTTGACCGGCCGGGCCGCGGCGGTCAGCGCGACGGCGACCACCGCCGGGACCACCAGCCAGCCCAGCGTGGTCAGGTCGCGGCCGTAGGTGCTGCCCGCCATCCAGATCAGCGCCGCCGAGGTGTCCATCTGGGATCCCACCACCATGGTGTTGACCGCCGCGCCCGCCGTGGCGGCCACGCCCAGGCCGACCAGCACCACCCGGGTGGGGTCGAGCCCGGCCCGGTCGCGGGCGAGCAGCAGCACCAGCGCGAGCGCCAGCACCCCGCCGACCGCCGCCGACATCGGCAGCAGGAACGCGGGAGCGGTGGGGATGACCACGATCAGCAGCACGGCGCCGGCCGAGGCCCCGGCCGTCACCCCGACCAGGCCCGGTTCGGCCAGCGGGTTGCGCACCACCGACTGCACGGCCGCCCCGGCGGCGGCCAGGCAGGCCCCGGCCAGCGCGGCCACCAGGATCCGCGGCATCCGGTAGGCGACCACCTCCGCGGCCATCGGCTCGGCCGAGCCGAACACCGCGCCGACGATCTGCCCCCAGGTGATGTCCACGTCACCGACCCGCAGCCCCAGCAGCACGGCCACCGCGACGGCGGCGGCACCGACGCCCAGCGCGGTGGCGTAGCGCGGGCCCGGCTGGGGGCGGGCCACCGCGACGGCGGCGCCGGTGTCCGCGTCGCCCGTGGTGGCCCGGCGGGCGAGCAGCACGAACACCGGGCCGCCGATCAGCGCCGTCACCACGCCCACCGGCAGCTCGCCGTAGCCGGCCGAGGGCGGGAAGGCGAGCTGGGCGGCGGCGTCCGCGACCAGGACCAGCAGGGCGCCGGCGAGGCCGGCCAGCGGCAGCAGCGCCGCGTGGCGCCGCACCCCGAGCATCCGGACCGCGACCGGGGCGATCAGTCCGACGTAGCCGACGGGGCCGGCGAGGGTGACGGCCGCTGCGGCGAGCAGCACCGCGAGCAGCCAGGCGGCGGGCCGGATCCGGCCCACCCGGGCGCCCATGGCCTCGGCGGCCTCGTCGCCGAGCGCCATCAGGTCCAGCGGGCGGGCCAGCAGGGGCGCCAGCAGCACGGCGGCGGCGACGACGCCGCCGAGCACCAGCGGGCGGTCCAGGCCGCTCTGGATGAGGCTGCCGTTGCCCCAGAAGAAGACGCCCTGGGTGCCCTCCTCGTCGAGGATCTGCAGGAACTGCGCCGCGGCGCTGCCGATCAGCGCGACGGTGGCGCCGGCCAGCAGCAGCCGGCCGGGGCTGAGCACGCCGCGCGCGGCGAGCAGGTACACCACGCCGATGGCGGCCGCCGCGCCGAGGAAGGACGCGATGCCCGAGGCCATGACACCGCCGCCCCAGCCCATGAAGGCCACCAGCGCGACGGCGAGGTAGGCGCCGGCGTTGACCCCGAGGGTGTCCGGGGCGCCGAGCGGGTTGCGGGTGGCGCCCTGGATCAGCGCCCCGGAGACGCCGAGGGCGATGCCGGTGACCAGGCCGGCCAGGGTGCGCGGCAGACGGCTGCCGACGAACACCGCCTCCACGTCCTCGCCGGCCCGGCCGGCGATCAGGTCGATCAGGTCGCGGGTGCCGACCCCGGCCGCGCCCAGGCTGAGGTGGAGCACCACCACCGCGCCGAGGGCCAGCAGGAGCAGGGCGCCGGACAGCAGCGTGGCGCGCCCGGCGAGCCCCGGCCGCCCGGGCTGCGGGCGTTCGGGCGCGGGACCCTTGCCGTGGGGGGCGTCCGCGCCGTCCGGGGCCGGGTGGGGGGCGGTGCCGGGGGTGGCCGGCGCGGCGGGGCCGCCCACCGTGGAGCGTGGTGGGCGGCCCCGCCGCGGGGTGTTCGTGGTGGGCATCAGACCTGGAGGGCCTTCGCGGTCTCGTCCAGGATCTGCACGGCCGAGAGCGGACCGCCGAAGAACCAGGTGCCCGGGTCGAGGGCGAGGGCCCGGTCCTGCTCGACGAAGTCCAGGCCCTGCCAGACCGGGTTGTCCGCCAGCACGCCGGTGAACGGGTTGTCGTCCGCGCCGGCCACGTACAGGAAGGTGGCGTCGGAGGGCACCTGGGTCAGGTTCTCGACCGTCACCGTGGAGAATCCCCACTCGTCCGGCTCACCGGTCCAGCTGTTGGTCAGCCCGGCCAGGTTCAGCACCTGGGCGCCCATCGCCTCGTCGGTGAACATGCGGATCGAGGGGGCGCCGTTCATGGTGAAGCCCTGCGCCAGCGCGTAGCCCAGGCCGGCCTGGCCGGCCGCCTCCAGGCGGTCGGCGACCTCGGCGGCCTTGGTGTCGATGGCGCCGAGCACCTCGGCCGCCTTCTCCTCCTGGCCGACCGCCTTGGCCAGCTCGGTGAAGTTCGTCTTCATCGTCTCCAGCTGCGGCTGGACGGTGTAGTCGAAGGAGAGCACCGGGGCGATCTCGTTGAGCTGGTCGAAGTTGGCCGCGACCGCGTTCTCCTCGGCCACGATCAGGTCCGGGTCCAGGGCGCGGATCTGCTCCACGCTCGGCTCCGCGCGGGTGCCGACGTCGGTGACCCCCTCGGTCGGCAGCTTGGCGCTGGGCGCGGTCACCCACTGGCCGTAGCCGGCGACGTCGGCGACCCCGGTCGGGGTGACGCCCAGGGCGACGAGCTCCTCGACGTAGGCCCACTCCAGGGCGACGACCTTGGTGGCGGTGCCGGGCAGGGTCACCGGGCCGCGCGCGGTCTGCACGGTGATCTCACCGCTCGCGCCCGCCGCGGACTCGCCTGCCTGGTCGCCGGAGGCGTTGGATCCGGGGTCGCTGACCGTGCCGGATCCGCACGCGGCGACGCTCAGCCCGAGCGCCACGGCGGTGCCCGCCGTGGCGAGCGCGCGCAGCAGCCTGTTCATGGTGGTTCTCCTTGGGGGCGGTGGTGCGGGTCGTGCCGATGGGCCGGCCGTGCCGGCCGGCGGACGGGGAGGGGGGTGCTCAGGAGGAGGCGGCGGCGGCCGCCGCGGCGCTGGCGTCGGGCAGCCGGGGGAAGCAGGCGAGGTATCCGGTCTCCGGGTCGCGGAGCACGCTGACCTTCAGGCCGAAGGCCTGGTCGATGACGTCGGGGGTGAGGACGTCCTCGGGGGTGCCGGAGGCGGCGACGGCGCCACCGGAGACCACCACGATCTCGTCGGCGTAGGCCGACGCCTGCATCAGGTCGTGCAGCACGACGCCGCAGGCGATGCCGTGCTCGTGGACCAGCCGGTGGACCACCTCCAGCACCTCGAACTGGTGCCGCAGGTCGAGGTAGGTGGTGGGCTCGTCCAGCAGCACGATGCCGGAGCGCTGGGCGAGCACGGTGGCCAGCCACGCCCGCTGGCGTTCGCCGCCGGAGAGCTCGTCCAGCCGGCGGTCGGCGAGCCGGGCGGCGTCGCTGACCTCCAGCGCCCACTCCACGGCCTGGGCGTCCTCCGCCGTGTGCCGGGCGAACGCGCCGCGGTGCGCGTAGCGCCCGTGCCGGACGAGCTCACGGACGGTCACGCCGGCGGGCACCAGCGGCGTCTGCGGCAGGAAGGCCAGGCTCCGGGAGAGCGCGCGGCGGGACAGCGAACCCAGCGGGGCTCCGTCGACCAGCACGCCGCCGCCCATGGCGGGCAGCAGGCCGGCCATGGTCCGCAGCAGGGTGGACTTGCCGCACCCGTTGGGGCCGACCAGCGCCGTCATCGTGCCCGCGCGCAGCGTCAGGTTCACGCCAGTGAGCACCGGTCGGTCGCCGTGGCCGACATCAAGGCTTTCCACCACCAGGCGGACATCGCCCATGGCCGACAGCACCCCCTCAGCTCGCGTTTTCGTAAGGTGAGCCTAACCGAACCGAGGTGGCCGAATCAATTCGTCGTCACCTGCCGGGACATCACGACTGCGTCGCGGCGCGGCCCGCGGCGGCGGAGCCCTCGCCCAGCAGGTCGGTCCCCGCCACCACCTCGCCGCCCACCACCGTCGCCAGGATCCCGATGTCGCCGATCCGGGAGACCTCGACCCGGCGGGGGTCGTCGGCCAGCACCACCAGATCGGCGTACCGGCCCGGCGCCACGCTGCCGACCGCGTGCTCCCACCGGCAGGCGTACGCCGCGTCCCGGGTGTAGCAGCGCAGCGCCTCCTCCACGGTGATCCCCTCCGCCGGACCCACCACCGCGCCGGAGGCGGTGGCCCGCTCCACCATGAACTGGACCGCCCGCAGCGGCGCCCCGTCGGTGACCGGCCGGTCCGAGCTGCCGGCCAGCCGGACCCCGTGCTCCAGGAAGCCCCGGCCCCGGTACAGCCAGGGCGCCCGCTCCTCGCCCATGATCCGCGCGTAGTCGTCGCCCAGGTACCACAGGAAGTTGGGTTGGACCACCGCCGTCAGCTCCAGCTCCGCCATCCGGGCGAGCTGGTCCGGGCGCACCAGCCCGGCGTGCTCGATCCGGTGCCGCGCCCCGGGACGCGGCGCGAGGCGCCGGGCCGCCGCCAGCGCGTCCAGGGCGACGTCGAGGGCGCGGTCCCCGATGGCGTGGATGGCCAGCTGCCAGCCCGCCAGGTGGCCGTCCCGCACCTGCCGGTGGATCACCTCCGCGTCCGCGTACAGCTGCCCGCTGTGCTCCAGCCCCACGTACGGGCTGCTCAGCGCGGCGGTGCGGGCCATCATGCCGCCGTCGGTGAAGATCTTCAGCGCGCCGAGGGCGAGCCGGTCGTCGCCGAAGCCGGTGCGCGGGCCCAGGTCGAGGCCGCGCGGCACCTCGTCGCGGGGGTGCGCGCCGACCGGGTGCAGGGCGTCCGCGGCCACCATCAGCTGGACCCGCAGCGGCAGCCGGCCGCCCTCCCGGGCCCGCTGGTACGCCGCCAGCTCGATCGGGCTGTGGCTGATCAGGCCGCCGCCGATGCCGGCCTCGGCGCAGGCCGTCACCCCCTCGGCCAGGCAGACCCGGGCGGCGTGCTCCACGGCGTCCGCCAGCTGGTCCACCGGGTACGGCTGCCGCGCCCGGCGCACCGCCGCCATGCCGCCCTCCGCCAGCGCGCCCGCCTGGTGCGGCACGTCCGGCGGCAGCAGCTCCAGCACGTTGGAGCTCACCACGCAGGCGTGCCCGGAGTCGTGCGTCACCAGGATCCGGCGGCCGGCGCCGACCGCGTCCAGCTCGGCGGCGGTGAGGTGACGGCCGAGCGGGCGCTGGTCGTAGCCCACCACGTCCACCCACTCCCCGGGCTCCCGGCGCAGCGCGGCCCTCCGGATCGCCTCCAGGACGTCGTCGATCCGCTCGCACGGGGCGATGCTGACGCCGCGCGCCTTCAGGCCGGCCCAGACCAGGTGGACGTGGGCGTCGACGAACCCCGGCAGCACCGTCGCGCCGTCCAGGTCGACCACGCGCCGCGCCGGCAGCGCGGCCACCGCGTCGTCCACGCCGACGATCCGCCCGTCCCACAGCCCCACCTGGTGGGCCACCGGGTGTTCCGGATCCATCGTCAGGATCGTGCCGCCGACCAGCCGTACGTCGAGCATCGGATCTCCCGGAGAATCCTGATACTGATTAGAGTAGGCTTACCTTATCGATCTCCGCCGTGGGGCGATAGGGCCACGCCCATGTCCGCACACCCGCGGGGAGGTACCCGAGTTGAGCGCGGGTGACACGCGCGCGACCGAACCGCGCGATCCACGGGCCGGCTCCCCCTCGCGGCGCGCCGCCGCACCGCCGGGAACGCCCTCCGGGCGCGACGTGCTGCGCCAGTCGGTCGCCGGCCAGCGACGGCACATCGCGACGGGCGCCGCCCTCGCCGTCGGCCACCAGGCCGGAGAGGCCCTGGTCCCCGTGCTCATCGGCGTGGTGATCGACCAGGCCGTCTCCGACGGCACGGCCACCGCCCTGCTCGGCTGGCTGCTGCTGCTCGCCGCCGTCTTCACCGGGCTCTCCGTCAGCTTCCGGTTCGCCCTGCGCGCCGGGGAACGCGCCGCCGAACAGGCCGCCCACGAACTCCGCCGCCGCCTCGCCACCCGCGTCCTCGACCCCCGCGGCGGCGCCGAGACCGGCCGACTGGCCGGGGCGCTGGTCACCATCGCCACCGGCGACGCCCGCCGCGTCGGCACGGTCAACACCGTGATCCCCGCCGGCGTCGGGGCGCTGGCCGGACTCCTGGTCAGCGCCGTGGCCCTGCTGCGGGTCTCCGTCCCGCTCGGCCTGCTGGTGCTGCTCGGCACGCCGCCATTGCTCTACCTCGCCCACCTGCTGGGCCGGCCGCTGGAACGGCGCAGCGGCGTCGAGCAGGAACGCGCCGCGCACGCCTCCGGCATCGCCACCGACCTGGTCGCCGGGCTGCGGGTGCTCAAGGGCCTCGGCGCCGAGAACGCGGCCGTCGCCCGCTACCGGCGCACCAGCCGGGACTCCCTCGCCGCCACGCTGCGCGCCGCGCGCGCCGAGGCCTGGCACGACGGCGCCATCCTCGCCCTCAACGGCGCCTTCATCGCGCTCGTCGCCCTGGTCGGCGGCCGGCTGGCGGCGCGCGGCGACATCAGCGTCGGCGAACTCGTCTCCGCCGTGGGACTGGCGCAGTTCCTGCTCACCCCGCTGTCGATGATCTCCTGGGTCGGCGGGGAACTGGCCCAGGGCCGCGCCTCCGCCGCCCGGGTCGCCTCCGTGCTGGCCGCGCCACCCGCCGTGGCCACCCCCGGCGGCACCGGAGACCCCGGCGCCGCCGGCGGCACCGGCGCGAACCGGTCGGGAGCCGCCCGGCCGACCCCCGTGCGGGGCCGGCTGCGGCTGCGCGGCGTCACCCACGGGCCGCTGCGCGGCGTCGACCTCGACGTCGCCCCCGGCGAACTGGTCGGCGTCGTCACCACCGACCCGGCCGCCGCCGGCGCGCTGCTGGAGTGCCTGGCCCGCGAGGCCGACCCCGAGGCCGGCACCGTCGAGCTCGACGGCGCGCCGCTGACCGGCCTCCACCCCGCCGAGATCCGCGCGGCGATCCTGCCCGCGGCCCACGACGCCGACCTGTTCGAGGGCACCCTGATCGAGAACGTCACCGCCGCCGCCACCGGGCCGGCGGACCACGTCGAGCACGCGCTGCACGCAGCCGCCGCCGACGAGGTGGCCCGCGCCCTGCCCCACGGCGCGCACACCCCGATCACCGAACGCGGCCGATCCCTCTCCGGCGGCCAGCGCCAACGGGTCGCCCTCGCCCGCGCCCTGGCCGCCGACCCCCCGGTGCTGCTGGTGCACGACCCGACCACCGCCGTCGACGCCGTGACCGAGGCACGCGTCGCCGACCGCCTCCGGGAGATCCGCCGGGGCCGCACCACCGTCCTGCTCACCACCTCCCCGGCGCTGCTGGCCGTCGCCGACCGGGTGCTCGTGCTGGACGGCGGCACCGTCACCACCGAGGGCCGCCACACCGACCTGGTCCGGCGGCACGCCGCCTACCGGGCCGCCGTCCTCGCCTGACCCCCGATCGACCCCGAAGGAGCAGCCGGATGACCACGACGGGGGAGCCCACCGCCGACCGGACGCCCGGCCACCGCCCGGCGCCGCACGGCGCGGAGCCGGGCGGCCCAGGACCGGGCCACCCCGAGCCGGAACGGGAACTGCTGCCCACCGCCACCGGCGCCCGCACCCGGGCCGCCGTCCGCGAACTGCTGCGCCCACACCGCCCGCTGGCCGCCGGGGCGTTCTCCGTGCTCGCCGGCGCCACCGCTGCCGGACTGCTCACCGCCCCGCTGCTCGGCCGCGTGGTCGACTCCGTGGCCGAGGGCCGCCCCGTCGACGCCCTCACCCTCCCGGTGCTGCTGCTGGCCGCCGTCGCCGTCGCGCAGGGCGCGGCCACCGCCCTCGGAGTCGGGCTGGTCGCCCGGCTCGGCGAGGGCGTCCTGGCCACCCTGCGCGAGCGGTTCGTCGAACGCGCCCTGCGGCTGCCGCTGGAACAGGTGGAACGGGCCGGCTCCGGCGACCTCACCTCCCGGGTCACCGGCGACGTCTCCACCGTCGCCGAGGCCGTCCGCGGCGCCCTGCCCGAGCTGGCCCGCTCGGTGCTCACCATCGGGCTCACCCTGGTCGGGCTGGCCGTGCTGGACTGGCGGTTCCTGCTCGCCGCCCTGCTCGCCGTGCCCATCCAACTGCACACCGTGCGCTGGTACGTCCGCCGGGCCGTCCCGCTGTACGCCGAACAGCGCGTCGCCGTCGGCGCCCAGCAGCAGCAGCTCCTCGACACCATCGGAGGCGCCCGCACCGTCCGCGCCTTCCGCCTCGCCGAGCAGCACACCGAGCGGGTCACCCGGCGCTCCCGGGCCGCCGTCGAACTGGCGCTGCGCGGCATCCGGCTGCTCACCGGCTTCTACGGCCGGCTCAACCTCGCCGAGTACGTCGGCCTGGCCGCCGTCCTGGCCACGGGGTTCGTGCTGGTCCGGGCCGACAGCGTCTCGGTCGGCACGGCGACCGCCGCCGCCCTGTACTTCCACAGCCTGTTCGGGCCGATCAACGTCGCCCTCGCCCTCGTCGACGACGCCCTGCTGGCCACCGCCAGCCTGTCCCGGCTGGTCGGCGTCGCCGAACTGCCGCTGCCGCACGAACCGCGCCGCCCCGCCCTCCCCGCCGACGCCTCCATCAAGGTCGCCGGCGTCCACCACGCCTACCAGCCGGGCCACCCGGTGCTCCGCGACGTCGACCTGGCCGTCACCCCCGGCGAGCGGGTCGCCCTGGTCGGGGCCAGCGGGGCCGGCAAGACCACCCTGGCCAAGCTGATCGCCGGCATCCACACCCCGTCCGCCGGCACCGTCTCGCTCGGCGGCGTCGACCTGGCCGACCTCGGCCCCGCCGCCGTCCGCCGCACCGTCGTGCTGGTGACCCAGGAGGTGCACGTCTTCGCCGGCCCGCTCGCCGACGACCTGCGGCTGGCCCGGCCGGACGCCACCGACGAGGACCTGCGGACCGCCCTGGACCGGGTGGGCGCCCTCGACTGGGCGCGGGCGCTGCCCGACGGGCTGGACACCGTGGTCGGCGAGGGGGCGCACCGGCTCACCGTGACCCAGGCGCAGCAGCTCGCCCTGGCCCGGCTCGTCCTCGCCGACCCGCCCGTGGCCATCCTCGACGAGGCCACCGCGGAGGCCGGCAGCGCCGGTGCCCGCGTCCTGGAGACCGCGGCGGCGCGCGCCCTGGAGGGCCGGACCGGCCTGGTCGTCGCCCACCGGCTGACCCAGGCGGCCACCGCCGACCGGGTGGTGGTGATGGAGGCCGGGCGGATCGTGGAGAGCGGCAGCCACGCCGAACTCGTCGCCGCCGGCGGGCGCTACGCCGCCCTGTGGGAGGCGTGGGCCGACGAACACTCCGACGGTGAGGACGGGGCCGGTGAGGACGGGGGCGGGGAGGAGCAGGCCGGCGGGAAACCGTCGTGATGCGGCCGATCACCCTCTGGACCGGCTTTGGTGACGGTCAGTAAGATCCCGGGGAATGACTGACGCGTCCCAGGATCCCGGTACCCCGGACCTCCGCGGCCCCGCGCGGTACCTGTGGTGGCTGGTCACCAGCCAGCGCCGCCGGGCCGCCGCCGGCGCCCTGCTGGGCAGCACCTGGATGGTCGCCCTCACGCTGCCGCCGTACCTGCTCTCCCGCGCCGTCGACGACGGCCTGGCGGCCGGCGACCGGGCCGCGCTGTCCGGCTGGGTGGCCGCGCTCTTCGGCGCCGGGGCGTTGAACGCGTGGCTGGGCATCATGCGGCACCGCACGATGACCCGGGTGCGCATGGACGCCGCCCTGCGCACCGTGCGGCTCGTGGTGGACCAGACCACCCGGCTCGGCGCCGTGCTGCCGCACCGGGTCACCGCCGGCGAGGTGGTCACCATCGGGTTCGACGACGTGGGGACGGTCGGCGGCACGCTGACCGTCACCGGACCCGGCGTCGGGGCGGTCGTCGCCTACGTCGTCGTGGCCGCCCTGCTGCTGTCCGTCTCGCCGCTGCTCGCGGCCGTGGTGCTGCTGGGCGTGCCGCTGCTGGCGGTGCTGGTCGGACCGATGCTGGGCCGGTTGCAGCGGGCGACGGCCGGCTATCGGGACCGGCAGGGGGAACTGGCCGCCCGCTTCGGGGACATCGTCGGAGGGCTGCGCGTCCTCGGCGGCCTCGGCGGCAAGGAGGTGTACGCCGAGCGGTACCGGCGGGACTCCCGCCGGCTGCTCGCCGAGGGCTACCGGGTCGGCGCGGTGACCAGCTGGATCGGGGCGCTCGGCGTCGGCCTCCCCGCGCTCTTCCTGGCCGTCGTCACCTGGCTGGCCGCCCGAATGGCCGCCACGGGCTCCATCACGGTGGGCGAACTGGTGGCCGTCTACGGGTACGTTGCGGTCCTGGTGGTGCCGGTCGCGTTCCTCATCCAGAGCGGCTCGGACATCAGCCGCGGCCTGGTCGCCGCGCGGCGCGTCATCCGCTTCCTGGCGCTGGAACCACGCTCCACGGACGGCGCGGACGGACCGGACGCCCCGTCCGTGCTGCGCGATCCGGCCTCCGGCGTCGAGGTGGCCCCGGGGCGGCTGACGGCGCTGGTCAGCGCCCGGCCGGCGGAGGCCGCCGCCGTGCTGGACCGCCTCGGCCGGTTCGTCGACTCCGCGGCCACCTGGGGAGCGGCGCGGCTCGACGGCATCGCCCTGCCGCGGATCCGCGAGCGGATCCTGGTCGCGGACAACGACGCCGACCTCTTCGCCGGCACCCTGCGCGAGGTGGTCACCGGCCGCCGGGACCGTGACGACGAGGAGATCGACCGGGCCGTCCGGGCGGCCGTGGCACAGGACGTCGTCCTCGGCCTGCCGGACGGACTGGAGGCGGCCGTCGAGGCCCGGGGCCGCAACCTCTCCGGCGGCCAGCGGCAACGCGTCCGCCTGGCCCGGGCGCTGCTGGCCGAGCCCGAGGTGCTCCTGGCCACCGAGCCCACCTCCGCGCTCGACGCGCACACCGAGGCCGCCGTCGCGGGCCGGCTGCGCGCCGCCCGCGCCGGCCGCACCACCGTCGTCACCAGCACCTCGCCGCTGCTGCTCGACCAGGCCGACACCGTCTGCTACCTCGTCGACGGCCGGGTCGCCGCCGTCGGCGGCCACCGCGAACTCCTCCGCCGGCGCCCCGACTACCGCCGGCTGGTGGCCCGCGACACGGACGACGAGCGTGACGCCCTCGCCGGCGAGCCCGGGGCGGCGGAGCCGGAGGCCGTGGAGCCGGAGGCCGTGGAGCCGGAGGCCGTGGAGCCCTCCGCCCAGGCCGAGGTGAACCGATGACGGCGCCCGGCCGGCGGACGGACCGGGCGCTGCCCGTCGCCGGGCGCCCCGAGGTACGCCGGGCGGCGATCCGGCTGGTCCGGCAGGACGGACGCGCCTTCACCGCCATGGTCCTGCTGAGCGCCCTGACCGCGGCCGTCGGCCTCGCCGGCCCGTGGTTGCTCGGCCGCCTGATCGACGAGGTCCGGGCCGGCGCCGGAGTGGCCACCGTGGACCGCCTGGCCCTGGCCATCGGGGCGTTCACCCTGGCCCAGCTCCTCCTGGCGCGCTGGGCCGGCCTGGTCGCGCACCGGTTCGGCGAGCGCACGTCGGCGCGCGTCCGCGAGCGGTTCGTCGACCGGACGCTGGCGCTGCCTCCCGCGCTGGTGGAGCGCGCCGGCACCGGCGACCTGACCAACCGCGGCACCGCCGACGTGGCCACGGTGGGGATCACCCTCCGGGACGTCGGGCCGGACGTGTTCGTGGCGGCCGTCCAGGCGCTGTTCATCCTCGGCGCCGTCTTCACCCTCGACCCGCTGCTCGGGGCGTGCGGCCTGCTGGGGCTGGTGGGCATCTGGTTCGCCGCCCGCTGGTACCTGCGCAGGGCGCGCGACGCCTACCTCGCCGAGGGGGCGGCCAACTCGACGCTGGCCGAGGTGCTCGCCTCCACCGCCGCCGGAGCGCGCACCGTGGACGCCTTCGGACTCCGCCGCCGGCGGCTCGCGGTCGCCGAGGAGGCCGTGGAGGAGTGCCGGCGCACCCGGACGCACACCCTGTTCCTGCGCAGCGTGCTCTTCCCGGCCGTGGACATGTCCCATGTCGTCCCCGTGGTCGGCGTCCTGCTGGTCGGCGGGCTGCTGCACGAGCGGGGCGCGACCAGCCTGGGCACGGTGGTCGCCGCCGCCGTCTACCTGCGGCAGCTGGCCCAGCCGCTGGACCGGATCCTGCTGCGGATGGAGCAGCTGCAGAGCAGCGGCGCCTCCTTCGCCAGGGTCGAGGGCGGCGGGGCGGCCACGCCGGTGCCGGCCGCCACCTCGGCCGTTCCGGTCGACGACCGGATCGAGGTGACGGGGGTGCGCCACGCCTACGGGGGCGGTGCCGACGTGCTGCGCGGGGTGGACCTCACGGTGCGGCCGGGGGAGCGGCTGGCCGTCGTCGGGCCGTCGGGGGCGGGGAAGACCACCCTGAGCAGGCTGCTGGCGGGCGTGGAGGCGCCGCGGGAGGGAACGGTGACGGTGGGCGGGGTGCCGATCGCGGAGCTGGCGCCCGAGCGGCTGCGCCGGCACGTGGTGCTGGTGACGCAGGAGCACCACGTGTTTCTGGGAAGCGTGCGGGACAACCTGTCGATCGCCGCGCCGCACGCCACCGACGCCGAGCTGCGCAGGGCGCTGGCGGCGGTCGGGGCGCAGTGGCTGGAGGAGCTGCCGCGGGGGTTGGACACCGAGCTGGGGGCCGGGGGAGTGCTGCTGGACGGGGTGAGGGCGCAGCAGTTGGCCCTGGCGCGGGTGGTGCTGGCGGATCCGCACACGGTGGTGCTGGACGAGGCGACCGCGCTGCTGGACCCGAGGACGGCGCGACGGACGGAGCGTGCCCTGGCGGCGGTGATGGAGGGGAGGACCGTGATCGCCGTCGCGCACCGTTTGCACACGGCCCATGACGCCGATCGGGTGGCTGTGATGGAGGAGGGGCGGGTGACGGAGCTGGGGACGCACCGGGAGCTGGTGGCGGGCGGGGGTGCCTATGCGGCGCTATGGCGTTCCTGGCACGGGGAGGAGGATGGATGATGGGTAGCGGATGCCGCGTGGCGGGCGCAAGGGGTGGTTTCCGCCCTGTGGATAACTTTTCCACCCCTTGTTTTCATGGGATAGCGCAGGACGGGGTCGCCGCGCAAGAGGGTCGTTGTCCGCTGTGGATAACTCTGCCGCCCCCTGTTTTCAAGGGGTAGCACAGGTGGATTAGTTCCGCAAGGGGGATTCTATTGCCTGTGGATAACTCAACACCCCCCTGTTTCCAGGGGTAACACGGGGTGGGTTAAATGCGCAAGGCGTTTATGTTCGGGGTGGGGCACGCCGCTCGCCCGAGTCCGGTAGGGCTCGGGCGAGCGGCGGTTGGGGTCAGTTGTGGTGGAGGTGTCCGGTCCGGAGTGCGGTGAGGAAGGCGGACCACTCGGAAGGGCTGAAGAAGTGGATGGTTCCGTGTGGATCCTTGGAATCGCGGACGGCCCGGCCACCATCACTCGTCGAGGCAACCTCGACGCAGTTGCCTCCTTGTCCTGAATGGGAAGACCGTCGAAAGGGAGACACGACTCGCATCGGCTGGAGATCTCTGCTATCCGCCGAACTTTCCGGCGCGGAGATGCGACAGAAAGATGGACCACTCGGAGGGGGTGAAGAGGTGGATGGTGCCGTGTGGGTCCTTGGAATCGCGGACAGCCCGGCCACCATCGGTCGTCGCAGCAACTTCCACGCAGTTGCCTCCCTGGGTGGAATACGAAGATTTGCGGAACGAGGAGATGATTCGAGCGTTGTTCAACTTTCTCATCCCTTGATGTCGTTCTTGACTTCTCGGATAAGTTCCATAGTGCTGTCTGGGTCGAGGGCCGCGTTCTGAAGCGTGTCAAACGCGTAGGAATATGCGGCGATTTCGTGGGGTTCCTCGATCACCATAGTTGCAGTGATATTCTCCGCAGCTACGGCATCGATCACTGATTCGCTACCGAAGGACAGTGCGGTGAAGGGCACCGAAACGGTTGCTGCCGCGCCTGCCGCCAGTGGGAGGACACGAATCGTATAGCGAGGCTGCTGTCCGATGTCCAACAAGTGATCAAGTTGGGCCATGCGCGCCTCGGCGGAGAACAGTGGCGCCGTGATGGCTGGCTCCCAGATGATCGCACTGAGGTGTGCCCCGCTGTCTCGGAAACGTGCTTGCCGTTCTTGGCGGACCTTTATGAACTCCTGCACGCGGGACGAAGGCACGACCACTGGATTTGAAGCGAGTAGTTCTTCGACGTATCGAGGAACTTGCAGAATTCCTGGTATGAGCACAGTTTCCCACGTCTTGATGTGTGTGGCGTCGCTCTCCAGCGCGATGTAGTCGGCGTACGTCTCGCCGACCGACTCGTAGTCCGCCCACCAGCCGCGAGCGTTGCTCTGCCGGGCGAGCTGTTCCAGGCGTTCCCGCTCGTGCTGGTCGCGCACTCCGTAGAGGTCCAGCAGGGCACGCAGTTCCAGGACTCTCGCGGAGACCTGGCCCGTCTCGATGCGGGAGACCTTCGTCACCGAGTAGTCGATGGCCTTGGCCGCGGTGGCCTGATCCACCTTTGCGGCCAGCCGGTGCCGCCGTAGCGCCGCACCGAGCCTGCGGCTGCGCACCGTGGGCTTCCCGCCAGCGGGCATTCATCCTCCTTGCGTCGGCTCCAGTCTGCCTGATCATCCCTCACCTCGCCCATCGCTCGCACACGTGATGGATTGCGTTCGCTCCAGTGATGACTTGCGAACATGACGACCCGTCGGCTAGCGTGATGAGCGTCACTCAGCGTGGTCCATCCATGACCTGGAGGTGTTCCTGTGGGAGAGAACAGCGTCGAATGGCACTTCTCCCCTCACGCGGAGAGCGTTCCGCTCGCCCGTCAAGCACTCCACAAGCAACTCGACCAGTGGCGCGCGACCAACCAGGCCGACACCGCCGCCCTCCTCCTCTCCGAACTCGCCTCCAACGCCTACCGCTACGGCGCCTCGCGCCCCACCGACCTCATCGGTGTCCGCTTCGCCCTCCGTCCCGCCGTCCTGCGCGTCGAGGTCTCCGACCCCAACCCGCACGCCCCGGGCATCCGCTCCAACGTCCGCTCCGACGACGAGTCAGGGCGCGGCATGCTCCTCGTCTCCGCGCTCGCCGACGACTGGGGCGTCGAACACCACACCCCCACCCACCGCAAGACCGTCTGGTTCGAGATCCAGGCGCCCGGAGCCTCCTGTTGACGCGCCCGAGCCCCCGCCCCCGCTCACTCCCCACCGAGCGCGCCTACCTCTGCGAGGTCACCCGCTCCCTCGCCGGCCCTGACTTCCAAACCCGCACCCACCTCACCGACATCGTCTGGTCCCCCGGCAAGGCGTGCCGTTGGCTGCGACACCACGCCGTCGAGCACGCCCACTCCCTCGACCCGGCCACCGCTTCCGCCCTCCACCACTGGGCCGGCGACCTCGCCCACTTCCGTGACTCCGCCATCGCCCTGGAGACGACCGAGACCCCCTACGTCCGGCGCTTCACCAGCGGCAACGTGACACTCACGCTCTCCGCCCGTCCCATCGAACTGCTGCCGATACTGCGGCAGGCCCCCTGCCGTCGAAGAGCCATCAGATGACCGGCCGCATCGGCGCGGGCGGGGCAGCCGGCCAGGGGCACGTGGCACACTCGTCCTGGCAGTACGCAGCCGGGCGGGGTGGGGGAGGACTCATGGACGGGAACGATCCGCACATCCACGTCGACTCGAAGGTGCTCCAAAGCGATGCCGCCGTCCGCAACGTGCTGGCATCTACCTTCGGTCTGGTGGGCGACCTGCCGAGCCACGTCACCACCGGCTGCGGGCTGCGGGCCCCGTACGCGATGACCTCTCCGCGTCCGGATCGGGTGACCTGCCTGCCCTGTCGTGAGCACGCGCGGCGTGAGCACCTCCGCTTCGCGGAGCAGGTCGAGCGCCTGAGTGGTATGCCGGGATCGACTGTCAGCCCCGCCCAGGGCAAGCTCGCGGCAGACCGCCACCGTGACCTTGCGCGGAGGTTCTCGGACACCGAGGGCTGACTGGCCCACCGGGGAGCCCCGGGAACGTCACGGTTGTCAGTCGCGGACGACGTGCTTACGATCCCCATGGCTCCCCAGGGCTGGAGCGCCGCATGTGACCCCTTCTACCGACCCCCTTGCCCTGCGCGGTCGGTGTGGAGTCCATCGTGCGCGCACGATTCTCAGAGCCCGACCCGGTCATCACGGCGCGGAACCTCGGTAAGACCTACGAGTTCCACCGGCAGCCACAGGGCCTCATGGGGGCCATCCGGAGCCTCTTCCACCGCGAGCTCACCAGCGTTCAGGCCGTCCACGGGCTGGACCTGGAGGTGCGCCGTGGCGAGATCGTCGGCCTGCTGGGCCCGAACGGGGCAGGGAAGACCACCGTCGTCAAAATGCTGTGCGGCCTCCTGGAGCCCACCGCAGGCACCCTGAGCGTCTGCGGGGAACGTCCGTCGGACCGCTCGTCCAGTTTCCTGTCGCGGATCTCCGTGATCTTCGGTCAGAAGGCGATGCTCTGGTGGGACGTGTCCACCCGGGAGTCGCTGAGGATCCACCGCAGCATGTACGGGATCCCGAGCGGTGACTTCTCCGAAGCCGTCGGAAGCCTCGGCGAACTGCTGGGCATCACGGGCATCCTGGACACGCCGGTCCGCAACCTCTCCCTCGGGCAGCGCATGCGCTGCGAACTCGCACTGGCCCTTCTGCACGGGCCGACCCTGCTGTTCGCGGACGAGCCGACCATCGGGCTGGATGTCGAGGCGAAGGTGGTCGTGCGCAACCTCTTCCGTGAGATCAACCAGACCTTCGGCACCACGATCCTGCTCACCAGCCACGACATGAACGATGTCGAGGCGCTCTGCGATCGCGTCATCGTGATCAACGCCGGACGGATGGCGTTCGACGGAGACCTCACCGAGCTGCGTGCGCACGCCGACATCCCCAGGGAGGTGGTGCTCACCTACCGCGACGCCCCCCGCCTTCCTCCGGACGTCCTGTGGGCGTCCATTGAGAACGGGGCGCGCAGCGTTCGGCTGCGCCTGGGGAACGAGCCATTCGCGGAACTGGTCCAGACCGCGACCCGATGGGGCGATCTCCTGGACGTCCGGATCGTGGAAGCCGGACTCGACGAGGTCATGGCGAAGGTGTTCGGTGACAGGGGACGGCGGCCGTGACGCTTCACACCGTCCGACGCGACGCCTCGGTGTTCCTCGCCCTGCTGCGCCAGGAGATCCAGATGATCGCCCAGTACCGCTGGTGGCTGCTGGCGATGCAGGCGAGCGGCATCGTCACGCCGCTGGTCTCGCTCCTGGTGTGGCGCGGCGTCATCGTCCAGGGCGGCACGTCACCCGTCAGCCAGGAGTACCTGACCATTTATCTGGTCCTGGTGAGCCTGGTCACCATGCTCACGTCGAGCTGGACCAGCAGGTTCCTCGCCGAGAGCATCCGCCTGGGACGCCTGAACACCTGGCTCGTCCGTCCGTGCTCCACCCACCTCGCCGCCGCGGCCAACAACGTCGCCGAGAAGATCGCCAAACTCGCCACGCTGCTGCCACTGCTCGCCGCCCTGGCGGCGGCCTTCCACGAAGACATCCACCTGCCCACGCGGCCAGGACCCTGGCTGCTGTTCGCCTGGGCCCTCCTCATGGGCGCCACGATGACCTTCAGCCTCGACGTCATCGTCGGATCGCTCGCCTTCTGGTGGCAGGACGTCTCTGCCGTGGACCGGTTCAGGCAACTGGTCACGCTCTTCCTGTCGGGCGCGCTCGTGCCCCTGGCCGTCATGCCCGCCGCGTGGGGGCCGTTCCTCGCGGCGCAGCCCTTCGGATACATCGTCGCGTTTCCGATCGAGACGCTCCTGGAGCCGAACGCCGCCGACCTCCGGGTCGGATTGGTGGTCCAGGCGGCCTGGGTCGTTCTCGCCCTCGCGACCGCCCGCTTCGTCTGGCGTCGCGGCCTCCGTCACTACCATGGAGCCGGCGCGTGAACCGACGGGCCGTGAGCGTGACCCTCCGGGTGTGGGTCGCCCTGATCCGCCAAGCGTTGATGCGGGATCTGCAGTTCCGCTCCCAGGCGTGGATCCACCTGGCCGCGAGCGTGGGGGAGCTGATCGCCGGAATCGTTCCGGTGCTGGTCGTGACCAGTTACGCCGAACACGATCCGGCGATCCCCCCGGCATCCCTGCTGGCCGTCGGCGTCTTCGCCGTCACCACGGGCCTGATGGACTGCTTCGTCTCCCCGGGCCTGCGCCGATTCGACCTCGCCATCCGCCAGGGCGAACTCGACCTCGCGATCATCAGGCCCGTCCCGACGTTCTTCTACGCGGTCATGCGATGGATTCAACCGACCGAACTCGGCAGGTGCCTGACCGGAATGGCGATCGTCCTGGTCGCCACCGAGACCTTCGATCTCGGTCCGAGTGCGTATGCCGTCGCCTCCATGCTGGTGTGGGCCTTCGTCGGCACCGTCGCCTACTGTGCCTTCTGGGCCAACCTGACCTTTCTCGCCTTCTGGGTCCGCTCCATCGAACCGGTCAATGACCTGGCCGCCGCATGGCGAGGATCCGGGCAGTATCCGCGCCGGTTCTTTCCGCGCACCTTCCAGATCGTCCTGGTCTCGTTCGCCCCCGCGGCGCTCGGCGGCTCGTATCCCGCCGAGCAACTCCTGGAGCCCACCCCGACTCTCCTCCTCGCTCCAATCGTCCTGATCGCGTCGTGCTCCCTCACCGCGCTCGTCTGGCGGCGCGGGCTGGCGCGGTACGACAGCGCGAGCAGCTAGGGGAGTGCCTGGAACGTGCGGCAGGCGCTGGGGCGTGCGCCGGGAGTGGGCGTCGGTGTTGCCCGGGGCAGGCGGCTGGGGCGTGCGCCGGCACGGTGGTTCAGGGGTTGATGGCGTGTTCGGTGAACTGGCCACAGGAGCGGAACCCCAGGCGGCGGTAGACGGGCTCGCCGTCGGCTGACGCCTGCAGGACCGCGATGCGGTGGTCTCGGTCGCGGGCCGCGCGGAGTGCCGCGAGCGTGATGGCACCGCCGTAGCCACGTCGGCGGTGGGCGGCCAGGGTGGAGATGTTGTAGATGCCGGCGACTCCCGCGTGATGGAACACCTCGGCGGAACAGACCGGACGGCTCTCCACGTAGCCGACCAGATACCGGGCCGGGCAGTGCGCGGCCAGTGCCTGCGGGGCGGCCTGGGCGAAGAAGCGGCGGACGGTGTCAGCAGGCGGGTCCCAGTTCGCCGCGAGAACCGTGGCGTAGTCGGCGAGCTGCTCCGGCGTGGCCACCCGCTGGATGTCCAGTCCCTGGACTGAGGGCGGTGGCGGGGTGTGGTCCAGCTCGGCCCACATGGCCGTCTCGTGTTCGGACGCCGGCAGACCGGCCGCGGTCAGGCGGGCGGAGAGGTCCGGTGGTGTCGAGGCGGGCCCCACCCACCAGGAGAAACGGCGGCCGGTGCGGGCCAGCGTCCGAGCGGTCTCGGTGACGCGTGCCGTGGCGTCGGCGACGGTGAAACGGGCCGCGGCCACGATGTTGAAGGTGTCGTCGTCCAGGCCGCTGTCCGCGACCAGGAGGTCACCGGCCTCCGTGACGGTCGCACCAGCCATGCCCCGGTGCAGGTGACAGGCGTGTTCCGCCAGGTTCCGTTCCATCCTGTCCATCAAGTCGGCTTCAGCGAGGAGATGGTCGTTCATGGCGACTGATCCCAGCACGGCCGGGCGCAGGTCGCATGGGGTTTTGTGTCGTCCGTCGGCGGTGTCGCGCCAGCGATCAGCGCGTTCGACGCAGGCCCGCTCGTGATGAATGCACCTAGCCGGTGTGCTCGTGGATGATTTCGCCGATCCTCCGAGGGAGTCCGGGGGAGAACAGCGCGTGCCCCATGCCGTCGATCGCGAGGAACCGGGAGTGCGGGATCGCCTCGGCGACGGCGCGGCCGTGTGGCAGTGGGCGCAGCGGGTCGGCGGTGCCGTGGAGGACGAGGGTGGGCGCGGTGATGGAGGACAGCGGCACTCGGCGGTCCTCGGTCATCCGGCGCCCGGCCAGGTCGTGGTTGAGGGAGGCGGCGGGGTTGGTGGTGAGGTCGAAGGAGGCCTCCACGAAACGGCGGGCGGCGCCCTCGTCGAAGGGGAGGACGTCGCCGCCGAGCACCCGCCAGGTCTCCAGGTTGGCCTCGATCTGCTCGGCGCGCGTGGTCCGGGGCGACGCCGCGAGGTGCGCGAGGTGTGCCAGGAAGCGGGGCGTGGGCGGGGGGAGGTCGTCCGGGTCGGGCTCCTGGCCGGCGAGGGCGCGCGCCCAGGCGGGGCCCGCGTCGTGCCCCATCGGGCCGGTCATCAGCGCGGTCAGGGAGAGCACCCGCTCGGGGCGGTGCACGGCCAGCCACTGGCCGATCGCCCCGCCCAGGGACGCCCCGACGACGTGCGCGGCGGCCACCCCGTGGCCGTCGAGCACGGCTGCCGCGTCGGTGGCCATGTCCGCCAGCGCGTAGGGGTGGGCGGTGAAGTCCACGCAGGTGGAGCGGCCGGTGTCCCGGTGGTCGTAGCGGATGACCTGCCGGCCGCCGGCGACCAGCACGTCCACCAGCTCGTCCGGCCAGCCGATGCCCGGCGCGGAGGTACCCATCACCAGCAGGACCGCCGGGGCGTTCGGCTCACCTATCCGTTCGGTCCACAGCCGAACGTCCCCGGAATCCACCATCAATTCGGTGCGCGCAGTCATGGGCGCCAAATTAGCGAAACGGTTCGCCTTTTTCCATTCCGAGTTGACGAGAATTCTCGTCGCTATTCTGGTACAATGGGAATGTGTCGGGGGGAACTTTCCGACAACGCGTCACCCGGGGCGGCGCAGCGTGTCATGATCGAGGGGCGGCGCAGACGCACACGGGGAGGGGCGGGATGAACCCGGAGACCTGGGCGGCGCACCGCGCGCTGCACGGCGTGTTCGTGCAGGGCAGGCGCGGCCCGGACGTCCAGGCGGACATCGACGCGGCGCGGGACGCCTTCCTGGGGGTGCTCTCCGCGTTCTTCCGCAACGTCATGGAGCGCCCGTTCACCGGCCACGAGCGGCGCGAGGAGGTCCAGGCGTATCTGGAGGCGCTCCAACGCGCCTACCCGGCGGAGCTGGCCGCCCTGGAGCCGGCGCCCATGTCGGTCTTCGTGCTCGAACAGATCGGCCCCGACGCGCCGCCCCCGGGTCGGTCCCGGATCCCGGTGACCGCCGGCCTGGTGTACCAGATGCGCCTGATCACCGAGTACACGGCCAGGCAGGAGGGCATCGTGGGGCAGGAACTGGAGACCTTCCTCCTCGGCGCCTGCGCCCGCTACCAGCAGGGCGGTTCCTGAACGCGGGCCCGGCCGGTCCGCGGTGGCCAGCGGTGGCGCAAACCGGTCGCCCGGGACGCTCCCACATCCCTACGCTTGCGCACCATGGACAGCACCGGAGCGGGCGGCCTGCTCAACGTCGTGGACGTCGAGGCGACCTGCTGGCCGGACGCCCCGCCACCGGGCGCGGTCAGCGAGATCATCGAGATCGGCCTGACCGTCGTCGACGTGGCCGCCGGTGAGCGGGTGGCCCGTCACCGGATCCTGGTGCGGCCGGCCCGGTCCACGGTGAGCGACTTCTGCACCGAACTGACCGGCCTGACCGCGGCCGAGGTGGCGCGGGGGGTCTCCTTCGCCGAGGCGTGCCGGCTGCTGGCGGTCGAGCACCACGCCGGGATCCGTCCGTGGGCCAGCTGGGGCGACTACGACCGCCACCAGTTCACCCGGCAGTGCCGGGCCGCCGGGGTGGCCTATCCGTTCGGCTGGTGCCACACCAACGCCAAGGCGGTCTTCACCGAGGCGCACGGCCTGCGCAAGCGCCCCGGCATGGCGCAGGCGCTGCGCGTCGCCGGGCTCCCGCTCGAAGGGCGTCACCACCGGGGCGAGGACGACGCGTGGAACATCGCGGCCCTCGTCCTCCACCTGGCCGGACGGGGCGCCTGGCCGTCCACCCCCGACCAGCGGCCGGCCGACTCCTGGCGGTAGGCCCGCTGCCGTGCCCGTGTAGTGGTGCGCGGCCGGGGCCGTGTCGCGGGCCCCGGCCGTTCGGCCGGCCGGGGCGGCCGGCCGAACGGGGCTCGGGTAGGGGGGCGGCTAACCGGCGGACGGGGCCGTTTCCGCCGCCGTGTCGGCCGCGTCCGACGGGGTCGCTCCCTCGCGCTCCAGGCGCTCCATCTGCTCGCGCAGGCTCCGGGGGCGCATGTCCTGCCAGTGCTCCTCCACGTACGCCAGGCAGGCGTCCTTGGAGTCCTCGCCGAAGGCGACCGTCCAGCCGGCCGGAACCTCGGCGAACGACGGCCACAGGGAGTGCTGGTCCTCGTCGTTGACCAGCACCAGGAAGCGGCCCTCGGCGTCCTCGAACGGGTTGCTCATCAGATGGTCGTCCTTCCATGGTCGGCGTCGTGCTGTCGGCCCGTCGGCACCGGCAGGGCCGAGAGCGGGCGGTCCGGGTCGGTGACCACGGTCCGCAGGATGGCGAGCAGGTCCTCCACCAGTCTGACCGCCGTGGCGCGCTCGAACACGTCCGTGGCGTAGACGAGCAGGCAGTGCACCGGCCCGTCGGCGCGCGGCTCGTAGAAGCTGACCGTCAGGTCGGCCGCCGTGGCGCCGGTCGGCACGCCGGTGAGCCGGCCCGGCACCCCGTCGAGGTCGGCCAGGCCGGCGGCCTCGTGGTGGACCAGCATCACCTGGGGCACCGGACGGCCGGCCGCGCCGCCGAGGCCGAGCGCCTCGGCGACCCGGTCGAAGGGCACGTCCTGGTGCTCCAGCGCGTTCAGGTCGGCCTCCCGCACCCGGGCGAGCAGCGCGGCGAAGCTCGGATCGGCCGAGGTGTCGGTGCGCAGCAGCACGGTGTTGGCGAAGCAGCCCACCAGGTCCGCCAGCTCCTCCTCCGCGCGTCCCGCGACCAGGGTGCCGATCGGCAGGTCGGTGCCGGCGCCGTGGCGGGTCAGCAGCGCGGCCAGCGCCGCCTGCACCACCATGAACATGCTGGTGCCGCTGGCCCGGGCGAGGGTGTCGACCGCCCGGTGCAGCCGCTCGTCCAGCGTGAACTCGACGAGGTCGCCATCGCCGCGGTGCCCGGGCGTGGCGGGCCGCGGCCGGTCGGTGGGCAGGGCCAGTTCGGCCGGGACGCCGCGCAGCGCCCCGCGCCAGTACTCCAGCTGGCGGGCGCCCGGGCCGCCCGGGTCCGCCGGATCGCCCAGCAGTTCGTGTGCCCACCGCGTGTAGTCGGCGTACGACACCGGCAGCGGCGCCCAGTCCGGGGCGCGGCCGGCGCGGCGGGCGGCGTAGGCGGTGGCGAGGTCCCGGACCAGCGGCACCACGGACCACTCGTCCACGCCGATGTAGTGCGCCGTCAGCAGCAGCACGGCCGGCCCCTCGGCGGCCGGGCCGCCGGAACCGCCCCCGGTCGCCGGGCCGCTGGTCAGCAGGCGGGCCCGGAAGGGCGGCTGCTGCGCCAGGTCCGGGCCCTGGCGGACCAGCTCCCGCACCCGCTCGTCCAGGTCCCCGGCGTCCTCGGCGGCCGGCACGAGCTCCAGCGGCGACCGGTCGGCACCGGCCGCGAGCGCCCGCTGGTACAGCACGCCGTCCCGTTCCTCGAAGACCGTGCGCAGCGGCTCGTGCCGCTCCACCAGGTCCGCCAGGGCCGCGCGCAGGGCGTGGACGTCCAGCTCGGCCGCGTCCGCCAGCCGCAGCGCGAACGCCAGGTCGTGGCTCGGGCGCCGCCCCGGGGCGCGGTGCAGCGACCACTGCCGCCGCTGAGGCGGGGCGGCCGGCAGCTCCCGCTCTGCTCCGGTGCCGGGGAACCGGCGCAGCGGCGGCCGGAGCGCGGTCGTCCGGGCCAGCTTCCCGGCCAGGTCGGCCACCGTGGGGGCGTCGAAGACGTCGCGCAGGCTCAGCTCGGCCCCGAGCACCGCCCGGATCCGGCCGAGCAGCCGCATCGAGGCCATCGAGTGGCCGCCCAGCGCGAAGAAGTCGTCATGGATGCCCACCTCCGGCAGGCCCAGCACCTCGGCGAACAGCTCGGCGAGCCGGCGCTGCTCCTCGGTGACCGGTCGGGCGCCGCCGGCCAGCGCGGCCCAGTCGGGGGCGGGCAGGGCCCGGCGGTCCAGCTTGCCGTTCGGGGTCAGCGGCAGCGGGCCGTCCAGCGCCATCACCAGGGCGGGCACCATGTAGTCGGGCAGGAACTCCGCCGCGTGGGCGCGCACCTCGGCCGGGTCGACCGGGCCCTCGCCCGGCACGACGTACCCCACCAGCCGGGCCGCCCCGCCCGCCCGGTCCACCACGACCGCCGCCTGACCGACCGCCGGATGGCGGTGCAGGGCCGCCGCGACCTCGCCCAGCTCGATCCGGAAGCCGCGGATCTTGACCTGGTCGTCCACCCGGCCGAGGAAGTCCAGGGTGCCGTCGGGGCGCCAGCGGGCCCGGTCCCCGGTGCGGTACATCCGGTCGCCCGGCGAGCCGTAGGGGTCGGCGACGAACCGTTCGGCGGTCAGCCCGGGCCGGCCCAGGTAGCCGCGGGCCAGGCCGCGGCCGGAGACGTACAGCTCCCCGACCACGCCGGGCGGCACCGGGCGCAGCGAGGCGTCCAGCACGTAGGCGCGGGTGTTCGGGTCCGGCACGCCGATCGGCACGGCCGCCTCCCAGCCGGGTTCGGCGGCCCACAGGGTGGAGTTGACGGTGGCCTCGGTCAGCCCGTAGGCGGCGAACAGCCGCAGCCGCTCCGCCCAGCGGCCGATCAGGTCCGGCGGGACGGTCTCCGTCCCGACCAGCACGGTCGCCCCCTCGGGGAGGCGGCAGTCCGCGGGCAGCGCGGAGACCAGCGACGGCGGCAGGATCATGTGGGTCACCCGCTGCTCGTGCAGGAAGTCGGTGAGCGCCTTGCTCGGGCCGCGCGCCTCGTCCGGCACCAGCACCAGCCGGGCGCCGACGCCCAGCGCCATGGATAGCTCGAACACCGCCACGTCGAACCCGACCGAGGCGAACTGCAGCACCCGGCTGTCCGGGCGCACCCCCATCCGGTCCACGGCGGTGGCGACCAGGCTGCCGATGCCCTCGTGGGGGACGACCACGCCCTTCGGCCGGCCGGTGGAGCCGGAGGTGTAGATGACGTAGGCGGCGTGGTCCAGCCCGCTCGGCCGGCGGTCCCGGCCGCCGGCCAGGTCCTCCGGGCGCAGGGCGGTGCCGGGGAGCGCGGCGAGTTCCGCCGCGGTGCCCGGCTCGTCGAGCAGCAGCGCGCGCACCCCGGCCACCTCGGGCAGCCGGTCGGCGATCTCCCGGGTGCCGACGACGAGCCGCGCCCCGCTGTCCCGCAGCATGTACGCCAGCCGGTCCGCGGGGTGGCCGAGGTCGAGCGGCAGGTAGGCGGCGCCCAGCTTCAGCACGCCGAGCACGGTGGCCACCATCTCCACCGAGCGGGGCACCGCGACGGCGACCACGCTCTCCGGGCCGACGCCGCGCCGGGCCAGCAGCCGGGCCAGCCGGTCGGCCTCGGCGTCCAGCCCGGCGTAGTCCACCGAGCGGGAACGGTCGACCACCGCGACGGCCCCGGGGGTCTCGGCCGCCCGCCGCTCGAACATCGCCGGCAGGGTGAGTTCCTCGACCGGCCGGCCGGTGTCGTTGAACCCCTCCAGCACCGCCGCGCGCTCGCCCGGCTCCAGCACCTCGATCCGGCTCACCGGCAGGTCCGGGTCGGCGACCACGGCGTCGATCAGCCGGGTCAGCCGGCGGCCGAGGAGCGCCGCCGTCTCGCGCCGGAACAGGTCGGTGCGGTACTCCAGCACGCAGCGGATCCGGCCGCCGTCGGTCTCCTCGGCGAAGCCGAACACCAGGTCGAACTTGGCGGTGCGGGTCGGGAACGGCTCCGGCTCCACCGGCAGTCCGGCGAAGTCCCAGCCGGCCCCGCCGCGCGCGCGGTAGCCCACCATCACCTGGAACAGCGGGTTGCGGTCGAGCGAGCGGGCCGGGTTCAGCTCCTCCACCACGGCCTCGAAGGGCACGTCCTGGTGCGAGAAGGCGGCCAGGTCGGTCTCCCGCACCCGGGCCACCAGCTCGGCGAAGGACGGATCCCCGGAGACGTCGGTGCGCAGCACCAGGGTGTTGACGAAGAAGCCGACCAGCTCGTCCAGCGCCTGGTCGGTCCGCCCGGCGACGGGGGCGCCGAGCGGGATGTCCTCGCCCGCGCCCAGCCGGTGCAGCAGGGCGGCCACGGCGGCCTGGAGCACCATGAAGGAGCTCGCCCCGGTCCGCTGGCCCAGCCGCCGCACGCCCCGGGCCGCCCGCTCCGGCAGCTCGACCTCCAGGGCGTCGCCCTCGAAGGACGGGCGGCCCGGCCGGTGCCGGTCGGTGGGCAGGTCGAGCTGCTCGGGCGCGCCGCGCAGCGCCCGGCGCCAGAAGTCCAGCTGACGGGCGGCCAGGCTGTCCGGGTCGGACCGCTCGCCGAGCAGCCGCCGCTGCCACAGCGCGTAGTCGGCGTACTGGACCGGCAGCGGGGACCAGTCCGGCGCCCGGCCGGCGTGCCGGGCCGCGTAGGCGGCCGTCAGGTCGCGCAGGAACGGCCCGTCGGACCACTCGTCGGTGGTGATGTGGTGCAGCAGCAGCACGATCACGTACTGCTCCGGGCCGCCTGGTTCCGGGCCGCCGTCGTCGGCGATCCGGGCGACGGTGGCGCGCAGCGGCGGCTCGGCGGCCAGGTCGAAGGGGCGCGCGACGGCGTCCCGGACCAGCCCCGGCACGGTCTCCTCGCCGACGGTGACCACCTCGAAGGCCACGGGGGCGTCCGCCGCCGGCAGCACCCGCTGGAACGGCCGGCCCTCGTCCTCCACGATGACCGTGCGCAGCGCCTCGTGCCGGGCCATCACGTCGCCCAGGGCGGCGCGCAGGGCGGGGAGGTCCAGCGCCCCGCGCACCCGCATCACCATCGGGAAGTTGTACGCCGCCGAGGCGCCCTCCACCTGCTGGATCAGCCACAGCCGGGCCTGCGCGAAGGACAGCGGCAGCTCGCCGGGCCGCTGACCGGCCACCAGCGCCGGCCGGGGTGCCGGGGCGGCGCCGTCGCCGCCGGCGGCCTGGGCCGCCCCCCGGGCGCGCGGCGCCAGCTCGGCGACGGTCGGGGCCTCGAAGAGGTCGCGGATCGCCAACTCCGCGTCGAGCGCCGCCCGGGCGCGGCTGATCAGCCGGGTGGCCAGCAGCGAGTGGCCGCCCAGGTCGAAGAAGCTGTCGTCGATGCCGACCCGCTCGACGCCGAGGACCTCGGCGAACAGCCGGCACAGCACCTCCTCGCGCGGGGTGCGCGGCGGCCGGCCGGCCTCGGCGGTCGCCACGGTGGGGGCGGGCAGCGCCCGCACGTCCAGCTTGCCGTTCACGGTCAGCGGCAGGCGGTCCACCGGCACGATCGCGGCCGGCACCATGTACTCCGGCAGCCGGGCCTTCAGGCGCGCGCGCAGCTCCCGCGCCAGCGCCTCGTCGGCCACCCGGCCGGGCGCGCCGGGCAGGTCCGGCGCGGCCGTCGCCTCCTGCGCTGCTGTCGCGTCCGGCGCGCCGGCGGAGCCGTCGGCGTGGTCCCGGACCACGTAGCCGACCAGCCGCTTCGCCCCGCCCGGCCCGGAGCCGTCGGCGACCACGGCGGCGTGGGCCACCGCCGGGTGCTCGCCCAGCGCGGTGGTGATCTCGCCCAGCTCCACCCGGTAGCCGCGGATCTTCACCTGGTCGTCGGTGCGGCCCAGGAAGTCCAGGTTGCCGTCCGGCCGCAGCCGCACCAGGTCGCCCGTGCGGTACATCCGGGTGCCCGGCTCGGTGGCGAAGGGATCGGCGACGAACCGTTCCGCGGTCAGGCCGGGGCGCCGGTGGTAGCCGCGGGCCAGCCCGAGGCCGGAGATGTACAGCTCACCGGGCGCGCCCGGGGCGACCGGGCGCAGCGAGGCGTCCAGCACGTAGGCGCGGGTGTTCCAGATCGGCCGCCCGACCGTGGGGGTGGCGCTGTCGGTGGTCGAGGCGCCGAGGGTGTTGATGGTGTACTCGGTCGGCCCGTACAGGTTGTAGCCGAACGTCCCCTCGGTGCCGCGCAGTCGCGTCCACACCGCCTCGGACACCGCCTCGCCGCCCAGCAGCACCAGCGCCGGCCGGTGCCGCCCGCCCCGGTCGCCGCTCCCGGCGCCCGCCTCGTCCCGCTCCAGCAGGCCCTGCTCGATCAGCAGGTGGGCGTAGGTCGGCGTGACGTTCACGACGTCGACGCGGTGCCGGTCGCAGTAGGCCACCAGCGCCTCGGCGTCGCGCCGCAGCTCCTCGTCGCAGACGTGCACCTCGTGGCCCTCGACGAGCCACAACAGCTCCTCCCAGGACATGTCGAAGGCGAAGGAGACCGTGTGCGCGATGCGCAGCCGCCGCCCGCCGGCCGAGGCCACCGTGGGGTCGAAGATCGCCTCCCGGTGGTTCAGCTGCATGTTGGTCAGGCCACGGTAGGGGGTGACGACGCCCTTCGGGCGGCCGGTGGAGCCGGAGGTGTAGATGACGTACGCCGGGTGGTCCAGCCGGCCGGGACGGCTGCGGGCGAAGGCCGGCCGCTCCGCGTCGGCGAGTCCGCCGGCGGGCAGCGCCGCCAGCTCGGCGGCCACCGCCGGCTCGTCCAGCCGGATCCGCGGGGCGCCGTCGCCGGCCGGCAGGGTGGCGGCGACGGATCCGGTGGTGAGCACGCACATCGGGGCGGTGTCGGCGAGCATCATCGCCAGCCGCTCCGCCGGGTGGTCGAGGTCCAGCGGCAGGTACGCCGCGCCGGTGCGCAGCACCGCGAAGAGCGCCACCACCATGTCGATGGAGCGCGGCAGCGCCAGCGCCACCACCCGCTCCGGGGCGGCGCCCCGGGCCAGCAGCAGCCGGGCCAGCCGGTTGATCCGGGCGTCCAGCTCGGCGTAGTCCAGCCGGTGCTCCCCGAAGACCAGCGCCACCGCCTCCGGGGTGCGCGCGGCCTGGGCGGCGAGCAGGTCGGCGACGGTGTCCTCGCCGACCGGGCGGCGGGTGGCCTCCCAGGAGGCCGCGAGGAGGCGGCGCTCCGCCGCGGGGACCGGGTCGAGGGCGCCGACCCGCGCCGACGGATCCGCCGCGATGGCCTCCAGCAGCGTCTGGAGGCGGGCCAGCAGCGACCCGGCGAAGTCGGCCGCCACCACGTCGGGGCGGTAGGCGAGGGTGGTCCGCAGCGGCCCGGCCCCGGGGGAGACCACCAGGGTGAGCGGGTAGTGGGTGGCGTCCACGCTGCCCGCCGGGGTCACGCCGTGCCGGGCGCGCAGCTCGGCCAGTGCCTGCTCGCCGCCGAAGTTCTGCAGCACGTACAGCGTGTCGAACAGCTGGGCGTGCCCGCCGGCCCGCTGGATCGCGCCGAGGCCCAGGTACTCGTGCGGCATCAGCGCCGCCCGCTCGGACTGCAGCCGCCGCAGCAGCTCCCGCACGCTCTCGTTCGGGTCGAGCCGGACCCGCACCGGCACGGTGTTGAGGAACATGCCGACGGCGCTGTCCATGCCCGGCACCTCGGCCGGCCGCCCGGCCACCGTGGTGCCGAAGACCACGTCCCGGCGGCCGACCACGCCGGCCAGCACCATGCCCCAGGCCGCGTTCAGCACGGTGTTCAGGGTGAGGCCGGCGCGCCGCGCCACGACGCGCAGCCGCTCGGTGAGGGCCTCGGACAGCTCGGCGCGGTGGTGCTCGGGGACGGCCGGCTCCAGGGCCCGGTCCGCCGGGCCGACCAGGGTCGGCTCGGCCAGGCCGGACAGGGCGTCGCGCCACGCCTCGGCGGCCCGCCCGGCGTCCTGCCCGGCCAGCCAGGCCAGGTAGTCCCGGTAGGAGCCGGGCCGGGGCAGGGCGGAGTCGTCCCCGCCGCTCTCGTACAGCGCCAGCAGCTGCTCCAGCAGCGGCCCCTCCGACCAGCCGTCCCACAGCAGCAGGTGGTGGCTGATCACCAGCCGGTCGTGGTCGGCGCCGAGGCGGACCAGCAGCAGCCGGGCGAGCGGGGGGCGGGCCAGGTCGAACCGGCGCGTCCGGTCCGCCGCCATCAGCTCTTCCAGGCGGGCCCGGCGCTCCGGCTCCGGCAGCGCGGTGAGGTCCACCTCCTCCAGCGGCATCGGCGGGTCGACGGCGACGAACTGCACCGGCTGGCTCAGGCCGTCGCTGGTGAACCCGGCGCGCAGGCTGGGGTTGCGGGCGAGCAGGGCCGCGCAGGCCGCGCGCAGCCGGTCCAGGTCGACCCGGTGCGCGAAGTCGTAGGCCCCCTGCGCGGTGTAGACGTCCAGGCCGCCGGTGTCGTAGCTGGAGTGGAAGTACAGGCCCTCCTGGAGCGGGGAGAGCGGCCAGACGTCCTCCACCGGCCGGTCGCTGACCCGCGCGATCCGGTCGGTCTCCGCCTGGTCCAGCCGCAGCAGCGCGGTGTCCGACGGCTCCGGCGCGGTCCGGCCGGCGGCACCGGGGGCCGTCGACGGGGCCGTCGCGGGAGCCGTCGAGGTGGCGGCCGCGGGGGCCGCGCCGGTCGCGGCCGCCTCGGCGGTCAGCCGGCGCAGCGCGGCCAGCCAGCCGCTCGCCAGCTCCCGGGCGTCCTCGCCGGTCAGGGCGCCCGCGACGTCCCGCGGCCAGGTCCAGGTGGCGGCCAGCCGCGCGCCGTCGGGCGTGTCGTCGCAGACCGCGTCGACCTGGAGCAGGTAGGGCAGGCCCAGGTCGGGGTCGGGCGCCAGCGCGTCGGCGAGCACGTCGGACTCCACCGCCGGCGCCCAGTCGGAGCGCTGACCGGCCGCGAACCGGCCGTAGTAGTTGAACAGCAGCTGGGCCCGGCCCAGCCCGGCGAGGATCGGCGCCACCTGGGCGTTGAGGTGGCGCAGCATGCCGTGGCCGGCCCCGTCGTCCGGGGCCGCGCGCAGCCGCTCCCCGACCCGGCGGACGAGGTCGAGCGCGTCCACCTGCCCCGGTTCCCCCGGCGGTCCGGCCGGCGCGGGCAGCCGGACCGGCTGCACGCTGGTGAACCAGCCGACCGTGCGGGACAGGTCCAGACCCGGGGCGATCTCGGCGCGCCCGTGCCGCTCCAGGTCGACCAGCAGGTCGCGGGCGGCGGCGTCGGCGCCGTGCCGCCGCCGCTGCCAGTCGGCGACCGCGATCCGCAGGGCGGCCAGCAGCACGTCGGTGACGCCGGCGCCCAGCGCCGCGGGCACGGCGGTCAGCAGCGGGGCGGTCTCCTCCGCGGAGAGCCGCACGGTGTGCCGGCCGGCCGCGCCGACCGTCCCGCCGGCCGGGCTGCCTCCGGGAACCAGTTCGGCGCCGGGGGCCAGCACCCCGCTCCAGTGCTCCAGCTCGGCCAGGCGGCGCGGCGTGACCGCCTGCTCGGCGACCTCGCGGGCGAACCGGCGCAGCGAGGTGCCGACCGGGTCCAGCGCCGGCCGGCGGCCGGCCGCCACCGCCTCCCAGGCGGTGGCCAGGTCCCCGCACAGGATCCGCCAGGAGACCCCGTCCACGGCCAGGTGGTGTGCCGCCAGCAGCAGCCGGCCGGGCCGTTCCCGGCCGGCGTCGAACCACACCGCCTGGAGCACCGCGCCGGCCTCCGGGGCCAGCCGGCCGGCCGCCGCGTCCGCCTCGGCCGCGACGACCGCGCGCAGGGCCGCGTCGTCCAGGCCGGCCACGTCCACCCGGCGCAGCAGCTCGGCGGCGCGCGTGGTGCCCGCGGGCAGCGTCTGGAGCGTCCACAGCACCGAGGCGATCCGGGTGAGCCGCAGCCGCAGCGCGTCGTGGTGGTCCAGGACTGCCTGGAGCACCGCGGCCAGCGACTCGCCGTCGGCCGAGGCGGGGACCTGGAGCAGCACCGAGAGGTTGAAGCGGTCGATGGTGCCGCCGCGTTCGCGCAGCTGGTGCACCACGGGCAGCGGCGGGACGTCGCCGACGCCGTCCGCCTCCGCGGCGGGCAGCGGGGCGGCGGCCGGGGCGCCGCCGGGGCGCGGGTCGGGTTCCGCGGCGGCGCTCGCCGCGGCCAGCGCGGCCGGGGTGCGCAGGTCGAACACCTCGCGCGGGCTGATCTCCACGCCCTCCTTCCGCGCCCGGCTGGAGACGGCGATCGACAGGATGCTGTCGCCGCCGAGGGTGAAGAAGTCCTCGTCGGCGCCGACCCGGGCCAGGCCCAGGACGGCGGCGAAGATCTCCCGCAGCAGCCGCTCGTGCCGCTCCCGGGTGGTGCCGCCGGCCGGCGCCACGGACTCGCCGACCGGGTGGGCCGGGGCGGCCGGGTCGGCAGGATCGACCGGGACGGGCGGGGCCGGGGACGACTCCGGCTCGGCAGCGCGCGCCACCTGGGGGGCCGGCAGCGCGGCGCGGTCCACCTTGCCGCTGGGCGTCAGCGGCAGCGCGTCCAGCAGCACGAAGGCCGCCGGCAGCATCGGCTCCGGCAGGGTCTCGGCCAGGGCCGCGCGCAGCCGCTCGGGCGTCGGCCGCGTCCCGGGGGCGGGCACCACGTAGCCGACCAGCCGGGCCCCGCCCGGACCGTCCCGCCGGGCGAGGACCGCGGCCTGCGCCACGGTGGGGTCGCCGAGCAGCCGGGCCTCGATCTCGCCCAGCTCCACCCGGTTGCCGCGGATCTTCACCTGCTGGTCGGCGCGCCCCAGGTACTCCACGGCGCCGTCCGCGCGCAGCCGCGCCAGGTCGCCGGTGCGGTACATCCGGGTTCCCGGCGGACCGAACGGATCAGCGACGAAGCGATCCGCCGTCAGCCCCGGGCGCCCCAGGTAGCCGCGGGCCAGCTGGGCGCCGGCCACGTACAGCTCGCCGGGCGCGCCCGCCGGCACCGGCCGCAGGCAGGCGTCCAGCAGGTACAGCCGGGTGTTCCCCACCGGCCGCCCCAGCGGCAGCGTCACCTCCCGGGCGCCGTCGTGCTCCCACGCGGTGACCTGCACCGCCGTCTCCGTCGGCCCGTAGACGTGGAACAGCGGCACGCCGGTCAGCGCCCGCCACCGCTCGGCGACCTCACCGGTCAGCGCCTCGCCACCGGCGAGCACGCGGCGCAGGCTCGCCGTCGCGTCCAGGTCGCCGGTGGTCTCGGCGGCCCGCAGGAAGGCGGCCAGCAGGGAGGAGACCATGGTCATCGTGGTGACCCGGTGCCGCCGGATCACCTCCGCCAGGTAGCGGGGATCGCGGTGGCCGTCCGGCCGGGCCAGCACCACGGCCGCGCCCTCCCGCAGCGCCAGGAAGATCTCCAGCACCGAGGGGTCGAAGCTCGCCGACATCTGCTGGAGCACCCGGTCGTCCGGCCGCAGGCCGAACCGGCCCTGCGCCCAGTCGAGCTGGGCCACCACGGCCCGGTGCGGCACGAGCACCCCCTTCGGCCGCCCGGTCGAGCCCGAGGTGTAGATCAGGTAGGCGGGGTTCTCCGGGGCGGCGGCGCGGCGCGCCACGGGGGCCGCCCCGGGCGCCGGCCCGTCCCCGGGCGCGTCCACCGGCAGCACGGTCACCCCGGCGACGTCGGGCAGCCGCCCGGCGGACGCCGCCGTGGTCAGCACCGTGCGCGCCCCGGAGTCGGCCAGCATGAAGGAGACCCGCTCCGACGGGTAGTCCACGTCGAGCGGCAGGTACGCCGCGCCGGCCTTCAGCACCGCGAGCAGCGCCACCACCAGCTCCACCGAGCGGGGCACCGCGACCGCGACGACCTCCTCGGGGGCCACGCCGCGCGCCCGCAGCCGCCGGGCCAGGGCCTCCGCCCGCCGGTCCAGCTCCCCGTAGCCGACCCGCTCGTCCTCGAAGAGGACCGCCGTCGCCTCCGGGAAGCGGGCGGCCCGGGCCTCGAACGCGCCGTGCAGGGTGCCGCCGGCGAGCGGGCGCGCCGGCCCGGTCAGCTCCGCGGCCAGCCGCTCCCGCTCCTTCGCCGGCAGCAGTTGGACCCGGCCCACCGGTGCGTCCGGCGCCCGGAGCACCGAACGCAGCACCTCGGTCAGCCGCGCGCCGATCCGCCGCACGGTGGCCGCGTCCAGCCGTGCCGCGTCGTACTTGAGCTGGAGGTCCAGCCGCTGCCCCGGCATCACGATCAGCGCCAGCGGGTAGTGGCCGGTGCCGAAGAACTCCACGCCGGCCACCCGCAGGTGCCCCGCCGGGTCGCTCAGACCCGGTTCGGTGGGGTAGTTCTCGAACACCACCAGGGTGTCGAACAGCTCGCCGGCCCCGGCCAGCCGCTGGAGCTCCGCCAGACCCAGGTACTGGTGGTCCAGCAGCCCCGACTGCTCCTCCTGGAGCCGGCCGAGCGCCTCGGCCAGCGGCTGGTCCGGCCGCCACCGCATCCGCACCGGCAGGGTGTTGACGAACAGCCCCACCATCGACTCCACCCCGGGCACCTCGACTCCCCGGCCGGAGACGGTGGTGCCGAACACCACGTCGGTGCGGCCGGTCAGGCCGCCGAGCAGCAGCCCCCACGCGCCCTGCACGACGCTGCCCAGGGTCAGCCCGCGCTCCCGGGCCCGGGCCAGCAGGCCCGCCGTGACCTCCTCCGGCAGCTCGACGCGCACCTCCTCGGGCCGGAACGCGGCCTCCACCCCCGGCGCTCCGCCCGGCTGCGGCTCGGCCACCAGCCGGGTCGGTTCCGTCACGCCGGCCAGCGCCGCCCGCCAGGCCGCGCGCGCCGCCTCCCGGTCGCGCCCGCGGAGCCATTCGAGGTAGGAGCGGTACGGGGCGGCCGCCGGCAGTCGGGGCGCCTCGCCGGCGGCCGCGCCCGCCGATCCGGTCCCGGCCGCGCCCGCCGATCCGGTCCCGGCCGCGCCCGCCGCACCGGTCGCGGTCCCGTCGCCGTCGCCCGGCGCGTACAGCGCCAGCAGCTCCCGCAGCATGATCGGCACCGACCAGCCGTCGGCGACGATGTGGTGCAGCGTCAGCACCAACCAGTGGCGGCGGGCCCCGGCCCGCACCAGGGCGCAGCGCAGCAGCGGCGGCCGGGCCAGGTCGAAGCGGTCCGCGCGCTCCTCGGCCGCCACCGACTCCACGCCGGCCCGCCACCGGTCCGGGCCGCCGGCCGGGTCGAGGTCGACCTGTCGCCACGGCACCGTCACCCGGCCGGCGACCAGTTGGACGACGCGCCCGTCGGGGAGCTGGCGGTAGCCGGTGCGCAGCGGGGCGTGCCGCTCCACCAGGTCGAGCACCGCGCGGCGCAGCGCGGCGGCGTCCACCGGGCCGTCCAGCTCCACCGTCTGCTGCACCAGGTAGACGTCGGTGGCCGAGGTGTCGAACTGGGCGTGGAAGAAGAAGCCCTCCTGGAGCGGGGAGACCGGCAGGACGTCCTGGAGCGGGCGGACCGCCTCCTCGAACTCGTCCACCTGCCGCTGGTCCAGCGCCACCAGCGGGAAGTCGGACGGGGTGTGCCCGCCGGACCCGGGGTGCCGGGCGTGCGCCGCCAGGCCGTGGAGGGCCTGGATCCACAGCTCGGCCAGGGCGGCCACCTCCGCCTCGGTGAGCAGCCGCCCGGGCCAGGACCAGGTGGCGTCCAGCCGGGGGCCGGCCGCCTCGTCGCGGACCACGGCGTTGACCTCCAGCGGGTGCGCCAGCGGCATCCGCGGGTCCCGGCCGGCGCCGATCGGGTCCGCCTCCGGGGCGGGCGTCCAGTCCTCGCCGGTGCCGCCGCCCAGCCGTCCGAGGTAGTTGAACAGCAGGCGCGACGGCCCGGCCTCCGGCAGGGTGTCCGACGCGTGGGCGGGATCCGGCGCTCCGGCGTGGTCGGTGCCGGCCAGGTGGCGCAGCACGCCGTAGCCGAGACCGCCGTCGGGCAGCGCGCGCAGCTGCTCCTTGACCCGCTTGAGGGCGTGGCCGACGGCGGGCCCGCCGGCCCGGAAGTCCGTCCAGTCGACCGCGCCCGGGTCCAGCAGGACGGGGAACAGGCTGGTGAACCAGCCGACGGTGCGGGAGAGGTCGACCTCCTCGCCGACCGCCTCCTCCTCGCGCCCGTGGCCCTCCAGGTCCAGCAGCAGGCGCGTGGCGGGGACGTCCCCGGGGGCGCCGGGGGCGGAGCCGGAACGCATCCGGCGCCAGCGGGCGACGGCCACGGCCAGTGCCGTGAGCAGCACGTCGTTCACCGCCCCGTGGTAGGCGGCGGGGACGGTGGTGAGCAGCGCCGCGGTCTGCTCGGCGGGCAGCGAGACGGTCAGCGACCGGGCGGTGGCCGCCGTGTCCCTCGCCGGGTCCGGCTCCGGTGTGGCCAGTCCCGCCGCGGGGTCGGCCAGCGCCCGGCGCCACAGCGGCAGCTCCGGCGCGCGGGCGCCGTCCCGCCCGGCCCGGCCGAGCAGTTCGGACCAGCGGCGGAACGAGGTGCCGACCGGTTCGGTCTCCGCCGGACGGCCCGCCGTCAGCGCCGCCCAGGCCCGCGCCAGGTCGGTGAACAGGATCCGCCAGGACACCCCGTCGATCACCAGGTGGTGGGCGACCAGCAGCAGCCGGCCGGGGGTGGCGCGCCCGGCGTCGAACCACACCGCGCGCAGCATCACCCCGGCGTCCGGGGCGAGCCGGGCCGCGGCGCGCCGGGCGTGGCCCGCGATCCGCTCCGCGGTGACGCCCCCGGCGGCCTCCACCCGCTCGACGAGGTCCGCGGCGCACACCGCGCCGGGCGGCGGCACCTCCAGCGACCAGCCGCCGTCCCGGCGCAGCCGGGCGCGCAGCATGGCGTGCCGGTCCAGCACGGCCTGGAGCACCGCCGCCAGGCGGTCGGAGTCGAGCGCGGCCGGCACCTGGAGCAGCGTCGACTGGTGGAAGGAGTCGATCGGGGCGTCGTCGGATCCGCAGGTGTGGCGCAGCCAGTGGACGATCGGGGTGGCGGCCACGGTGCCGAGGCCGTCGTCGGGCCGGGCGGCCGGTCCGCTCCCTCCTGCGGCGGCGCCGGCCGGCCCGGCCTCGGCGGCGCGGCCGTCGGCCAGCGCGGCCAGGGCGGCGACGGTGCGCTGCCGGAAGACGTCCCGGGGGGTGAAGGCGAGGCCGGCGCGCCGGGCCCGGCTGACCAGCTGGATCGCCACGATGCTGTCGCCGCCGAGTTCGAAGAAGCCGTCGTGGACGCCGACCGAGGGCAGGCCGAGCACCTCGGCGAACAGCCCGGCCAACGTCCGCTCGGAGGCGGTGGTGGGCGGGGCCTGGCCGGCCAGGGCGGTCCAGTCCGGCACCGGCAGGGCGGCCTTGTCCAGCTTGCCGTTGGGGGTCAGCGGCAGTGGACGGTCGATCACCACGATGGTGGCCGGCACCATGTGCTCGGGCAGCAGCTCGGCCAGGTGCGCGCGCAGGGCTGCGGCGTCCGGGCCGCCGTCCGTGCCGGCGGCGTCCGGCCGGTCGCCGGCCGGCACCACGTAGGCCACCAGCCGCCTGGCACCCCGGTGGTCCTCGCGGGCCAGCACCGCCGCCTGGGCCACGGCCGGGTGCCCCATCAGGGCGTTCTCGATCTCCCCGGGCTCGATCCGGAAGCCGCGGATCTTGATCTGGCCGTCGACCCGGCCGAGGAAGTCCAGGGTGCCGTCGGGGCGCCAGCGGACCCGGTCGCCGGTGCGGTACATCCGGCTGCCGGGGGCGCCGTAGGGGTCGGCGAGGAAGCGTTCGGCGGTGAGCCCGGGGCGGCCCAGGTAGCCGCGGGCCAGGCCCCGCCCGGCGACGTACAGCTCGCCCACCATGCCGACGCCCACCGGGCGCAGCGCCGAGTCCAGCACGTAGGCACGGGTGTTCGGGTCGGGCACGCCGATCGGCACCGCCCCGTCCCAGTCCGCCCGGGCCGCCCAGAGCGTGGAGTTGACCGTGGCCTCGGTCAGCCCGTAGGCGACCACCACCCGCAGCCGCCGGCCCCAGCGGGCGACCAGTTCCCGGGGCACCGCCTCGGTGCCCACCACCAGCACCGCGCCCTCGGGCAGCTCGCACTCCGGGGGCAGCGCCGTCACCAGGGAGGGCGGCAGGATCATGTGGGTGACGCCGTGCTCGGCCACGTACTCGGTCAGCGCCGGCCCGGCGACCCGGCGCTCGGCGGGGACGACCACGACCCGCCCGCCCACGCAGAGCGCCATGCACAGGTCCCACACCGTCACGTCGAAGCCGGTGGAGGCGAACTGCAGCACCCGGCTGCCGGCGTCCACGCCGAGCCGGTCGACGGCGGTGGCGACCAGGCTGCCGATGCCCTCGTGGGAGACGACCACGCCCTTGGGCCGGCCGGTGGAGCCGGAGGTGTAGATCACGTACGCGGCGCGGTCCAGGCCGGGCGCGTGGTCCAGGTCGTGGGCGAGGTCGCTCCCGGCGAGGTCCGCGCCGTCGTACGCGGCGAGCTCCGCGACGACCGCGGGGTCGTCCAGCGCGATCCGCTCCGGGCCCTCGCCCTCCGGCAGCGCCTCGGCCAGCTCGGCGACCGTCAGCACGGCCCGCGCCCCGGCGTCGCGCAGCATGAACGCGATCCGCTGCGCCGGGTGGTCGAGGTCCAGCGGCAGGTAGGCGGCGCCGGCCTTCATCACCCCGAGCAGCGCGGTCACCAGCTCGGCGGAGCGCGGCATGGCGACGGCGACGACGTCCTCGGTGGCCACGCCGCGGGCCCGCAGCAGCCGGGCGAGCCGGTTCGCCCGGGCGTTGAGCTCGGCGTAGCCGATCCGCTCGGACTCGCACACCACGGCGACGGCGTCCGGGGTGCGGGCGGCCTGCCGCTCGAAGGCGGCGGTCCAGCCGAGTTCGGCGACCTCCCGTTCGGCGGCGCCGAACTCGGTCAGCAGCAGCCGGCGTTCCTCGGCGGAGGTCAGGTCGACGGAGGCGATCGGCAGGTCGGGCCGGGCGGCCATCGCGTCGCAGACGGCGAGGAAACGGCGTTCGTGGGCGGCGAGTTCGGTGGCGTCGCAGTGGGCGGCGTCGGCGTCGAAGTCGATCCGCAGGCCGGTCTCGCCGGCGCCGTCGCCCGGGTCGTGGACGGCGATCGACAGGTCGCTGACCGGGCCGAGGGAGAGGTTGTGGACGGTGGCCGGGTGCGGGCCGAAGCGCGCGGGCAGGTCGAGCGCCATCACGTTGATCGTCGGCCCCACCAGCTCGTGGACGCCGTCCGGCAGCCGCAGCCGCCGGGCCAGCTCCTCGCCGCGGCAGGCGGAGTGGTCCAGCAGCTCCCGGATCCCGCGGTCCGCGGCGGCCAGCAGCTCGGCCGGCGTGGACTCCGGGCGCACCCGCAGGCGCAGCGGCAGCACGTTGGAGACCATGCCGGGCGTGCCGCGCAGGCGCGCGTCGGCGCGGGCCGCCACCGGCAGCCCGAGGACCAGGTCCGTCGCGCCGGTGGCGCGGTGCAGGTAGGCGGCGGTGGCCGCGACGGCCAGGCGGGACAGCCGGGTTCCGGCGTCGGCCGCGGCGCGGCGCCAGTCGGCGGTGCGGGCGGGGGACAGCCGGACGGTGCGGCGCAGCACCCGGCCGGCCGGGCCGCCGGGGGCGCGCTCGACCAGCCGCGCCACCTCGGGGCGGTCGGCGAGGCGGTCGGCGAGGTGGTCGAGGTCGCGGCGGGGGCGGTCGCCGGAGCGGCGGTCGGCGTCGGCGGCGAGCAGCTCCTCCAGAGGCCAGCGCGGGCGCCGGCCGTCGTCCGCGGTGCCGTCGTCGTCCGCGGCGTAGAGCTCGGCCGCCCGCCGGGTGAGCGCGGCGAAGCCGTGGGCGTCCATCACGGTGTGGTGGTAGCGCTGGTACCAGTGCAGCCGGTCGTCGGCGACCCGCAGCAGGGCGTGGCGGAACAGCGGCCCGGTGGCCAGGTCGACGGGGGTGGCGAGGTCGGCGCGCATCCAGGCGTCGGCCGCGGCCGCGGGGTCGGCCTCGCCGCGCAGGTCCAGCACCGCCGGCGTGCCCTGCGCCGGCGGCGGGACGGCGACCTGCCGGGGCGCGCCGTCCTCCTCGACGAACCGCACGTGCAGGCACTCGGCCTCCGCGGCGGCCCGGCGCACCGCCGCGGCCAGCCGGGGGGCGTCCACGTCGCCGTGGAGTTCGACGTACCAGGCGATGTTGTAGGCGGTGCCGCGCGGATCCATCCGCTGCGCGCGCCAGACGCCGGCCTGTGCCTCGGTCAGGGGCAGGCCGACCCCGTCGCCACCGAACATGTTCTTTGACGCCTTTCTGGGCAGGTGGTGCCGGCCGCACCGGCGGCGGGACCGGGGCCGCGGCCGGCTCGGCCGGGCCCGGGGGACGGGTGGGAGGCGGGCGCGGGTCGGTCAGCGCGAGCCGACGCCGCTGGCCAGGTAGCGCGGGGCGGGTTCGGCGGAACGGCGGCGGTGGTCGATCACCGACTGGAGGATCTCGCCGACCCGGACCGCGGTGTTGGACAGCAGCGAGGAGGTGATGCCGTGCGTGTGCTCGGTGCCGCCCTGCAGGTAGACGCCGCCGCGCAGCTGGGGGGCGGTCCGGATCCGGTAGTCGCGGTCCACCCGCAGCCGGCCCTGCTCGTCGCGCAGGCAGTGGGCGGCGATGTCGCCGAGCAGCCGGGCCGGGTCGCCGGGGCGGTAGCCGGTGCAGTAGACCACCACGTCCGCGTCCAGCACGGTCTTCTCACCGGTGCTCAGCGACTCGATGGTGGCGCGCACGCCGGTGTCGGTCTCGACGACCTCGGCCGGCTGGGAGAGGTTGAACAGCCGCAGCCGCTCGATGCCGAGGACCTTCTCCCGGTAGGCGCGCCGGTAGAGGTCGTCGATGAGGTCCATGTCGACGACGGCGTAGTTGGTGTTGCCGTGGTAGCCCATGATCCGGCGCTTGACCGGCTCGGGCGCGGCGAAGAACTCGTCCACGGCGGCCGGGTCGAACACCCGGTTGGCGAAGGAGCTGTCGTCGGCGGGGGAGTAGCCGTAGCGGGAGAAGACCGCGCACACCTCGGCGTCGGGGAAGCGTTCGTGCAGGTGGGCGGTGACCTCGGCCGCGCTCTGGCCGGCGCCGACCACGACGAAGCGGGAGGGGGTGGTGCCGCGGAGCGCCTCGATCCGGTGCAGCAGGTCGCGGTTGTGCCAGATCCGTTCGGAGGGGGTGACGCCGTCGGGCAGGTACGGCTCCAGGCCGGTGCCGAGGACCAGGTTGCGCGCCCGGTACACGCGCGGCGCGGCGTCCGGGGCGTCGCCGGTCGGCCGGGCGGTGACGTCGAAGTGCGTGATGGCGCCGTCGTCCCCGGTGACCGGGCGCACCCCGACGACCTCGTGGCCGTAGGAGACCTGGTCGGCGACCTTGGCCGCGGCCCACTCGAAGTAGTCGTGGAACTCCACGCGCAGCGGAAAGAGGTTCTTGTGGTTGATGAAGTCGATCAGCCGGTCCCTGCTGTGCAGGTAGGACAGGAAGCTGTACTCGCTGGTGGGGTTGCGCAGGGTCACCAGGTCCTTGAGGAAGGAGACCTGCATGGTGGCGTCGTCGATGAGCATGCCCCGGTGCCAGCCGAACCGTGGTTGCCGTTCCAGGAAGTGCGCGGTGACGGGTTCCCCGTCGACCCGGGCACCCGGTTCGGTCAGGGCGATCGCCAGTGCGAGGTTCGAGGGGCCGAAGCCCACCCCGACGAGGTCGTAGACCGGAACCCCGTCCTCGACACGTGCCTGTGCCATAGCTGTCCCATCCCCGCGGCAACACGCGCGCCGCTAAGTCGACGTCAGTCAGACGAAGGTAACGCTAACCTGACTTAGGGCCACCTGACTGCGGTCGTGTGCACGTGACGTTTCCCACCGGTGTCGGGCGGTGCTCGGCTATTGATCGTTTAGGCAAGGCTTGCTTTACTTGCCTGGGTTGTCGCTTCCGAGGAGAGGGGACCCCCATGCGGGTCGTCATGTTCGGTTACCAGACCTGGGGCCACCGCACGCTCCGGGCCCTGCTCGACTCGGAGCACGAGGTGGTGTTGGCGGTCACCCACCCCAGGAGCGACCACGCTTACGAGAAGATCTGGTCCGACTCGGTGGCCGAGCTGGCCGAGGCCCACGGCGTCCCCGTGCTGATCCGCAACCGGCCGGACGACGAGGAGCTGCTGTCCCGGCTGAAGGAGGCCGAGCCGGACATCATCGTGGCCAACAACTGGCGCACCTGGATCCCGCCGCACATCTTCAACCTGCCCCGCTACGGCACCCTGAACATCCACGACTCGCTGCTGCCCGCCTACGCCGGCTTCTCCCCGCTGATCTGGGCGCTGATCAACGGGGAGGAGGAGGTCGGCGTCACCGCCCACCTGATGGACGAGGAGCTGGACGCCGGCGACATCGTGCTCCAGCGCGCCGTGCCCGTGGGGCCGACCGACACCACCACCGACCTGTTCCACCGCACCGTCGACCTGATCGGGCCGATCACGGTGGACGCGCTCGCGCTGATCGCCTCCGGCCGCACCGACTGGACCAAGCAGGACCGCTCCAAGGCCAGCTTCTTCCACAAGCGGTCGCCGGAGGACAGCCGCATCGACTGGACCTGGCCGGCGGAGAGCATCGAGCGGCTGGTCCGCGCCCAGTCCGACCCGTACCCGAACGCCTACACGTTCTACCGGGGCGAGCGGATCCGCGTGCTGCGGGCGTCGGTCTCCCGGGCCCGCTACGGCGGCACGCCGGGGCGGGTGTTCATCCGGGAGGGCGACGGCGTGGTCATCGTCGCCGGCGCCGACGCCCGCACCGGCCGCAACCCCGGGCTGGTGATCGAGCGGGTGCGCACCGACGACGGCGCGGAGTACCCGGCGACCGAGTACTTCACCACGATGGGCGGCTACCTCACCAGCCACCCCTCCTGAGCCCGGCGGCGCGCCCCCCGGCCCCTGCCCGGGAGCGCCCGACCCGCGCGCGCCGCGGGGCCGGCCGCGGCGCGTGGCAGCACGACCCCGAAGTAGGTTAGGTTCTCCTAACAGTGAGGCCCCCGCGGTTGGGGCCGAAGGTGGGAGAGGGGCGTCGATGGCAGACCAGCCGGGACCCGCGAAACGTTCGACCTTCCGTGGCCGCGTGCTCTACACGGAGCGACTGACCCCGCACCTGGTGCGGGTGGTGCTCGGCGGCCCCGGCCTGCGCGGCTTCACCGCCGGCGAGTACAGCGACAACTACGTCAAGCTGCTCTTCGGCCGGCCCGGGGTGCGCTACCCGGAGCCGTTCGACATGGAGGCCGTCCGCCGCGACCTCCCCCGGGAGGACTGGCCGCGGCAGCGCACCTACACCGTCCGGGCCTGGGATCCGGACGCCGCCGAGCTCACCATCGACTTCGTGGTGCACGGCGACGAGGGCCTGGGCGGCCCCTGGGCCGCGGCGGCCCGGCCCGGCGACGAGATCCACCTGCTCGGGCCCGGCGGCGGCTACCTGCCCAGCGCCTCGGCCGACTGGCACCTGCTCGCGGGCGACGAGTCCGCCCTGCCGGCCATCGCCGCCTCCCTGGAACGGCTGCCGGCCGACGCCACGGCCCACGTCCTGCTGGAGGTCGCGGACGAGCGCGAGGAGCTCAAGCTGCCCACCCCCGCCGGGACCGAGCTCACCTGGCTGCACCGCGGGACGCGCCCGGTGGGCGAGGCGCTGGTCGAGGCGGTGCGGGCGCTGGACTTCCCGGCCGGGCGCCCGCACGTCTTCGTGCACGGCGAGGCCGGCTTCGTCCGGCGGATCCGCCGGCTGCTGCGGGTCGAGCGCGGCGTGCCGCTGGAGGACATGTCGATCTCCGGCTACTGGCGGCTCGGCGCCGACGACGAGAGCTGGCGCGCCGTCAAGGTCGACTGGAACCGACAGACCGAGCGGGAGGAGGCCGAGGCCGTCCGCTCCCGCCAGGCCCCCACCGCCGCCGCCTGAGTATCCGGCACCCGCCCGTCGGACGGGTGCCGCGCCGGGGCACGGGGGCGCCCCCCGTGCCCCGGCGGTCGGGGTACGGGGGCGGGCCGGGGACCCCGTGCGTGCGGGGGTGTGCCGAACCGGAAACCTGGCTGGTCCTGGCCGGGTTCCGTGACCGTTCACGACGCGTATTGACCCGGTGCCACCCGCTGCATACGGTCGCTGTGACCCGCCCTGAGGAGACGGCCGGCCCACGCCGCCGGCGCCCCCTCCCACCCGCGCCGTCACGGGCTGACGGCCCCACACAGCCAGGGAAGTGCATGTCCAGCCAGCGCGCCGCCAGGGCCGTCATCAACGTCGACCTGCCCGGACCGGTCATCAGCCGGCACCTGTACGGGCACTTCGCCGAACACCTGGGGCGGTGCGTCTACGGGGGCTTCTGGGTCGGCGAGGACTCGGACATCCCCAACGAGGGAGGCATCCGGCTGGACGTGGTGGAGGCGCTGCGCGCCCTGGACGTCCCCAACCTCCGCTGGCCGGGCGGCTGCTTCGCCGACGAGTACCACTGGCGGGACGGCGTCGGCCCCAGGGAGCAGCGCCCCACCATGGTGAACACCCACTGGGGCAACGTCGAGGAGAACAACCACTTCGGCACCCACGAGTTCATGGCGCTGTGCGAGCTGCTCGGCGCGGACCCCTACGTCAACGGCAACGTGGGCAGCGGCACCGTGCGGGAGATGAGCGAGTGGGTGGAGTACCTCACCCGCGACGGCGACAGCCCGATGGTGCGGCTGCGCAAGGCGAACGGCCGCGAGGAGCCCTGGCGGGTCCCGTTCTGGGGGATCGGCAACGAGGCGTGGGGCTGCGGCGGCAACATGCGCGCCGAGTACTACGCCGACCTGGCGCGCCAGTACGCCACCTACTGCCGCGACCACGGCGGCAACACCCTCTACCGGATCGCGGCCGGCGCGCGGGACGGCGACGTCTCCTGGACCGAGACGCTGATGAAGGCGATCAGCCACCTGGGCTGCAAGAAGCGTCCCAGCGGCTACTACCAGGGGATCTCCTTCCACTACTACACCCTGGCCGGCCCCTGGGAGAACAAGGGCAGCGCCACCGAGTTCACCGAGGACGACTACTACCGCACCATGCTGGCCGCCCGCGGCATGGACGACGTCATCGCCAGCCACTCCCGCGTCATGGACTGCTACGACCCCGAGGCCACGGTCGGCCTGGTCTGCGACGAATGGGGCACCTGGTGGGACGTGGAACCCGGCACCAACCCCGGCTTCCTGTACCAGCAGAACACCCTGCGGGACGCCCTCGTCGCCGGCGTCACCTTCGACATCTTCCACCGGCACGCCCGACGGCTGTTCATGGCGAACATCGCCCAGACCGTCAACGTGCTCCAGGCCATGATCCTCACCGACGGCGAGCGGCTGATCCGCACCCCGAGCTACCACGTCTTCGAGATGAACAAGCGCCACCAGGACGCGGACTCGCTCCCGATCCACCTCACCACCTCCGGGACCACGCGCGCGGTCGGCGACAGCGAGCTGGAGACCCTCTCGGTGTCCGCCAGCGCCAAGGACGGCCGGATGCTGGTCTCGCTCACCAACCTCGACGCCTCCTCCCCGGTCTCCGTCACCTTCGACCTGCGCGGTGGCGGCCTGGAGGACCACCGGGGCAGGATCCTCACGGCGCCGGCGCTGTCCACCCACAACACCGCCGAGGCGCCCGACGCGGTGAGCCCGCGGACGTTCGACGCCTTCACGGCCACCGCCAACGGGCTGACCGTCGAGCTGCCGCCGCACTCCTTCGTCACCATCGAGGGCCGGCTGCTCACCGCCGGGCACTGACCGCCGGGCACCGACCGCCGAGCACCGACCGGGTGCGCCGGCCGCACCGGCGCCGGCGCACCCTCCCCACCGACCACAGCGCACCAGGCACGCGGAGCACCCACCATGTCGACCCAGTCCCCACCGCCCGCCCCCACCGACCCCGCCGACCGGTTCCGCCTGCTGGTCTTCTCCCGGACGCTGGGCTACCGCCACGACTCGATCCCGGCGGGCGTGGAGGCCCTCGAAGAGCTCGGAGCCCGCCACGGCTTCGCCGTCGACGCCACCGAGGACCCCGGCGCCTTCACCGACACCGGCCTCGCCGGGTACCGCGTGGTGGTGTTCCTCTCCACCAGCGGCGAGGTGCTCGACGAGTCCGGCCGGGCCGCGTTCCAGCGGTACGTGGCGGCCGGCGGCGGCTTCGTCGGGATCCACGCCGCGTCCACCACCGGGTACGACTGGCCCTTCTACGGAGAGCTGGTCGGCGCCTACTTCAACGGCCACCCGGAGATCCAGCCCGGCACCGTCCGGGTGGAGGACTCCACCCACCCCGCCACCCGCCACCTCGGCCCGACCTGGCCGCGCGTCGACGAGTGGTACGGCTTCCGCACCAACCCGCGCGGGCGGGTGCGCGTGCTGCTCTCCGTCGACGAGGCGTCCTACCGGGGCGGGGACATGGGCGACCACCCGATCGCCTGGTGCCACGAGAACTGCGGCGGCCCCTCCTTCTACACCGCCCTCGGCCACTCCGGCGAGACCTACGCCGACCCGGAGTTCCGGCGGCACCTGCTCGGCGGGATCACGTACGCCGCGGGCCTCGCCGACCTCCCCGCGCGCTGAGCCGGCCCCGCCCGGCCCGGGAAACGCGCGCGGAGGCTGCGCCGGCGCGTAGGTTCGACGGTGACGGTCACGCGTCGCGGAGCGCGTGCGGAGGACGAGGGAGCAGCGGCATGACCCCGGAGGAGCGGCAGGACCGCCAGCAGCGACACCAGCGGCAGGAGAACGGGCCCGCCCTGGGCACACCGACCGGGGAGCGGACGGTCGCCGTGCTGGGCACCGGCATCATGGGCACGGCGATGGCCCGCAACCTGTGCCGGGCCGGTTTCGCGGTGACCGTCTGGAACCGCACCCGGTCCCGCGCCGAATCGCTGGCGGCCGACGGCGCGCGGGTGGTCGACACCCCGTCCGAGGCCGTCGCCGGCGCCACGCTCGTGCTCACCGTGCTCACCGACGGCCCGACGACGCTCGCGACCATGCGGGCCGCCACCGGCGGGCTGCGCCGCGGGGCGGTGTGGGTGCAGAGCGGCACCGTCGGGGAGGAGGCCGTGCCCGAGCTCCACGACTTCGCCCTCGAACACCACCTGCGGTTCGTCGACGCCCCCGTGCTCGGCACCCGGCAGCCCGCCGAGCAGGGCACGCTCACCGTGCTCGCCGCCGGCCCGGAGGCGGTGCGCGCCGCCGTCGCCCCCCTCTTCGACGCCATCGGCCAGCGCACCTGGTGGGTGGGCACCGACGGCGGCTCGGCGGCGGCGACCCGGCTCAAGCTGGTGGCCAACAGTTGGGTGCTGGCCCTGACCCACGGCACCGCGGAGGCGCTGGGCCTGGCCCGCGCCCTCGACGTGGACCCGCGCGACTTCCTCTCCCTGGTGAGCGGCGGGCCCCTGGACAACGGCTACCTGCGCGCCAAGGCCGAACTCATCATGGCCGGCGAGTACCCCACCAGCTTCTCGGTGGCCAACGCGGAGAAGGACGCCCGTCTGGTCGTCGAGGCCGGCCGCCGGCACGGGGCCCGGCTGGACGTGGCCGAGGCGGGCGCCGAGCGACTGGCCCGTGCCCGGCGGCTGGGCCACGGCGAGGCCGACATGGCCGCCTCCTACCTCGCCACGTTCGAGGACTGACCGGGCGCGGGGGACGCGTGCCGGCCCGCCGGCGGGCGATCAAGCGGAGGCTGTGCCTACGGTGGTCGGGAGGAACACCGCCGACGACAGCATCGCCGCGGCGGGCCCGGTCCTGCCCGGCGCACGTGCTGCCCGGACAACAGGAGGTCCCCCATGACCACAGCCCGCGACATCATGCACCCTGGCGCGACGTGCATCGGAATCGACCAGAACCTGCAGGAGGCCGCGCGGATGATGCGCGACCTCGAAGTGGGCGCCCTGCCGATATGCGGCAACGACAACCAGCTCAAGGGCATCATCACCGACCGCGACATCGTCATCACCTGCTGCGCGGAGGGGCGCGACCCGGCCAGCGTGACGGCCCGTGACTTCCGCAGCCGGCTGTACTGGATCGACGCGGGCGCGGACGTCTCCGAGGTCCTGCGGACGATGGAGCAGCACCAGGTGCGCCGCCTCCCGGTGATCGAGAACCAGCAGCTGGTGGGGATGATCAGCGAGGCGGAGATCGCCCGGAACCTCTCCAAGGACCAGATCGCCGAGTTCACCGGGCGGGTGTACGCCACCGCCTGAGGGGCCCCGGACGCGGCCGGGCGGAGCGGCGGGGGAGGGGGACGCCTCTCCCGCCCCCGCCGCGTCCCGCCCGCGCCCCACCACCGACGCGCCCGCCCTCCCGGGGCGGGCGCGGACCCGTCCGGCCGGCGGCGGTCGGCCCCGAAACCGGGCCGTTCCCCAGCGGTGGTCGTCGGCGGACAGGACCCGCGCCGATCCCCCCGCCGGGCCCGGAAGGCCCGGAACCGAGCCCTCACTCCGCGGCGCTCCGGGGAGCGTCCGGGCACCCCTGCGACGTTGCTCAGGTGACATCCCGCCGAACTCTTCCGGCCGTCCGGTCGAACAAGCGTTGTCTCTGAGTGGCGGACCGGTTGACCGACAGCTCCGAACTGGCACAATCAGGCCCCGTCGTCGCCACGCCGGAACCCCGGCGCGGCCCCCTCTGACCGCCCCACTGGACAGGACCCCCTCACATGCGTCTCGCATGGCCTACCCGGTCGACGGCCCCCTCCTTCCACCACCGCGTGGCGTCGGTCATCAGACCGTCCACCCCCGCGTGGTTCCCCGCCCAGCTCCGTCGCCCCGGTGGCCGACGCTCGGACACCACCCGCCCCGAGCAGCGGCTCGCGGACCGCGGCACCGGCGAGACCGGCGACCCATCCGCGCCCACCGCCGCCGCGCGCCCCGCGCCGGTGACCTTCGCCGCTCCCGCCTCCCCCGCGCCCCTGTCCCCGCCCGCGGCACAGCCGCACGACCGGGGCACCGACGACCTCCCCGCCCGCCCGGCGGCACCGGAGGCCCAGGCGCTCCCGGCCGGCGGGACGCCCCTCGGCGAGTCCGCCGCGCCCCGGGCCGCCGACCCGGCGCACCCCGCGCGCACACCGCTGCGCATCGCCCTGGTCGCCGAGTCCTTCCTCCCGCAGGTCGACGGCGTCGCGCACACCGTCTGCCGCACCGCCGACCACCTCGCCGCCAGCGGCCACGAGGTGATCATCGTCGCCCCCGGCCCCGGCCCCCGGGAGTACGCCGGATTCCGCGTCGAGCGGGTCCGCGCCGCCCGGCTGCCCCGCTACCGCGCGGTCCGCGTGGGCCTGCCGCAGCCCTTCCGGCTCCGCCGCATCCTGCGCCGCTTCGAGCCCGACGTGGTCCACCTCGCCTCGCCGGTCCTGCTCGGCGCCAGCGCCCGGCGGGCCGCCCACCGGCTCGGCATCCCGGCGGTCGCCGTCTTCCAGACCGACCTCGCCGGCTTCGCCCGCCGCCACCGGGTGCCCGCCCCGCTCGGCGCCCTGATCTGGGCCGGCCTGCGCCGGGTGCACCGGCGCGCCGAGATCAACCTGGCCCCCTCCACCGCGACCGTCCGCCAGCTCGACGAACGCGGCATCAGCGGCGTCCAGCTCTGGCCGCACGGCGTCGACACCCAGCTGTTCAACCCCGCCCGGCGCTCCGCGCGGCTGCGCGCCCGGCTGGCCCCCGACGGCGAGGTGCTGGTCGGCTACGTCGGCCGGATGAGCAGCGACAAGCGCGTGGAGCTGCTCACCGAGCTCGCCGACCTGCCCGGCGTGCGGCTCGTCCTGGTCGGGGGCGGCCCCGAGGAGCCGGCGCTGCGCCGCGCGCTGCCCGGCGCGGCCTTCCTCGGGGTGTTGCGCGGCGGCGAACTCGCCGAGGCCTTCGCCTCGTTGGACGTCTTCGTGCACACCGGGGCGGACGAGACCTTCTGCCTGACCGTGCAGGAGGCGCTGGCCAGCGGCGTCCCGGTGGTCGCCCCGGCCTGCGGCGGCCCGCTCGACCTGGTGCGCCACCGGGTCTCCGGACTGCTCTACCCGCCGGACGACACCGAGGCCCTGCGGCGGGCGGTGACCACCCTGGCCGGCTCCCCCGAACTGCGCCAGACCATGGGTGCGGCCGGACACCGCTCGGTGCAGAGCTGCACCTGGCAGGCGGTCGGCGACCAGCTCCCCGGGCACTACCGGACCGCCATGGAGACCGCCGCGGCCGGGAACCGCCGGCCGCGCCCGCGGGGCGCCCGCCGCCGCTCCGCACGGCTGTGGAACCGGCTGGTCTCCACCCCCCGCATCCGCCGCTGACCCGCCCGGCGCGCCCACCGCCCGGCGCGCCCGTCCGGGAACCCCGACGGAACCCCCACGGCAGCCCCACGGACCCCACAGCACCACCCACGCCGGCGCCCGGCCCCGCACCTCGCGGGAGCCGGGCGCCGGCGCGTGCCCGCCCCCAGCGCCGCCCGTCCCGCCCCGGGCGGGTCCCGTCCGCACCCGGGGCAGCGACCCCTTGACGGAACGTGAGGGCTCCTCATAGGGTCGGTGTTATTCAAGGACCTTTATTAAATGAGGTCGCATAACACACCACGATCGCTCGTCGCGCAGCGGTGCCGGACCAGCCGGCCCGGCGCCCCCGTGCGGCGCGCGCATCCCGTCCGGCCGCGATCCCGCGGCCCGGGCCGCCGCCGTCCGATCGGAGAACAACGTGGGGACACAGCAGGTCCATCCGATCCAGGAGCCCAAGTACTGGCGTCTGCGGACCGTGCTCGGCCGCGCCCTCGACTCCGAGTTCGCCGTCGGCGAGGTCCTGCCGAACGAACGGGACCTCGCGGCGCGCTTCGGCGTCGCCCGGGCGACCCTCCGCCAGGCCCTCGACCAGCTCGAACTCGAAGGGCGGCTGCACCGGCGGCGCGGCATCGGCACACTCGTGGCCGGCTCGCGGGTCGGCGTCCCGGTCGGCGGCGGCGAGGGCCAGGAACCCGCGCCGCACGACACCTGGCACGTCGTCGACCACGCCGACACCACCCCGCCGGTCAAGGTGCTGCGGGCCCTCGCGCTCACCGACAAGGCCCCCGTGCACCGGGTGCTGCGCGCCCGCCGCACCCGCGGCCAGGTCGTCGGCACCGAGTACCTGTACGTCCCCGCCGACCTCCTCCCCGACCTCGACGCCACCCCGGCCGGCGCGCAGCGCGCCCGCGCCGTGCTCCACGCCTTCTGGGAACTGGACGCCGAGGAGGCCTCCCGCTCCGTCGAACTCGGCGTCGCCGAACCCGACGTCGCCCAGGTGATGGAGAACCCGCCCGGCACGCCCGTCCTCGTGGTCACCACCTGGTACCGGCTGCGCGGCCGGGTGGCGGCCCTGTCCGTCGGCACCTACCGCGCCGACACCTGCCGGCTCACCTTCGGCGAGGCCGAACCCGTCCCACTGGCATCCTGAACCCCCGCCCTGTCCTCCGCGCCCCACAACCCCCCGCCGCCACAGCCCCGCCCCGCCGCCCCCTCCGGCCCGCCACCGGCCACCGCAGGGGCCCGCGACCGCGACCCACCCCCGGAAGGCCGATCCAGTGACACAGCTCACCGGCCGGGACCCCTCCCTGCTGCGCCGCATCAACTCGGCGGTCACCCTCCACGCGCTGCGCGGCGCCGACGCCCTGACGCTCACCCAGCTCATGGAGGACACCGGGCTGTCCCGCCCGACGGTGGAGGGCGTCGTGGAGGGGCTGACCCGGCAGGGACTCGTCGCCGAGGTCGACCCGGACGCCGGCGCGCCACGCCGCGGCAGGCCCGCCCGCCGCTACCGGTTCCGCGCCGAGGCCGGCCACCTCCTCGGCCTGGAGGTCGGCGTCCGGGCGGTCCGCGGCGTCCTCGCCGACCTCGGCGGAACCGTCGTCGGCACCCTGCGCCGCGACGTCCACCAGGAGACGGCGGCCGACGAGCGCCTCGGCGCCGTCCGCGCCCTCGTCGCCGACCTGCTCCGCCGCAGCGGGGTGCCCCGCGGCAACCTGCGCGCCGTCGGCCTCGGCACCCCAGGCATCATCGGCGCCGACGGCGCCGTCGAACTGTGCGCGGCGGTGCCGGGCTGGACCGGGCTGGACCTCGGCGCCCGGCTGCGCCGCTCCTTCCGCTGCCCCGTGCTGGTCGAGAACGACGCCAACCTCGCCGCCATCGGCGAGCACTGGAAGGGCGCCGCGGTCGGCGCGGACAGCATGGTGTTCGTGCTGGCCGGCCTCAGCCCCGGTGCCGGCTCGCTGATCAACGGGCGGCTGCACCGCGGCTTCGGCGGCGCGGCCGGGGAGATCGGCGCCCTGCACCTGCTCGGCCGGCAGGCCGACCCCGAGCACCTGCTGTCCACCACCGACACCCCCCTGCGGCCGCTCGACGAGCAGGCCGTGGCCGGGGTGCTGCGCCGCGCCGCCGAGGGCGACGCGGAGGCCAGCGAGGCGCTGGACCGCTTCGTGGAACGCCTCTCCCACGACGTCGCGGCACTCGTGCTGGCGATCGACCCCGAAGTGGTGGTCATCGGCGGCTGGGCCACCGGGCTGGACGGCCTGCTGGAGCCGCTGCGGGCCCGACTGGCCGGCCACTGCCTGCGCGCGCCCCGGGTGGCGCTCACCGAGCTGGGCGAGGAGGCGGTCGCCCTGGGAGCGCTGCGCACCGCCCTGGACCACGTCGAGCGGGAACTCTTCGCCGTCGACCGCTGACCCGGGCCCGGCCCGCCGTGCGGCGCGCCGCCGGCACGCCCCCGTGAAGGTGCGAGGCGGCTCCGACCGGGTGATAGTGGAGCCGAGGAGCGGTCGTCGAGGACGTGAGACCGCACGACGCCCGGCCCGTCTCCGCGATCGGCCACTCCACCGGGAGTGGGCGGGGCGGCACGGTGACGCCGGCCCGGGTCCGCGTCCGGCGCCGAGGAACGGGGGCGGAATCCGGAAGGGGCAGCGTCGCGATGTCTTCCGACAGCACTCCCAGCAGGTACGCGTACCGGCGCGGCGGCCAGGGGCCGCCCGCCGATCGGCCCACCGTCTTCGCCCCGGGCGAGGACAACACGGTGCCCGGCGAGGTTCTCGTCGAGATGACGCCGGAGGCGGCCCGCGGGGTGTCCGCGGCCGTCCCGCTCACCCCGACCAGGGGAGCCGCGGCCACGGTCGACCGCCTGGGGGTGGCCCCCCTCGACGAAGTGCTCGGGGAGATCGGGATCCGGTCCGTGGTGCGGCTCGACAGCCCGGCGCCGCCCACCCCCCGCGGCCTGAAGGCGTTCGTGGAGCCCGCCGCCGTTGGCGCCTCCTACCGCCTCCGGTTCGAGGAGGACCTGGACGTGCACGCGGTCGCCGACCGCCTCTCCGCCCTGGACGAGGTGGCCGTCGCCGAGCCCAACCGCTGGCGGGAGGCCCTGGTCGTCCCCGACGATCCGGAGTTCGCCCGGCAGTGGGGCCTGGTCAAGCTCAACTGCCCCGACGCCTGGGAGGTGACCACGGGCCACCCGCGCGTGGTCGTCGCCGTGATCGACACCGGCGTGGACCTGGACCACCCGGAGCTGGCGCCGCTGCTGACGCAGGGACAGGACCTCGTCGACCTCGGCCCCCAGCCGGTGGTCGAACCCGGCTGGGTGGTCGAGGGCGACTACCTGGGCGTGGACGCCGACCCCCAGGACGAGGTGGGCCACGGCACGCACGTCGCCGGCACCATCGCCTGCCGCAGCAACGAGGGCTCCGGTGTCGCCGGCGTCACCTGGAACTGCACCCTCATGCCGGTCCGGGTGCTGGCCCGCCTGCGGCGGCTGAGCGACGGACGGGTCAGCGGCAGCGGCAGCGCCGCCGACATCGCGGCCGGCATCCGCTGGGCGGTCGACCACGGAGCCCGCGTCCTCAACCTCAGCCTGGGCGGCTACGTCGACACCAGCGTGGAGCGCAACGCCATCGCCTACGCGACCGGCCGGGGCGCCGTCGTGGTGGCGGCCATGGGCAACGACGGCGCCGACACGCCGAACTACCCGGCCGCCTACCCCGGGGTGGTCGCCGTGGGCGCCCTCACCGAGACGGACGCCCGCGCCGGCTTCTCCAACACCGGCCCGCACATCGACCTCGCCGCGCCCGGCGTCAAGGTGCTGAGCACCCACTGGGACAACACCCACGCCAGCAAGAGCGGCACCTCCATGGCCGCCCCGCACGTCGCCGGCGTGGCGGCGCTGCTGATGTCCGCCAACCCCGGCCTGCCCGCCGACGAGGTCGGCGACATCCTGCGCAGCACCGCCCGGCCGCTGCGCGACGACCCGGCCGACCCCGTGCCCAATGACGCCTACGGGTACGGCCTGGTCGACGCCCGGGCCGCCCTGGGCCGGGCCCGTCCGACCGGGCCGGCGCGGCGCCCGGTGACCACGGCCGTGCTCGGCGCGGCGGCCAGGGGAGTGCCCAGCGGCGTCTGCACCCGCCCGCAGCTCGATCCGCTGTGCGAACCAGGACTGAGCCACGCCACGTGCCCGCGCGACGTCGACCCGTACCTGAGCCAGGTCTGCACCCGTGTCGAGTGGCTGTGCCCACCGGGGGCCACCGGTGGCGTGTGCCCGCGCGACGTCGACCCCTGGTACAGCCAGGTGTGCTCCGCGCCCGACTGGCCCGACGCGGCCTGTCTGCCGGTCAGCGAGGAGGCCTGCCCCAAGGAGGGTGACCCGTGCGGACGCCGTCGTCACCCGGGCGGCCCGCGCGGCGGCCGGGGCGCCTGGCGCGCCTACGACCCCTACGGCTACGACCCGTACGGGCGCCGGTACGGCTGCTGAGGCGGCGCCGTGGAGACGGAGCGACACGGGTACCACCACCCCCGGTACGCCCCCGGCGGGCCGGGCCACCCGCCCGGACCACCGCCGGATCCGCGGGAGCGTCCCGCCGCGGGGCCGGGCGACCGGGCGGCCGGCGGGCCGGGGGAGGACCGGGGCGACGGCTTCGACCCGCTCGCCGTCCTGGTCGCCGCCGACCTGCTGGACGAGCCCGCCGCGCCCGCGGTGCGCCGGGTCGACGACATCTCCCGCTCGCACCGCGTGCACCGGGTGGTGCTGCGCGACGGCCGCGCCTACGTCGTCAAACGCCTCGGTGGACCGGCGAGGGAGCCCGGCCGGGAGCTGGACGCCGAGCTGTACGTCTACCGGATGGCCTCCTGGTTGCCCGGGGTGTCGGCGGCCGTGCCGGAACCGGTGATGATCGACGAGCTGGGGCAGGTGCTCGTCCTCCCCGCGGCCCCGCCCCACCAGGTGTTCCCCGCCTGCCTCGGCTCCCGCCGGCTGCCACCCCCGGTGGCGGCCGGGGCCCTCGGGCGCGCGGCGGCCGGCTGGCACCACGCCACCGAGGGGATCCACCTGCCGCGACCGGCCTCCCGGGGCCCGCTGGGCCTGCCCCGCACCCCGCCGTCGGCCTGGCTGGTCGGCGGGGCCGCGGCCCGGGCCCTGGCCCTGGGGGTGGTGGCCGCGCCCGATCTCGGCGCGGCGCTGGAGGAGGGAGCCCGGCTGTGGGCGCCGCGCTGCCTCGTCCACGCGGACCTGATGTGGGATAACTGCCTGGTGGACGCCGCGGCGCCGCCCCGGGTGCGGGTCATCGACTGGGAGCTGTCCGGGTACGGCGACCCGGCGTGGGACGTCGGCTGCGTCGTCGCCGAGCAGGTCTCGCTCGCCGTCCGCGCCCAGGAACACGCCCTCCGGAGCCGCGACCCCCGTGCCCGGCAGTCCGGCCCCACCGCCGACATCCTCGCCGACCGCCCGCGACTGCTGGGCGGTCTGCCGGCCGCCGCGGCCCCCGCCGTGGCGGCGTTCGCGGCCGGATACGCCGCGGCGCTCCCCGCCCGGCCGGAGCCCGACTTCTGGTACCGCGCCGTGCTCTACGCCGTGGCCCGGCTGGTCTACTTCGCCATCGGCGGTGCCCGCTGGGAGGACGCGGAGGACTGCCCGTTCGCCGTGGCGCACCTGTCCGCCGCCCGACAGCTGCACACCACCCGGATCCGCACCGCGGACGCGCTCCGCAGGAAGGCGACCCGATGACGCCGACCGACCCGGCCCCGACGGCACGGCGCACGGCGGGCGACGCGGTGCCCAGGGAGGTCCGGCGCGACCTCGCCCGCGTCCACCCCCTCGGCACGCCCGACGGCGACGTGATCCGCTTCGCGGGCGTGCCGCTGACCGCTCCCGCCGGCCCCGCGAGGGCCGCCGTCCGCGGCGCCCCAGGTCCCGTGCCCCCGGACGACCCGGCCCGGCGCGAACTCGCCTACGCCCTCTACCGGTCCTGGTACCTGCGCCCGCCCGGCTCCCCACCCGGTGTGCCCGGCGCGCCCGGCGCGACGGCCGCCGACCCGCGCACCGACCTGGTCCCGCTGCTGCGCGCCGCGCACGCCGGCGCCGAACGCCTGGAGGAGGGCTGGGTGGTGGTCGCCACCGCGCCGGACGGCAGCTGCCAGGTCACCCGGGACGGCCGGTGGCGGACGGTGCGGCCCGGGGACTACGTCTCCATCCCGCGCCCCGGCGTCCCGGTGGCCCCGGGCGAGGTCGTCGCCGTCCGCGCCCGGGACGACTGGGGGAGCGCCGACGACGAGTTCTGGTGCACCGCCGACCCCGCCGGCGGCCCCGCGCCGCCCCTCGGCCGCGCCTACCTCCACGTGCGCCCCGACTCCGTCGGGCCGGTGCTCCACGGGATCACCGCCGCGCTCGCCGCCACGGGCCTGCGCTACGCGCTGAAGTGCCCGCGCGACGCCCGGGCCTACGACCGGGTGGACACCCTCGTGGTGTACCACGCCAGGGACGACGCCCGCCGGGTGCGCGCCGCGCTGGAGGCCCTCCACCCCGCCCTGGTCGGCCAGGCGCTGCTGCGGGACGCGACCCCTCCGCTGGCCCGCCGGGTGGGGCCGGGCCTGGCCTACGCGGACGACCCCGAAGGCCGTCCCAGCTTCGGGGAGCACCGCTGCGCCGCCCTCGTCCCCGGCCTGCTCGCCGCCGCCGCGGCGGGCGTCTTCCACGGCCGCGCCGGCGACCGCGACCGGCGCCGGGACCTCCTGGTCGACCACCTCCTCGCGGCGCTGCGCGCGGCCGGCGTCGACCCGGAACGCCCCTGGCGGGAGCCCCGCCGCCGGCACCCGGCCACCGGGACCACCGGGACCACCGGAACCACCGCCGGAGGGGCCGGCGAGGGAGCGGGTGAACCATGACCGATCCGGACTTCGCCGCCACCGCCCTGCGGATCGCCCGGGACCTCGCCGAGGCCGCGGCGCCCGCCCCGGGGGGCGTCCACTGGAGCGGCCCCCGGTACCTGGCCACGGTGCCCCCGCCGCACATCGCGCACGCCGACCTCGGCCCAGGCGTCTACGCCGGGGCGGCGGGCATCTCGCTCTTCCTCGCCTGCGCCGCCCCCCTGGACCGCACCGGGCAGGTGGGTCGGACGGCCCACCTGGGAGCTAGGTGGGCCCTGCGCTCCGCCGGCGACCTGACCCGCGCCGGACGGCACGGCCTGCTCGATGGAGCCGTCGGCGTGGCGCTCGGCGCCGCCCTGACCGGCCACGCCCTGGGGGACGGCACCCTGGTGACCGCCGCGCGGCGGATCGTGCACGGCGTCGCCGACGGCACCCCGCCGGGGGCGCCGCCGACCGGCCCGGACGTGGTCAGCGGCGGCAGCGGGACACTGCTGGGGCTCCTCGCCGCCGGTGACCTGCTGGACGAGGAGACCCGCGAACGGCTGCGGCGCGTCGTCGTCCCCGCCGCCCACGGGCTCGCCGACACCTCCCGGCCGCGGGCCTGGGGCCGCTCCTGGGGCGACCGCGCCTGGGCGGTCGACCTGCTGGGACTGGCCCACGGCGCCTCCGGCGTGGCGCTCGCCCTCACCGAGGTCGGGACGCCGGCCGGCGACGCGCGACTGGCCGCCGTGGCCCGCGACGCCGTGCGCTACGAGAACGGCTGGTTCTCGCCGGAGCGGTCCGCCTGGCCCGACCTGCGCGACCCCGACCCAGGCCCCGCCGACCCCGACCCCGCCCCGGACCCGGGGGCCGAGGCCGGCCCGGACGCCGACTCCGAGCCGGCGGAGCAGGGGGCGGGGCAGGCGGCCCCCCGCCCCCGGCCGTGGCCGGCCTGGCCCAGCTACTGGTGCCACGGCGCCCTCGGCATCGGCCTCGCCCGACTGCGCCTGTTCCAGCTCACCGGCGACCGGAGCCTGCTGCCGGACATCAGCGCCGCGGCGCAGGCCGCCCGCGACGTGGTGGTCCGGGCGGGCACCGACTTCCGCTCCGGCGGCACCCCGGACGCCTCCCTGTGCCACGGCCTCACCGGGACGGCCGAGCTCTTCCTCACCGCCGGGCAAGTGCTGCGCGTCCCCGAGCACACCCGCGCCGCCACCCAGGTGGGACGGCTGCTGCTGGACCTGGCCCGGCGCGACGACGGCCGGTGGCGCTGCGGCATGCCGGTGCCGGACCAGTCGCCGAGCCTCTTCCTCGGCCTGGCCGGCATCGGACTGACCCTGCTGCGCCTGCACGACCCGCGGTCCGCGCCCAGCCTGGCCCTTCCGGGGCCGGGCGGCGGCTGGGCGGAGTGGCTCACGGCCCGCCGGACTCCGGTCCCTGCGTGAACCTCCAGGCGTCGGGCTCCGCGTCGGCCACGCCCGCGACGCCCCGCGCCGCCGCGACGGCACCGGCTCCGGAGCCCTCGGGGAACAGCGCCACCAGCACCCCCGGCAGCGCCTCCCGGGGCGGCAGCACCTCCAGCGCCCCGGCTCGCCGCAGCCCTTCGGCCACCGCCGTCCAGTCCGCGCCGGACTCCAGCGTGACGATGACGCGCACGGACATCGCGTCGCCTCCCAACCTCGCATCCCGGCGGGCCGCGGACGGCCGACCTCCGCGGCGCCGTCCGTGATCCCATTCTCGCCGGCGTCCTCCGGCGCGGCGCGCCGCGACCGCGCCGGGATCCGACGCCCCGCGCACGCGCCCGGCAGACCACCGCCCGCCGGACCGGCACGGCGGGGCCGGAGCGTTGCGATGCGACAACAGTTGGTCGCCCAGGGCGAAAAAGGTTGGTCGATCGGCCGTTCGGGCCTGAATGATCTGCGGACGTCGTTCCCTCGCGGGGAGGGAACGCCCCCCGCACGACGACCACCGGGAGCGCTTACACGATGGATCGGATCAACGACGTACTCGGGGACGTCTCCAGCTTCGTCTGGGGTCCCTGGCTGCTGATACCCCTGCTGTTGCTGACCGGGCTCTACCTCACCGTGATGCTGCGCGGACTCCAGTTCCGCCAGCTCGGTCCCTCCCTCTACCTGGCGCTGATCAAGCGGAAGGAGAGCGGCACGGCCGAGGGGGACGTCTCCCACTTCCAGGCGCTGACCACCGCACTGGCCGCCACCATCGGCGTCGGCAACATCGCCGGCGTGGGCACCGCCATCTACCTCGGCGGCCCCGGGGCGCTGTTCTGGATGTGGATCACCGGCCTGCTCGGCATGGCGACCAAGTACTCCGAGGCGTTCCTCGGCGTGCGGTTCCGCCGCAAGGACGCCAACGGCCAGATGAGCGGCGGCCCGATGTACTACCTGACCGACGGGGTCGGCGGCCGCTTCGGCCGGGCGCTCGGCATCTTCTTCGCCGTGGCCGGCGCCGTCGCCGCCTTCGGCATCGGCAACGGCACGCAGTCCAACACGGTGGCCGTGGCGATCGACGACCAGTGGGGCGTGCCCACCTGGATCTCCGGGCTGGTGATGACGGTCGCCGCGGCGGCCGTGGTGCTCGGCGGCATCCAGAGCATCGGCCGGGTCAGCTCGGCGTTCGTCCCGGTGATGGCCGTCCTCTACATCGCGGGCGGGCTCGCGGTGCTCGCCGTCAACGTCACCGAGCTGCCGGCCGCCCTCGCCCTGATCGTCTCCGACGCCTTCACCGGCACCTCCGCCGTCGGCGGCTTCGCCGGCGCCGCGGTGCTCTCCGCCATCCGCTACGGCGTGGCGCGCGGCATCTTCTCCAACGAGTCCGGCCTCGGCACCGGCGGCATCGCGGCGGCGGCCGCGCAGAGCGCCCACCCCACCCGGCAGGCGCTGGTGTCGATGACCCAGACCTTCCTGGACACCCTGGTGGTGGTCTCCTTCACCGGCCTCGCCGTCATCGTCACGGGAGCCTGGAAGGCCGAGGACGTGGCCGAGGGCGCCCCCATGACCATCGCCGCGTTCCAGTCGGCGCTCGGCGACTGGGCGGGCGACCTGGTGGTCATCAGCATCATCCTGTTCGCCTTCTCCACCATCCTCGGGTGGGGCTACTACGGTGAGCGCTGCATGGAGCGGCTGTTCGGCGTGCGCGCGATCATGCCCTACCGGGTGGTGTTCGTCGCCGTGGTGATGGTCGGCGCGACGACCGACCTGGCGACCGTCTGGCTCTTCTCCGACATCGCCAACGGCCTGATGGCACTGCCGAACCTGATCGGTCTGCTGGTGCTGGCACCGCTGGTCGTGCGGGAGACCCGGGAGTACTTCGCCGACCCGGAGACGGCGCTGCGCAAGGCCGCCGAGCGTTCCGCCGCGCAGCCCCCCGGCTCCCGCTAGCCGGGCGCCCCGTCCGCCCCGGGCTCCGCCAGCATGCCGGTGAGCAACTCGGTCAGGCTGACGGTCAGCTCCCGCTCCGTCGGCGTCGGCACGGCCGTGCCGCCGGCGACGGTGTGGAAGAGGACGCCCTGCACGTAGGCGAGCAGCGACCAGCCGTGCCGCTCCGGGGCGCGGGAGCCCAGGGCGCGGACGATCTCCACCGCCTGCCGCCGGAACTCCGCCCCCGCGGCGGTGTACAGCGGGGCGAGTTCCGGGCGGCGCACCGCCTCCAGGGCCAGTTCGAACCGGACCGCGGTGCGGGCGCGCTCCGTGGTGACGGCCTGACGCAGGTGCGCCGCCAGCAGCGCCGCCACCTCGGCCGGCTCGGGCGGGCCGGCCGGGGCGGCGGCGCCCGCGTCGGGTGGCTCGGACAGCGCGCGGTCCAGCAGCGGCGTGATCTCCCCCCGCTCCCGCTCCGCGATGTGGCGCAGGGTCAGCTCCAGCAGCGCCCGCCTGCTGCGGGCGACGTTGGAGGTGGAGCCGACGGGCAGGCCGGCCGCGGCGTCCACCGCCCGGTGGGTCAGGCCGCGCGGGCCGTGCTCGGCCAGGACGGCGCAGGAAGCCTCCGCGATCCGGCGGGCGCGCGGCGAGAGCGGGGGAGGGGAGCCGATGGCCATGCCCCCACCCTACCCGGGCGCGACTACGGGTGTAGTCTCACTACATCCGTAGTGAGCCCGGCGCGTGGCCGCGACCCGTTCGCCGCCACCCGGCAGGAAGGCCACCTCCATGTCGCACCCCCACGCCATCGTCGTCGGCGCCGGAATCGGCGGGCTCACCGCCGCCCGCGCGCTGCGCCGCTCCGGCTGGACCGTCCGGATCCTCGACCGCGGCGACGCCCTCGCCCCGACCGGCGCCGGGATGGCCGTGGCCCCCAACGCCCTGCGCGCCCTGGAGGTGATCGACGCCGCCGAACCGGTCCGCCGGCTGGCCGCCATGCAGGGCGCCGCCGGGATCCGGGACCCACGCGGCCGCTGGCTGAACCGCTCCGACGTCGCCACCGCCGAACGCGCCTTCGGCGGCCCCATCGTCGTCACCCTGCGGCACCAGCTCGTCCGGATCCTCAGCGAGGGCATCCCCGCCGCCGACCTGCGCACCCACACACCGGTCAGCGGCGTCGAACCGGGCGGCCCGGACGCCCCCGCCGCCGTCACCACCGGCGCGGGGGAACGCTTCGAGGCCGACCTCGTGGTCGTCGCCGACGGCGTGCGCTCCCGGCTGCGCACCGCCCTGTTCCCGGAGCACCCCGGCGCCCGCCACAGCGGCGTCACCACCTGGCGCGCCGTGCTGCCCGCCCCGCCCACCCCCGCGGAACCGGCCGAGACCTGGGGCGACGGCCGGGTGGTCGGCCTGATGCCGCTCGCCGACGGGCGGACCTACTTCTACGCGGCCGAACGGGCTCCCGAGGGCCGCCGGCACCCCGACGAACGCGCCTACCTGCTCTCCCGCTTCGGCCACTGGCACGCCCCGATCGGCGACCTGCTCGCCGCGGCCGCACCCGAGGACTTCCTGCACCACGACGTGCCCGAGATGCTCGATCCGCTGCCCGCCCTGCACCGCGGCCGCGCGGTCGTCCTCGGCGACGCCGCCCACGCCATGACGCCGCACGTCGGCCAGGGCGGCTGCCAGGCGATCGAGGACGCGGTCACCCTCGCCCTGCTGCTCGACGGCGCCACCCCGGCCGACGTCCCCGCACGCCTGCCGCACTACACCGCCGCCCGCGCCGCGCGCACCGCCGCCCTGGTGCGCCGCTCGCACAACGCCGCCCGGCTGGCCCACGCCACCGGCCCGGTCGCCGTCCTGCGCCCGGCGCTGCTGCGGCTGACCGGCCTGCTGCCGACCTCCGTCCTCGCCCGGCAGTTCGCCCCGGTCTTCTCCTGGCGCCCGCCGGCCCCGGGCGTCCCGGCGGTCCCGGGCGGCGCCGCCCGGCCGGCGCGGGAGGTGTGACCCGCTCCCACCCGGGAACCCGGGACACGTGGACCCCGTCACCGCGCTCAACCGCATCGCCTACCTGCTGGAACGCGAACAGGCGCCCACCTACCGGGTGCGCGCCTTCCGCACCGGCGCGGCCGTCGTCGCCGCCCTGGACCCCACGGAACTGCGGCAGCGGCTGCGCGCCGGCACCCTCACCGCGCTCCCCGGCATCGGCCCGGTCACCGCGGCCGTCGTCCAACAGGCCGCCGCCGACCAGACCCCCGACTACCTGGCCAAACTGGAGGACCAGGCCCCGCGCCGGCTCCCGGCCGCCGCCGAGCGGCTGTGCCGGGCGCTGCGCGGCGACTGCCACACGCACTCCACCTGGTCGGACGGCGGCAGCCCGATCGACGAGATGGCCCTGGCCGCCCGCGACCTCGGACACGAGTGGATGGTCCTCACCGACCACTCACCCCGGCTGCGGGTCGCCCGGGGGCTGGAACCGGACCGGCTGCGCGAACAACTCGACGTGGTGGCCGACCTGAACCCCCGGCTGCGCCCCTTCCGACTCCTCACCGGCATCGAGTGCGACATCCTGGAGGACGGCTCCCTCGACCAGGATCCCGAACTGCTCGACCGCCTCGACGTCGTCGTCGCCTCCGCGCACTCCAAGCTCGCCATGGAACCCGCCGCGATGACCCGCCGGCTGGTGCGCGCCGTGCGCGATCCGCTGGTCGACGTCCTCGGGCACTGCACCGGACGGCTGGTCGGCGGGCGCGGCCGGAAGCCCTCCCGCTTCGACGCGGACGCCGTCTTCGCCGCCTGCCGGGAGGCCGGCACCGCCGTGGAGGTCAACTGCCGCCCGGAGCGCCTCGACCCGCCCCGCGACCTGCTGCGCCGGGCCGTCGACGCCGGCGTGCTGTTCGCCATCGACACCGACGCCCACGCGCCCGGGCAACTGGAGTGGCAGCACCACGGCTGCGTCAGGGCGGCCGAGTGCGGGGTCCCGGCGGAGCGGGTGATCAACACCTGGAGCGCCGAGCGGCTGCTGGAGTGGGCCGGCGCCCGGCGCGCCGCCCGCCGCTGACCAGGCACGGACGGGCGCGGGGCGGGTGCCGGGCTACTCCCCGACCCTCCCGTCGATCCGCTCCCGCAGCAGGTCGGCGTGGCCGTTGTGCCGGGCGTACTCCTCGATCATGTGGACCAGGATCCAGCGCAGGGTGACCGGCTCGCCGTGCCGCAGGCCGGTCACCTCCAGCGACTCGGCGGCCTCCACCAGCCGGTCCGCGTGGGCGCACTCGGCACGCCAGGTGGCGAAGGCCTCCTCGGCGTCCGCCGTGTCCACCTCGTCGAACTCGCCGTCCGGCGCGGTGTCGGAGTAGTACAGCGGGGGAGCGGCCTCGGCCGCCAGCACCCGGCGGAACCAGGCACGCTCCACCTCGGCCATGTGCCGCACCAGCCCCAGCAGGGAGAGCGCGGACGGTTCCACGGCGCGGATCCGCAACTGCGCCGCCGTCAGCCCCTCGCACTTCAGCGCCAGGGTGGCGCGGTGGTAGCCGAGCCAGGAGGTCAGCATGGCCCGCTCGCCGGCGGCATAGGGCGGGTCGACTCGGGCGATCGTTTCCGTCTCGGTCATGACGGCCATTCTGCTCCCCCTGCCGCCACCAGACTGCCGGGAACATGCCAAGAAATCGCCCCGCCCGCACATCGCCCCGCCCGCACATCGCGCCGCTTCCCGGTCGTACTCGCGCGGCGGGCCCCGGCGTGGCATGTTGGCCATGGCGGGCATTCTGCAATCACCACCGAAGAACTACCGGCGCGCGGCCACCGGCTACCCGATCGGGTGCGCCTCGGGACGAAAGCGCCTCACGTGGCTCCCGCGCCTCTAGGGTGTTCTGGTCGGGGGCCGGGCCCGAAGGGGGCGCGCGAAGCAGCCCCCGGCCGGCCACACCCCTGGCCGCACCCGCACCCGGAGGAGGAGGACCGTGCGTTACCACGACTCGGTCATCGAACTCGTCGGCAACACCCCGCTGGTCCGGCTGAACCGCGTCACGGCCGGCATCAGCGCGACCGTGCTGGCCAAGGTCGAGTACCTCAATCCCGGCGGCTCGGTGAAGGACCGCATCGCGCTGCGCATGGTCGAGGCCGCCGAGCGGTCCGGCGCGCTGCGCCCCGGAGGCACCATCATCGAACCCACCTCCGGCAACACCGGGGTGGGCCTCGCGCTGGTGGCCCAGCAGAAGGGGTACCGCTGCGTCTTCACCTGCCCCGACAAGGTCTCCTCCGACAAGATCGACGTGCTGCGCGCCTACGGGGCGCAGGTCGTCGTCTGCCCCACCGCGGTGGCCCCCGAGCACCCCGACTCCTACTACCAGGTCTCCGAACGGCTGGTGCGCGAGACGCCGGGCGGCTGGAAGCCCGACCAGTACAGCAACCCGGAGAACCCCGCCTCGCACTACGCGACCACCGGCCCGGAGATCTGGGAGCAGACCGGCGGCACGATCACCCACTTCGTCGCCGGCGTCGGCACCGGCGGCACCATCACCGGCACCGGCCGGTACCTCAAGGAGGTCTCCGGCGGAGCCGTCCGGATCATCGGCGCCGACCCCGAGGGCTCGGTGTACTCCGGCGGCACCGGCCGGCCCTACCTGGTGGAGGGCGTCGGCGAGGACTTCTGGCCCGAGGCCTACGACCGCGGCGTCGCCGACGAGATCGTCGCCGTCGCCGACCGCGACTCCTTCGCGATGACCCGCCGGCTGGCCCGGGAGGAGGGCCTGCTGGTCGGTGGTTCGTGCGGCATGGCGGTGGTCGCCGCGCTGCGCGTCGCCCGCCGGCTGGGGCCCGAGGACACCGTGGTGGTGCTGCTGCCGGACGGCGGCCGGGGGTACCTGTCCAAGATCTTCAACGACGACTGGATGGCGGACTACGGCTTCCTCAGCGAGCCCAGCACCGGTGCCCGGGTCGCCGACGTGCTGGCGCGCAAGGCCGAGGCCGAGTCGGGCGGCATCCCCAGCTTCGTCCACGTGCACCCCGGGGAGACCGTCGGCGAGGCCGTCGAGGTGCTGCGCGAGTACGGCGTCTCGCAGATGCCCGTGGTCTCGCCGGGCGCGGCCCACCCGGACGTGATGGCCGGCGAGGTGGTCGGCTCCATCGTGGAGCGAGAACTGCTCGCCGCCCTCTACACCGGCCGCGCGCGCCGGGACGACCCGCTGGACGCGTACGTCTCCCCGGCGCTGCCGCTGGTCGGCTCCGGCGAGACCACCGCGAGCCTGATGGCCGTCCTGGAGAAGGCGGACGCCGCGGTGGTCCTCGTCGAGGGCAAGCCGGCCGGCATCGTCACCCGCCAGGACCTGCTCGGCTTCCTCGCCGACGGCTCCCCGACCCACGCCGAGCCCAGCGGGGCGTGACCGACCCGCGCGACCGACCGCGCGCCCGGCGGTGCGGTGCGGTGCGCGCCGCGCGCACCGCACCGCCGGGCGGCGGGGGGAGGGAGAGGAAAACCGGATGCGCCCCCGCCCGCGGCCCGCTAGCCTCACGGGCATGAGACTGAGCGGTCCCATCGGACAGATCTACGAGTGAGCCCGGCGTGGTGCACGCCGTGGTGAGGCCCGCGCCCGAGCGCCCCTCGCCGACGCCCTGACACCACCCGCTCCTCGGCGCGCCTCGCGTTTCCCGCGTGTCGCACGTGTCACCCACCCGGCCTCGCACGCCGCGTGGGCCGTCGACGCGCGCGCCGAGCCGTAGACGTCCATGGACCGAATCCCCTCCCGCCCTCCGCGGTCGGGAGCTCTCATGCCCTGGAGCGCCGCACATGTCGCGCGACAACACCCATCCCAGCACGTCCCCGGCCGGCCACCGCGGCCACATCGCCGTGGTCGGCATTCCGGCCCACGGCCACGTCAACCCCGGCCTCGCCGTCATCCGCGAACTCGTCGAGCGCGGATACCGGGTCAGCTACGCCACCACCGACGCCTTCGCCGCCACGGTGGCGGCCACCGGCGCCACCGTGGTCCCCTACACCTCGCTCCTGCCGAGGGAGGACGACCCGGAGCAGTCCTGGCCGGATGACGCCATCGAGGCGATGAACCTCTTCCTGAGGGAGTCCCAGGCCGTCCTGCCGCAGCTGGAGGCGGTCTGGGAGGCGGACCGCCCCGACCTCTTCCTGTACGACATCGCCGGCTACCCGGGCCGGCTGATGGCCGAGAAGTGGGGCGTCCCCGCCGTGCAGCTCTCCCCGACCTACGTCGCCTGGGAGGGCTACCAGGAGGACATGGCGGACTTCCTCGGCCCGCTCTTCGCCTCGCCCGCCGGCGTCGCCTACCAGGGGGAGTTCACCCGGTGGTTGCGGGAGAACGGCGTCGGCCTCACGCCGGACGACTTCACCGGCCGGCCGAGGCGCTGCGTCGTCCTGATCCCGAAGGCCATGCAGCCGAACGCCGAGCGGGTCTCCGAGGAGGTCTACACCTTCGTCGGCCCGTGCGCCGGGGACCGCGCGGACCAGGGCGGCTGGCGGACACCCGAGGACGGCCGCCCGGTGCTGCTGGTCACGCTGGGCTCCGCCTACACCAACCAGCCGGAGTTCTTCCGCGCCTGCATCGCGGCCTTCGGCGACAGCCGCTGGCACGTCGTGATGTCGATCGGCCGTTACGTGGACGAGGCGGCGCTCGGCCCGGTGCCGGACAACGTCGAGGTCCACCGCTGGGTGCCGCAGTTCTCGGTGCTCTCCCAGGCCGACGCGTTCATCACGCACGCCGGCATGGGCGGCACCGTCGAGGGGCTGTACCACGGCGTGCCGATGGTCGCCGTGCCGCAGGCGGTCGACCAGTTCGGCAACGCGGAGCGGATCCGGGAACTCGGCGTCGGCCGGCACGTGCCGACCGAGGAGGCCACCCCCGAGGTGCTGCGGGAGGCGGTCGACGCGCTCACCGCCGACCCGGAGGTGGCCGCCCGCCTGGCCGCCATCCGGGCCGAGATGCGCCGCGAGGGCGGCACCCCGCGGGCGGCCGACCTGATCGAGGCCGAACTGCGCGCCCGCCGCGGCGCGTAGCCGGAACGGGCCGAGGGCGACCGGCCGACGCCGGTCGCCCTCGGGTGTCCCCTTGGAGGGGCACTCACCCTCCGCCGGGACGGATCAGGCGGTGGTGCAGGTGGAGCCGTTCACCGTGAACAGGTCGGGCTGCCGGTCGCCGGCGGCCTGGGTCCCGTTGAGGCCGAAGGTCACCGACGCGCCCGGCGCCACCGTGCCGTTCCACGAGGCGTTGGTGACGGTCACGTGGTGGTCGTGCTGCTCGGCGGTGGCGGACCACGCCTGGGAGACCCGCTGGCCGCCGGAGAAGACCCACTCCAGCTTCCAGCCGTTGATCGGCGTCGTACCGGTGTTCTTCAGCGTCACGTTGGCGGTGAAGCCGCCCTCCCAGGCGTTGGCCACCGCCCAGGTCACCTGGCAGTCGCCCGCCGGCTGCTCGCCGCCGCCCTCCGCGGCGGTGGTGAACGTCACCGGGCTGGAGGCCGAGGAGACGTTCCCGGCCGCGTCCCGGGCGACGACGTAGTAGGTGTACGGCGTCTCGGCGGCCAGACCGGTCAGGTTGGCGGTGGTGCCGCTGGTCGTGGCCACCAGCTCGTCCGTCTGCCCGGCCTCCCGGTAGAGGTCGTAGCGGGTCACCGCGACGTTGTCCCGGGCGGCCGGCCAGGAGAGCGTGGCGGTGGAGGAGGTCACCGCGGAGGCGGTGGGCGTCCCGGGGGCGGTGGGGGCCTGGGTGTCCGGACCCTCGCCGCCGCCGTCCTCGCCGGTGAAGACCACGTCGGAGCAGTTGTAGAAGGCTTCGGGGCTGTCCGAGCGCTGCCAGATCGAGTAGATGACGTGGTAGCCGCTCTTGCCCTCGGGCAGGGTGGCGTTCCAGGTGTACTCGGCGCCGTCGGGGCCGCTGCCGTTGATCGGCGGGTTGGTGACCTGGTCGAACGGCACCGGTTCGAGGTCGTCCCAGCCGAGCGGCTCGTTCGGGTTCCAGCCGTCCTTGGTGACGTACTGGTACCAGGTGCCGGGGTGGGGCGCCCAGGCGTTGTACCGGAAGGTGATGTCCGCCCCGGCGGTGAGCTCGGTGGTCGGCCAGTCGGTGCGGCCCTGCCGGAAGCCGGCGAACGTCTCCTGCGGTCCGCAGAGGTTGCCGTCCGGGATGATCTCCTGGTGCCGCCCGCCGGCGTTGCTGATCAGGTTGCCGAACCAGTTCCACAGCGGCGTCTTGCCGCTGATCCGCACGGCCTCGGCGCAGGCCGGGTTGGTCGGGTTGACGTCGCCGGTGCCCCCGGCCAGTCCGTCCTTGTAGCAGGCGTAGGTGCGGGTGGCGGGGTACGTCATGCCGCCGTGCGCCTGCGCGGCCTGGGGCGGGAGCACCAGGACGGACAAGCCGGACGCGCCGACCAGCAGGCCGACCAGGCCCTGCTTGCGGGTGATCTTCACGGACTCTCCTGCGGTTCGCTCGTGCGTTGACGTGCTGTCGGTGGCCCTCTCCAGGGCGGGACGCCCAGCGGTGTGCCGGAGGTCGCCAGGACGGCGCGGGGCACGCTGGAGCGATCTTGGGAGCGCTCTCATTGATGGTGGTTTGCACACGACAAACTGTCAATCCTCCGTGCGGCAGGGCCGTTCGGGAACGCGGGATCCCGCCGTGTTCCGGCGCGCCATCCCCCGCTGGAGGAATTGCGCATACGTACATTCGGGTGGTTGTGGACGCGTGCGGTGACCCGTCGTCACGCAGAGTCGTTGTCCTGTCTGGGAGCGCACGGCTCCCCCAGACGAACGCGAAAGGGCTTCGCACGTATGCAGCACTTCCCCAGTAGGCATGTGGCGGCCATCCTGACCGCCGGTGGCCTGGTCGTCGCCGGCGCCGGCGCGGCCCACGCGGAGGCGGAGGCGGAGGCCGGCGCCGTCGGTTCGCCCGGCATCATCTCCGGCAACGCCCTCCAGGTGCCGGTGCACGTCCCGATCAACCTCTGCGGCAACACCGTGGACATCATCGGCGTGCTCAACCCGGCCTTCGGCAACGGCTGTGCGAACGCCGAGGCCGAGATCGAGGTCGACGACGAGGAGCCGCCGAACAACGGCAACGGCGAGGAGCCGCCCAACAACGGCAACGGCGAGAAGCCGGAGAAGCCGAAGCCCGAGAAGCCGAAGCCGGACCCGAAGCCGGAGCCCAAGCCGGAGAAGCCGGAGAAGCCGGAGGACGGCAAGGACTGCACCTGCTAGTGACGGTGCTCGATGCCACCGGCCACGGACGGCACCCCCGCCCACTCCTGCGGGGCCGATGAGCCGGTAGGCGTGTGGCATCCGGTCGGGTCGCCCCGACCGGATGCCACACGGCGTGGGGGGCTGTCAGGCGCCCCCCACGCACCCTTTTAGTTTGCATCCCCCACAAACCACCGGCAAGCCGGGTGACCGGCCCGGCGGCGCCCGGGCGGTGGGCCGGTCAGACCGGCGCGGGCCCCGTGGAGCCCCGCACGGTCAGCCACGGCGTCAGCAGGGTGGCCTGCGGGACCTGGGTGCCGGACCGCTTCTCCATCAGCAGGGTGACCGCCCGCCGGGCGCTCTCCCCGGCCGGCACCAGCACCGAGGTCAGCGGCGGCGAGGAGCGCTCGGCCACCTCGTCCGGGCAGATCGCCACCACCGACACGTCCTCGGGCACCGACTTCCCGTGCGCCCGCAGCGCCTCCAGCAGCGGGCCCACCGCCGCCTCGTTGTGGATCACGAAGCCGGTCAGCTCCGGATCCTGCCGCAGCAGGCGCTCCACGGTCTCCCGCACCGCGTCGTACCCCTGCTCGCACGGCACGTCCCAGGCGGTCAGGTCGTGCTGCTTGACCGCCTCCTGGAAGCCGGTCAGCGTTCCCTGGGCGAAGCCGGTGGCCCGGTTGTAGACCGCCTGCGGCGCGCCCAGCAGCGCGATGTGCCGGTGGCCCTGCTCGGCCAGGTGCTCCACGCAGAGCGCGCCCGCCCGCCGGAAGTCGAGGTCGACGCAGGTCAGGCCCTCGCTGTCGCGCGGGAAACCGATCAGCACCGAGGGGCACGGCAGCGCCCGCAGCGCCGGCACCCGGGCGTCCTCCACCTCGACGTCCATCACGATCAGCCCGTCGACCGTGGAGCCCGCCGCCAGCCGCTCCAGCCCGGCCGCGCCCTCGTCCGCGGTGACCAGCAGCACGTGCTGGTCGTACGCGCGGGCGGTGGTCACCACGGAGACCGCGAACTGCATCAGCACCAGCAGGTCCATGCCGGCGCGCAGCGGCAGCACCAGCGCGATGGTGTCCGACCGGTTGCTGGCCAGGGCGCGCGCGCCGGTGTGCGGCTGGTAGCCGAGTTGGCGGACGCTCTCCAGCACCCGCTTGCGGGTCGGTTCGGAGATCGACCGCTTGCCGTTGAGCACGTAGCTCACGGTGCTGGGCGCGACCCCGGCGGCGCGGGCTACGTCGGCGATGGTGACCATGCGGACTCCACGAGTGGGGTGGGGGAGGGCCGCGGCTGCGGCGGTCTCGGACAGGGCGTCAGGGTCGGCGGGGTGAGGCTACCGCGCGTCGACCGTCCGTGTGCCGGGTGTCGCCGCGTCGGCGCCGGGGTGCAGGGACAACTCGGCCAGCCGGGTGCCGGGGTCGGTGAAGACCACGTAGAGGTCGTGCCGGCCCGCGCTGGCGCGCAGCCGCACGTCGACCTCCCGCCAGGCGTACGGCCCGCCGCCCGGCTGCACGGTCGCCGCCCCGGCCACCGCGCCGTCCAGCGGGTCGTCCAGCAGCAGCCGGACCTCCCCGGGCTTGTCCCCGCCCTGCGCGACCGTCAGCCGGCAGAAGCCGGCGTCGTCGGGCAGGCGCACGTCCTCCCAGACCACCCAGTCGCCCGCCGCGGTGGAGACCACCACGTCGCCCCGCTCCGGGGTGGCGTCACCCAGCACCGCCCCGCCGAAGGCGTCGCAGTCGGCGGCGCGGACCGTCCCGGCCGCCGGGTCGTGCGGCAGCAGCGTCTCACCGCTCACCCGCAGGTGGGCGGTGGCCCGGATGTCCTCGCTGGAGGAGCCGACCATCACCAGGTGCCGGGCGCTGTCGACCACCATCCGGCCGCGCACCGTGTCCCACACGGCCAGGTCGCGGGCGGCCAGCCGGAAGTCGACCTCGGCCGTCTCGCCGGCGGCCAGCCGTACCCGGCGGTAGCCGCGCAGCGCCCGGCGGGCGAGCTTGAGCCGGCCGCCGGCGGTGGAGCCGCGCTGACGGGTGTAGAGCTGCACCACCTCCTCGCCCTCCCGGTCGCCGGTGTTGGTGACCTCGACCGTGACCCGGACCTCGCCGTCGGCGTCCACCTCCGCGCGGTCCAGCCGCAGCCCGCCGTACCCGAAGGTGGTGTAGGACAGGCCGTGCCCGAACGGGTACAGCGGCCGTCCCCGGAAGTACTGGTAGGTGGCGTCGCTGCCGATGATGTCGTAGTCCAGCAGGTCGGGCAGGTCGGCGGCGGACCGGTACCAGGTCTGCGGCAGCCGGCCGGCCGGCGAGACGTCCCCGCACAGCACCTCGGCCAGCGCCGCGCCGGTCTCCTGGCCGCCGTGCGAGAGCCAGCAGATCGCGTCCACGTGCGCGTCCGCCCAGCCGATGGCGAACGGGTAGCTGCTCTCCACCACCAGCACCGTGCGGGGGTTGGCCGCGCGCACCGCGCGGACCAGCCGCTCGGTGGCGTCGGGGAGCTCCAGCTCCTCCCGGTCCTCGGTCTCCCGCCCGTTGATCAGCGGGTCGTTGCCGACCACCACCACCGCGACGTCCGCCTCGGCGGCCAGCCGGGCGGCCTCCGCGACGCCGTCCACCACCGTGACGACCTCGAAGACGGTGGCCCGCTCCGGGTCGTCGGTGAAGGTGACGTCGTCGCTGGCCGGCCGGTGCACGGCGTAGCCGGCGGCCACGTTGCGCAGGCGCGTGCCGCCGCCCGGGACGTCCTCCAGGACGAAGGTCTCGTGCACCACCCAGCCGTTCGGACGCGGCTGGTCGGCGGTCAGGATCCGCTCCCCGGCCTGCTTCACCACGCCCTGCAGGTCCCGGACGTCGTCGGTCGGATCCTGGGCGGACAGGAAGCCGCCGCCCACCGCCCGCAGCGTGCGGACGGTCGGCGACCACTCCATCAGGTCCAGCAGGCAGTCCGGATCCTCGGCGGGCCGCTCCCCGGTGACCCGGGTGCGCACCACGGTGCCGTCCACCGCCAGGCAGCGGTCGGTGCCGGCCAGCCGGAGCAGGACCCGGCGGGCGCCGTCGTGCAGGGTCACCCGGACGTCCTCGCCCAGGCGCGCCCGCAGGCCGTCGACCGGGGTGACGCCGTAGGGCAGGGTGCCGCTGTACCAGTCCTCGTACAGCATGTCGGCGAGGGGGCCGATCACCGCGACCGAGCGCAGCGCCGCCGGATCCAGCGGCAGCAGCGGGCGGCCGGTGGCGCCGGGCGCGTTGCGCAGCAGCACCACGGAGGCGCGGGCCGCCTCGCGGGCCAGCTCGCGGTGCTCCGGGCAGTTGACCACGTCCCAGGTCAGGTGGGCGAAGGGGTCGCGCTCCGGCGGGTCGAAGTCGCCGAGCCGCATCCGCAGCTCCAGGGAGCGGCGCACCGCCCGGTCGACGTCCTCCATGGTGATCAGCCCGCGTTCCAGCGCCTCGGTGACGTGGGCGATGGTGGGGGCGGCGTCGGTGGCGTTGTCGGTGAAGCTGTCGACGCCGGCGTGCAGCAGGGCGGCGTGCCCGCTGGGCTGGTCGGGCAGGTACGCCTGCTCGCCGGCGACGTTGCTGGGCGCGAGGGCGTCGCTGGTCACGAAGAGCCCGTCGCGCGCCCACTCCCGCAGGGCGGAGTTGATCAGCGGGCTCAGGTGCGCGGGGCGTCCGTTGACCAGGTTGTAGGAGGGCATCACGGCCAGCGCGGCGCCGGCCTGGAGCGGTCCACGGTAGGCGGGCAGCTCGTACTCGTGCAGCACCCGGGGCGGCATGCACGAGGAGGTGGTCTCCCGCCGGGTCTCGTTGTTGTAGGCCAGGAAGTGCTTGAGCGTGGGGGCGGTCTTGAGCACCCGCGGGTGGTCCCCGCGCATCCCGGAGGCGTAGGCGGTGGCCAGGTCGGAGGTGAGCAGCGGGTCCTCCGCGTAGCCCTCCTCGTTGCGGCCCCAGCGCGGGTCGCGCAGCAGGTTCACCACCGGCGCCCAGACGTTGAGCCCGGTGCTGCTCCGGTCGCGGTTGCGGAAGGCCCGCACCTCGTCGCCGACCGCGTCGCCCACCCGCCGGACCAGCTCGGGGTCCCAGGTGGCGCCGAGGCCGACGGCCTGCGGGAAGACGGTGGCCGGCCCCATCCAGGCGACTCCGTGCAGCGCCTCGGTACCGGTCGTCCAGCGCTCCAGGCCGAGCCGGGGGACGGCGGGCTGGTGCTGGTGGAGGAAGGCGATCCGTTCGGCCGCGGTGAGCCGTCCCAGCAGGTCGTCGACCCGCTGCTGGAGCGGCAGGTCGGGGTTGCGGTAGGGCTCGGTGGTGTGCGAGGTCATGTGGGGGACCGCCCTCCGGTCTTCCGGAACGAGGTGAACTTTCGAAGCGCTTCGATCGAAGGGCAGCCGTAGACGGTGCTGCTGAAGCGCTTCGACAGTGCGCACGCGCCGCCATGCCCAGGGGGCCATGGTTTGTTGCGACGGTGAGACGAACGTGGCACAGGGGTCGGAGACCGTCAAGGCTTCGCGCAGCAACAGGCGTGCGCATCGGGGGAAGCGCGGGGATGCGGGCGCTCACCTGTTCCGTGGGGCCGGACAGATGAGCGCCTCCGGGGTGTCGCTGTCAGGTCGCGCCGGTACGCCGCGGACTCACGAGAAGGCCTCGACGGCCGCGGCGTCCGGGTCCGCCTCGGCGTCCGCGTCCGTGTCGGCGGCGGGATCCGATGGGTCGTCAGCGGACCGACCGTGGGCGCCCGCCGACCGGTCGAGGGAGCGCAGCCGGGCTATCTCCACGGTGTCCAGCACGCTCGCGGTGGCGCCCAGCGCCGCCGCCTCGAAGCCGAGCTTGGAGGTGGCCAGGCGGGCGCCGCCGAGGTCGGGCGCCAGGGTGAGTTCGGTGGCCACCCGCTCCACGTGGGGCAGCAGCCAGGGGGCGAGGGTGACGAAGTGTCCGCCCAGCACGAGCACCTCGGGGTTGAACAGGCCGACCAGCACCGCGACCGCCCGGCCGAGCCAGTCGCCCGCGCGCTCCAGGCGCTCCAGCACGGCGGCGTCGCCCGCCGCGGCTCGTCCGGCGAGGTCCTCCACCTCGGCCCCGAGGTCGGCCAGGACGTCCTCGGCGGTGGCGTCCGGGTCGGTCTCGGCCACCAGCGCCGGGAGGTTCACCAGGGCGTCCAGGCAGCCGCGCCGGCCGCAGGCGCACGGCGGCCCGGCGGGGTCGAGCGGGATGTGGCCGACCGCGCCCGCGTGGCCCGCCGCGCCGCGCAGCAGGCGTCCGCCGCTGATCACACCGGCCCCCACCCCGACCTCGCCGGTCAGCTGGATCAGGTGGGCGGTGCCCCGGTGCTCGCCGTGCCGGTACTCGGCCAGCGCGCCGAGGCCGGCGTCGTTGTCCACCAGCACGGGGAAGGCGGGGTCGCCGAGGGCCCGCACCAGCGCGCCGCGCAGGTCGACCGCCCGCCAGCCCAGGCCCGGGGCGTTCAGTACGGTGCCGGAGCCGGCCTCCACCAGCCCGGGGACCGCGGCGGCCACCCCGAGCACCTGGTGGCCGGCGCGCTCCACGCGCCCGACGGCCCGGCGGGCGAGCGTGGCCAGCCTGGCCAGCGCCCGGTCCGGCCCGGCCCCGGCGGAGTCGAAGGCCTGCCGCCAGCTGAGCAGCCGGCGGCCGGCGATGTCGACCGCGACCGCCGCCAGGTAGTCGGCGTTGATCTCCAGGCCGATGGCCGCGTACTCCCGGCCGTCCAGCACGAGCATGACGGCCGGTCGGCCGATGCGGTTCTCGGACGTGCCGGTCTCTCGGACCAGCCGCCGGTCGATCAGCTCGCCGACCAGGCTGGAGACGGTGGCCTTGTTCAGTCCGGTGCCCGTGGCGATCTCCGAACGGGAACACGGCGCGTGCCGCCGGACGAAGTCGAGCACGAGGGCGAGGTTGGTGCCGCGCACGTCGGTGAAACCGGCGGGCCGCGGTCCCTGGTCGGTGGTGGAGAGTGTCAACTCGTCGCTCCCGGTGGGTCGTTCCTTGTCGCCGTCGGATCGGGCGGCGGGCCGGACGCGGGACGCCCGGGCCGGGACAGGACGGTCGCGGGCGGCAGCACCAGCCGCCGTGCGCACCGTTTAGCACGTCCATCATGCCTTATTCCAGCGCCGACGGAAGGGGGTGAGGCGACCCGAGGCCGCCGCCGCGGCCCGCGGCGGCACCGTTCACCGCACCCGGCATCCCGCTCATGGCCAGTGCGTTCGTTGCTCTACAACGGTTCGGTAGCGGTACCGGGTCAATCCGCTGCCGCCGTCTTGCCGCTGTCCGAGCTCGGGATTAGTTTGTCGTCTCACCGTACGAAGTAGACGGCGTTCGCTGCCCGTGCGCGTCCCGCTCCCCGTCCCGCCCTGGGAGCGGGGACGCGACCGTCTCGGTACTCAACGATCGGTAGGAGCCATCCATGACCCCCTCCCTGCCCGCCGGCGGGCCCAACCGCCGCAGATTCCTCAGCGTCCTCGCCGCGGGAACGGCGATGGCCGCGGCCGGGCCCGTCCTGACCGCCTGCTCAGCACCGGACAGCGGCTCCGCCGGGGGCAGCGGCGGCGGAGCGGGAGCCGACGCCAGCACACTGAACGACCTGCTGCCCACCTACACACCCACCAACATCGTCACGCCCGACCTGCCCGGCGTCGACGGCCCGGCCGGCCCCACCCCGCCCGGCTTCCTCACCTACCCCGCCGACCCGGTCCGCGCGGTCGAGGGCACCCCCGGCGCCGGCTCCACCTTCACCGCCATGACCCCGGCGTGGTGGCCCATCCCGCCGGGCCTGGGCTCCAACTCCTACTACGACGCGGTCAACGAACGCCTCGGCGCCACCTTCCAGTTCAACCCCGTCCCCGGCGAGGACTACGGCCCCAAGCTCAGCGCGACGCTGGCCGCCTCCGAGCACCCGGACCTCACCTGCATCCCCAACTGGGACTTCCCCGCCCGCTTCACCGAGGCCGTGCCCACCCTCTTCGAGCCCATCACCGAGTACCTGCGCGGCGACAAGGGCGCCCAGGACTACCCGCTGCTGGCCGGCTTCCCCACCACGGCCTGGGCCTTCGGCGTCTACGGCAACGAGCTGTACGGCATCCCCTCGCAGTTCTCGATGTTCGGCAACGTCACCTACTACCGCAAGGACATCTTCGACCAGATGGGCCTCGCGGAGCCGACCAACGCCGACGAACTGCTGGCCCTCGGCCGCGAGGTCAACGACCCGGACAACAACCGCTGGGCCTTCGGCGACCTGCTGTGGGACGCCCAGCGGATGTTCGGCGCCCCGCAGAACTGGCGGATCAACTCCGACGGCACCCTCACCAACCAGATCGAGACCGAGGAGTACCGCGCCGCCATCGAGTGGCTGCGCATCCTCTACAGCGAGGGCCTGGTCCACCCGGACATCGCCGGCGGCCAGAGCAACGGCAAGGACCTCTTCGAGAGCGGCCGGATGCTGATGTACGCCGACAGCATCGGTGCCTGGCACGAGGCCCTCGGCCGGCAGCTGGCCAACAACCCCGACTTCCAGATGCAGCCGTTCAAGCCGTTCGCCCACGACGGCGGCACCCCGATCGTCTACGGCCCCACCCTGCCGGCGGCCTTCCTGACCTTCATCAAGAAGGGCACCCCGCCGGAGAAGGTCCAGGAGATCCTGCGCTGCCTCAACCTGCTGGCCGCCCCGCTCGGCACCCAGGAGTACGACCTGGCCCTCTACGGCGCCGAGGGCACCCACTGGACCCGCGGCGAGAAGAACGCCCCCCAGGTCACCGACCTCGGCCGCTCCGAGGTCACCCTCACCTACGGCTTCCTGGTCGGCAGCCCCTCCGTCATCGCCCACGTCCAGTACCCCGGGTACGTAGAGGCGCTGCACGCCTGGCAGAGCGAGGCCGCCCAGTACATCGACGACGACCCCAAGCGCGGCCTGCACGTGGAGGAGCCGGCCGACCTGGTCGGACTCGCCACCGAGTACGAGGAGCGGGTCAAGGACGTCTACCGCGGCCGGGTCGACATCAGCGAGTGGGACAGCATCGTCGCCAGCTGGCGCCGCGACGGCGGCGACCGGCTCCGCGAGTTCTACGCCGGCGTCTTCCAGGAGGCCGGCCGCATGTGACCGCCGGCCGCCCCCGCCCCCGGGCGCCGGGCGGCCGCCCACCCCCCCACTTTCGTCCGCACCCACCCCCCGCCGGGGCGTCCCCGGGCACCGGACGCCCGTGACAGCGGCACGAGGAGAGCGCACCCATGGAGGACCAGACCACGGTCCGCGGCACCGCCCCGCGCGGTGGCGCCGGACCCGCCCTCGCCGGTGGGCCACCGGCCACGCGCACCGCCGGCGACCCACCAACCGCACCACCGGCCGGCGGCGCCCCGACCAAGCCGGCCGCCACCATCACCAAGACCTGGCGCCAACGGCTGCGCGCCGACTGGCCACTGGTCGCCATGACGCTACCCGCCATCGGCCTGCTGCTGGTCTTCCACTACGCGCCGCTGCTCGGCAACGTCATCGCCTTCCAGGACTACTCGCCCTTCGTGGGCATCCGGGACAGCCAGTTCGTCGGCTTCTGGCACTTCAGCAGGTTCTTCACCGACCCGCTGTTCTGGCGGGCCACCGGCAACACCCTGCTGATCACCGCCTTCCAGCTGGTGTTCTTCTTCCCCGTCCCGATCGCCCTGGCCCTGCTGCTCAACAGCATCCTGAACAGCCGCGTCCGGGTGTTCGTGCAGTCCGTGGTCTACCTGCCGCACTTCTTCTCCTGGGTGCTGGTCATCACCCTCTTCCAGCAGATCCTCGGCGGCGCCGGCCTGGTCTCGCAGATCCTGCGGGAGAGCGGCAACAGCCCGCTGGGCATCATGACCGACCCGGACACCTTCATCCTGCTGGTGACCTCCGAGATGGTCTGGAAGGACGCCGGCTGGGGCACCATCATCTTCCTGGCCGCCCTCAGCACCGTGAACCAGAGCCTCTACGAGGCCGCCGCCGCCGACGGCGCCGGCCGCTGGCGCCGGACCTGGCACATCACCCTGCCGGCGCTGCGCCCGGTCATCGTGCTGCTGCTCATCCTCCGCCTCGGCGACGCGCTCACCGTCGGCTTCGAGCAGTTCATCCTCCAGCGCAACGCCGTCGGCAGCCGGGCCGCCGAAGTGCTGGACACCTACGTCTACTACACCGGCATCGTCAACGGCGACTACTCCTACGCGGCGGCCGTCGGCCTGTTCAAGGGCCTGTTCGGCCTCGCCCTGATCCTCGCCGCCAACAGGATCGCGCACGTGTTCGGAGAGCAGGGGGTGTACAGCAGGTCATGACACTCGTATCGGAAACCGCCCGGCGGCGGCTGAGGTCCTCCCGTCCCGAGCGGGCCCCGTGGGAGGAGCCGGAGGGCCCACTCGCGCGCATCGGCAAGGGCCTCGCCCTCACCGCCATCGTGCTGGTGATCCTCGGCCCGCTCTACGTGGTCCTGCTCACCAGCCTGTCCTCACAGGAGACCATCACCGAGGCCGGCGGCCTGGTGATGGTGCCCGACGGCCTGACCCTGGACGCCTACCGGGCCGTCCTCGGCGGCGGCGTGATCACCCGCTCCGTCCTGGTCAGCACCGGCGTCACCGTCGTCGGCACCGTCATCAGCGTCGGACTGTCCATCCTGTGCGCCTACGGCCTGTCCCGCCCCGGCTCCTTCATGCACCGGCCGCTGCTGTTCACCGTGCTGCTCACCTTCCTGTTCGGCCCCGGCATGATCCCCACCTACCTGGTGGTCAGCGGCCTCGGACTGGTGGACAGCTACTGGGCGCTGATCCTCCCCTCGGCCATCGCCGCCTTCAACGTCGTGGTGCTGCGCTCCTTCTTCATGTCCATCCCCCAGGAGCTCATCGACTCCGCCCGCATCGACGGCGCCGGCGAGTTCCGCATCCTCGCCTCCATCGTGCTGCCGCTGTCCCGGGCGGTCACCGCGGTCGTCGCCCTCTTCTACGGCGTGGGCTACTGGAACGCGTTCTTCAACGCGCTGCTGTACATCGACGACACCCGGATGTGGCCGCTCCAGCTGGTGCTGCGCACCTTCGTGCTGGACGCCCGCGACCTGCCGGCCGGCGCCGGCGGCATCCAGCAGGCCGTGGACTCCGCGCCCAGCCTCGCCCTGCGGATGGCCGTGGTGATGATCGCGGTGATCCCGATCCTGCTGGTCTACCCCTTCGTCCAGCGGCACTTCACCAAGGGCGTCATCATCGGGGCGGTCAAGGGCTGACCGACTGCTTCGCCGGAGGAACCGGCGGGACCGCCGCACGGACCACCCCTGGGGAGGGGTGCGGGGCGGTGCGTGGCGTGCGGGCGCCACGCACCGCCCCATCGGCTTCTCACGCCACCCGGACGTCCTCCCCGTCCACCCCGGAGACCACCGAACCGCCGGCGCCGGCCAGCCGCACCACCGCCTCCCGCAGCACCGCCGCCGGCAGGGTGAACGGCAGCCGCACGAACCGCTCCAGCGTGCCGTCCACCCCGAACCGGGGCCCGGCCGCCACCCGCACCCCCCAGCGGTCCGCCGCCCCGGCCAGCCCGCTCCCCGACACGCCGTCGGTGCGCGCCCACAGCGACAGCCCGCCGTCGGGCACGGTGAACGTCCAGCCCGGCAGGTGCTCGCGCACCGCCGCCACCAGCGCGTCACGCTGGGCCCGCACCCGGGGCCGCCGCGCGGCCAGCAGCTGTGGCAGGTGGTCCACCAGCAGCCGGCGCACCACCAACTGCTCCAGCACCGGAGAGGCGACGTCCGTGCTGGAGCGCTGCGCCGCGATCGCCCGCACCAGCTCGGGGGCGGCCCGCACCCAGCCGATCCGCAGCCCGCCCCAGAACGTCTTGCCGGCCGAGCCCACCGCCACCACCGTCCCGCCGGCCCGGTCGTACGCCGCCACCGGCCGCGGCAGCGGCCCGTCGTGCAGCGCCGTCTCCGCCATGGTCTCGTCCACCACCAGGACCGTGCCGGCGGCCCGGGCGAGCGAGACCAGCCGCTCCCGCTGCTCCTCGGGCATCAGCCGGCCGGTGGGGTTGTGGAAGTCGGCGATCAGGTAGGCCAGGCGCGGCGCGGCCTCCCGCAGCACCCGGGCCCAGGCCGCCAGGTCCCAGCCCTCCTCGGCCAGCGCCACCGGCACCGGCCGGGCCACCCGCTGCACGGCCTGCAGCGCGTTGGCGTAGCCGGGCGAGTCCACCGCCACCCGGTCGGCCGGGCCCAGCAACTGGCCCAGCACCAGCGACAGCCCGGCCGCCGCCCCGTTGCTGACCAGGATCTGGTCCGGGGTGGTGGGCACCCCGCGCTCGGTGTACCGCCGGGCGACGGCCTCCCGCAGCACCGGCAGGCCCATCGGGAAGTACCCGTGGCTGCCCAGGTAGCCGCCCAGCTCGTCGGCGGCCGCGGCGACGGCGGCGGACAGCCACGGCTCGGGCGCCGGCAGGCTGGCGATGCCCAGGTCGATGACCCGCGGCGCGCCGTCCGGCCCGCCCGGGACGCCGTGGCAGGAGTCCACCGGCGAGATCCCGGCGGAGGGCACCTCCCGCCCCGCCGGCAGCGTGGTCCAGCTGCCGGACCCGCGCCGGCTGGCCAGGAAGCCCTCGGCGCGCAGCGCCTCGTAGGCGGCGGTGACCGTGGTGCGGCTCAGCGACAGCGCGGCGGCCAGCTCCCGCTCCGCGGGCAGCCGGGCCGCCAGCGGCACCCGGCCGTCCAGCACCAGGGTGCGCAGCGCGTCGGCGAGCGAGCGGTACGCGGGCCGGCCGTTCGGCCGGGACGCCAGCAGGCGCACCAGCTGCGCGGTGCCCACGGACGTCCGCGGCGTCCCCAGGACGGATGGGGGAGAGGACATGGCAGGCCACTCCTTCCGGATTGGCTATGGAATCGCGGGACGGTTTCGGGCCAGATTGGCAGAGCTCACCGGCCAACACCAGTCCAATCGGGGAGAACCATGGTCCGCCGCCTCGTCCAGCTCTACGCCGGCCTCGCCCTCTACGGGGCGAGCCTGGCCCTGATGGTCCGCGCGGACCTCGGCCTGGATCCGTGGGACGTCTTCCACCAGGGGGTCGCCGACCGGACCGGGCTGAGCTTCGGAACCGTCGTCACCCTCGTGGGCGCGCTGGTGCTGCTGCTGTGGCTGCCGCTGCGCCAGCGCCCCGGACTCGGCACGATCAGCAACATCCTGGTGCTCGGGGTGGCCGCCGACGCCACGCTGCTGGTGCTGCCCGAGCAGCGGGTGCTCGCGGTGCGCGTCGGTCTGCTGGTGGCCGGCGTGCTGCTCAACGGCGTGGCCACCGCCTGCTACATCGGCGCGCGGTTCGGGCCCGGCCCGCGGGACGGGCTGATGACCGGCTGGGCGGCCCGCTCCGGGCGGTCGATCCGGCTGGTCCGCACCGTCATCGAGTGCGGCGTGCTGGTGGTCGGCTTCCTGCTGGGCGGCTCGGTCGGCGTCGCCACCGTGGTCTACGCGCTGGCCATCGGCCCGCTGGCCCAGCTGTTCCTGCCGGTCTTCGCGGTGCCCGCGCCGGAGCCGGCGGCGGCCGAGCAGGCGGCGGCGGAGCAGGCGGCGCGCGAGAAGGCCGGGCCCGAGGCGCGCGACCGGCTCCCGTCCGTGGGCGGCACCACGGAGAATTAGTTCGCAGATCCAGCCGAACCAAGGCGGGTATCTCCTCGTCGGACAGGCCATCCACAGCCGCAAACGCGGCCGGATGGCGGGCAGCGGACACCCTCCGCGATTGACAGCCCCTCCAGGACTGTCTAACTTCCTCGCGAGCCCCAACAAAAGGAGCGCGCAGATGCCCGACCTGTCCGACGCCACCCGGGGACGCGTCCTCTACGGCGGCGACTACAACCCCGAGCAGTGGCCCGAGGAGGTCTGGGCCGAGGACGCCGCCCTGATGCGCCGCGCCGGTGTCACCCTCGCCACCGTGGGCGTGTTCTCCTGGGCACGCATCGAACCCCGCCCCGGCGCCCGGGACTTCGACTGGCTCGACCGCGTCCTCGACCTCCTGCACGACGCCGGCGTCGGCGTCTGCCTCGCCACCCCCACCGCCTCGCCCCCGCCGTGGCTCGGCCACCGCCACCCCGACACCCTCCCCGTCGACGACGCCGGCACCCCCCTCACCTACGGCTCCCGCAACCAGTGGTGCCCCTCCGCCCCCGAGTACCGGCGGCACTCCCTGGCCCTCGTCGCCGACCTCGCCGAACGCTACGCCGGCCACCCGGCGCTCCGGCTGTGGCACGTCGGCAACGAGACCGGCCCCACCTGCCACTGCGAGCACACCGCCACCGCCTTCCGCCACTGGCTGCGCGCCCGCCACGGCACCCTGGAACGCCTCAACGAATCCTGGGCCACCGCCTTCTGGAGCCAGCGCTACGACAGCTGGGAGGAGATCACCACCCCCCGCCGGGCGCCCTACCTGCACAACCCCACCCAGCTCCTGGACTTCCGGCGGTTCACCTCCGACGTCCTGCTCGACCAGTTCCGGGCCGAGCGCGACCTGCTCCGCCAGGCCACCCCGCACGTCCCCGTCACCACCAACTTCATCCACCTGTGGGACCAGGTCGACCAGTGGGCCTGGGCGGCCGAGGAGGACGCCGCCGCCATCGACGTCTACACCGACCCCGAGGACCCGGCACGCCACGTCGAGTCCGCCCTCGCCTACGACCTCGCCCGCTCCCTGCGCGACGGCGCCCCCTGGATCCTGATGGAACAGGCCGTCGGCGGCGTCAACTGGCGGGAACGCAACACCGTCAAGACCCCCGCCCGGATGCGCCTGGACAGCCTCCAGGCCGTCGCCCGCGGCGCGGACACCGTCGCCTTCTTCCAGTGGCGCGCCTCCCGCGCCGGCGCGGAGAAGTTCCACTCCGGCATGCTGCCGCACGCCGGACCGGACACCCGCGCCTTCCGCCAGGTCTGCCGCCTCGGCGACGAACTCGGCCGCCTCGGCCCGGCGGTGGCCGGCAGCCGCGTCCCCGCCGAGATCGGCCTGCTCTGGGACTGGCACAACGTCTGGGCACTGCGCCAGAAGGCCCACCCCCGCCAGGACCTCGACCCCGCCGAACTGCTGCGCGAGTACCACCGCACGCTCTGGCAGGCCGGCCACACCGCCGATCTCCTCCCACCCGGCTCCGACCGGCTCGACCGCTACCGGCTGCTGGTCGTCCCCAACCTCTACCTGGTCACCGACGCCGACGCCGAACGACTGGTGCGCTACGTGGCCGAGGGCGGCACCCTGCTCATGGGCTTCTTCTCCGGCGTCGTCGACGAACACGACCACATCCGGCTCGGCGGCCACCCCGCGCCCTTCCGCGACCTGCTCGGCGTCACCGGCGAGGAGTTCCGCCCACTCGCCCCCGACGCCGGGCCGCGCGTCTCCTCCGCGCTCCTCGGCGACTTCCGGGCCGCCTACTGGATGGAGACGCTGCGCACCACCGGCGCCGAGGCCGTCGCCACCGTGGAGCCGACCCTCCCACCCGGCCCCGGCGTGGACCCGGAGGACGCCGGCATGCCGGTGATCACCCGCCACTCCCACGGCGCCGGCACCGCCTGGTACGTCGCCACCCGCCTCGACGACCCCACCCGCGCGCGGCTGCTGACCCGGGTGGCCGACGACGCCGGCCTGCGGCCCGCCCCGCTGGCCGCACCCGTCGCCGGGGTCGAGGCCGTGCGCAGAGGAGAGGTGCTCTTCCTGCTGAACCACGGCGGGCAGCCGGTGACCGTGCCGCTGCCCGAGGGCTACGCCGCCGGCAGCGTCGACCTGCTCACCGGCACCCCCCACCGGCAGGCCGTCGAACTGCCCGCCGAGGACGCCCTCGCCCTCCTCCCCGGTGACCGCCTGCCGGGGCGGGGGTCGGCCGCAGACGCCCGCCAGGGGTGACGCCCCGGGCGCGCCCCGGTCACCGGGGCGCGCCCCTCTAGAAGACCACCGCGACCTTGCCGTCCAGGCCGCCCCGTCCGAAACGCCGGTGCGCGGCCCGGATGTCCCGGAGCGCGAACGTGGAGTCCACGCGCGGCCGCACGGCGCCGTCGTCGACGAGCCGGGCGAGTTCGCGCAGGCCCGCCCCGTCCTCACGCACCTGGTTCACCGTGGTCCGCACCCTCCGCGCGGACAGGTCGGGAACCGGACCGGCCTGGGTGGCGATCGAGGCGTACCGGCCGCCGTCGGCCACGGCGTCGGTGACGAAGGCCCCGAAGGTGTCGAAGACGGCGTCGTAGCCCCGGGGCTGGAGGTCGGCCGGGTCGGTGGTCGCCCACTCCGCGCCGTGGGCCCGGACGAAGTCCAGTTGGGCCTCCCGGGAGACCAGGGCGTCCACCCGTGCGCCGCGGGCCCTGGCGAGCTGGACGGCCAGGCCGCCCACCGCGCCGGCGGCGCCCGTGACGAGCAGCCGGTCACCGGCCGCCACCGCCAGCCAGTCCAGGGTCTGCAGCGCGGTGAGCCCGGGCAGCGGCAGGGTGGCCGCCTCGATGAGACTGACCGCCGTCGGCGCGGGCGCCACCGCGTCGGCGGGCAGCGCGACCACGTCGGCCCAGGTCCCCCGCCCGGTGCCCAGCTGGTGGGACATCGCGACCACGCGCTCCCCGGCACGCAGCCCACTGGAGCCGCCGTCGATCACCACGCCGGCCAGATCCCAGCCGAGCGTCATCGGCAGCGGCGGCGTCCCCTCGCCGATGGCGCCCTCCCGCGTCTTGTCGTCGACCGGGTTGACGCTGGTCGCGACGGAACGCACCACCACCTCGCCGGCCCGCGGCTCGACCTCGGGAACCTCCTCCACCCGAAGCACCTCGGCTCCACCGAATCCATCGATGCGGACGGCACGCACGGACGGCCCCTCCCTCTCCGGTTGATCACTGCCCAGCACGAACCGCCCCGGCGGCCCGCTCATTCCCGGCGCGGCGCGCCGCCACCGCGTCCGGCGGCCCGTCACTGCCCCGCGTCCGTCGGCCGGTCACTCCGGCCCATCACTCCCGCGGCCCGTCACCCCTGCGCGTCCGGCGGCGGTGAGGCTCCCGCACCGGCCGACCGCAGTCTGCCCGCCAGCACGTGACAGCGCCTCGCCAGCTCCGGAGGGTCGAGCACCTCGAAGTCGTGCCCCAGCAGGAGCACGTGCATCAGCACGAAGTCCAGGCTCTCGGCACCGCTGAGGACCTCGCACCGCCCGCTCCCGCGCCGCCGCACGACGGCCGCCGACGCCGGGATCTGCGCGCGCACCGTGTCGGCCGGCGCGTGCACGAGGAAACGCGCCCGATGCGGGTAGACCCGGCTCGCCACGCCCTCCTGCACGTACGTCGCCGCGTCCGGTGCCGGGCGCGGGCGGAAGCGCCAGGTCCGTGCGGACACCTCGGTCATCCGGTCGACACGGAAGCTGCGCCAGTCGTCGCGATCGAGGTCGTAGGCCAGGAGGTACCAGCGCCGGTCGGAGGCGACCAGGCGGTAGGGCTCCACCCGCCGCCGTCGCACCTCGCCCCCGGACGGGTAGTCGAAGGCGGCCTCGACCTCGTCGCGGCATGCTCTGGCCAGCGTCATCAGCACCTCGGGGTCGACCGGGGCGCGCCCGCCCCCGCCGAAGAACTCCACCGAGCCGGACAGCGCGCGCACCTCGTGCCGCAGCCGGGTGGGCAGCACCCGGTCGAGCTTGGTCAGCGCCCGCAGCGCGGCGTCCCCGGCGCCGGCGACCGCGCCACCCGCGCCGGCGAGCAGCGAGACCGCGGTGGCGATCGCCTCCTCGTCGTCGAGGAGCAGCGGCGGCAGGGCCTTCCCCGGGCCGAGCTGGTAGCCGCCGCCGACGCCCTGGCTGGCGTGCACCGGGTACCCGAGCGCGCGCAGCCGCCCGACATCGCGCCGCACCGTGCGTGGCGTGACCCCGAGCCGCTCGGCGAGCTCCGGACCGGTCCAGACCTGGCGCTGCTGCAACAGCCCGAGCAGGGTGAGCACCCGCTCGGTCGTCCCCCGTTCGTCGTTGTTCGCCGCGTCCATGTGGCCCAGCCTGCCAGAGATAGCGGACCGATCCTGTCCGCCCCCGGTGCCACAGTGGCTCCATGGACGCAGACGAACGCGACTGGAACCAGATGCTGCGCGAGCAGTGGGAGGTCCACTGGAACCACCAGCTCCGGGCCCGCCTCGAGGGCCTCACCGACGACGAGTACTTCTGGTCGCCGATGCCGGACGCCTGGAGCGTGCGGCCGCGCGGCACCTCGACGGCGCCCGTGCAGGCCGGCGCCGGGGACTTCACGATCGACTACGCCTTCCCCGAGCCGGTGCCCCCGCCCTTCACCACGATCGCCTGGCGGCTCGGCCACGTGATCGTCGGTGTGCTCGCCGCGCGCAACGCGGCACACTTCGGCGCGCCGGCGGCCTCGTACGAAACCTGGGAGTACGCCGGCGACGCGGCCACCGCGCTGGACCAGCTCCAGGCCCAGCTCGACCTCTGGCTGGCCGGCGTGCGCGGCCTCGGCGACGCCGGGCTCCGGACCCGGCTCGGCCCGAAGGAGCCCTTCCCCGAGCTGACCATGGCCGATCTGGTGCTGCACATCCACCGCGAGCTGATCCACCACCTGTCCGAGGTCTGCCTGCTGCGCGACCTCTACCTGCACACGAACCACGCCACGAACGGAGCAACCCGATGAGCCGGCACGTCCAGATCACCTTCGACGCCCACGACCCGCGGGCGCTGTCGTCCTTCTGGCGCGACGTCCTCGGCTACGTCCACCCGGGCCCGCCCGGAGTCGACCTGCCGGAGGGCGCCGACCCGCTGGCCGCGTGGGACGACTTCCTGGCGGGGATCGGCGTGCCGGAGGACCAGCGCAACACGAGGTCGGCCATCGAGGACCCGGACGGGCACGGCCCGCGCCTGTTCTTCCAGCGGGTGCCGGAGGACAAGGTGGCCAAGAACCGCGTCCACCTCGACGTGCGAGCGGCTCCCGGGCTGCAGGGCGAGGAGCGGATGGCGGCGCTGGAGGCCGAGTGCGACCGGCTGGTGGCGCTGGGGGCGACGCGGCTGCGCCGCCACGAGCCGGCTCCGCCGCTGAGCGCCGGCTTCATCGTGATGGCCGACCCCGAGGGCAATGAGTTCTGCCTGGACTGAGCCGGCCGGCTGGGACTGCCCCGCCCGGGCCTGCCTGGATCCACCGTGATCCGGCGTCCCTGGCCTGGACTGACCCGGCCTGGCGTGCCCCGGCCTGCTCTCCTGGACGCGATGTGGCACGGCCTGGTCTCCTGGACTGATGTGGCGCGGTCTGGTCTGCCTGGAGGACCTGCCCGGCTTGCCGTGGCTTGGACTGGCCCGGCCTGGCATGCGCGGCCTGGTCTGCCTCGGTCCGACGTGGCTCGGCCTGGGGCGACCGGTCTGGGATGGCCCGGCCCCGCCCCCTGGGTCCCATGAGTGGGTAAGCCGTGCCCAGCCCAGCGCCCGGCCCAGCGCCCGGCCCAGCCCGGCCCGGCCCAGCGCGGCTCGGCGCGGCTCGGCCCAGCGCGGCTCGGCGCGGCTCAGCCCAGCCCGGCCCAGCGCGGCTGGGCCCGGTTCCGGCCTGTCCCGACGGCCGCGGTGGCGGGTGCCTGGCCTTTCGGCGATGACGCACTGGCCGTGGAGGACTGTGCGGGCTGCCGAGGGTGTGCTGCCGAGCGTGCGTCCTGTCATGTGCGCGTTCCGAGTTATCCACAGGCTGCGCGACGGGGGCTGCGCCGGTTGATCGTCGCATGGGATCCTGAAGAAGGGGGTCCGCGATCCCCCCTACGGGGGGTTGGGGACCTGGCAGCGCGGCGGGCTGAGTCGGGGGAGTGCCTGAGTCTCGAGCTCTGGTCTGGACCTGCGGCCTGGGCTGGGTGGCCCGGGCTGGGTGGCGAGGGCTGGGGGCCTGGGCTAGGGGCCAGGTCTGGGGCCAGCGCTGCGTGGCCAAGTGGCCTGAAACGGGAACCCCTTGGTGGCTGGGGCTGGAGCCTGTGCCGGCCAACGCCCCCGGAAGGCCGGAGTTATCCACAGGCGGGAATTGGGGGGATGCGGTCCGTCATCACCGCATGGGATCCTGAAACAGGGGGTCCCCCCAGAACACGCGGACGCGCAGACGAGCGAAATGGCATGCCCCTGACCAAGTGGCATGCCCCTGATGAATTGGGCAGGCTCCTGATGAATGGGCAGGCTCCCGACGGAAAACGCCCATGGAGACAACCCCGACAAAAATGGCACGCCCTGACGTCGGCTCAGGCGACCTGGCGCCCCGTCAAGCGGGCGACGGGGCGGGCGTCGCCGGGGTCCAGTCGGCGATCAGGTCGAGCAGGCCGGGGAATCGCGCCTGGAGGTCCTCCGTCCGGACGTGGCTGCGCCGCTCCAGCCCGTACTGCCGCTGCCGGATCAGACCGGCCTCGCGCAGCGCCCGGAAGTGGTGGGTGAGCGAGGACTTCGGCCGGTCCAGCCGGAACCAGCCGCAGGTGTGGTCGAACTCCTCCCGTTCCAGCAGCAGCTTGCGGACGATGCCCAGCCGCAGCGGGTCGCTCAGCGCGCCCATCACCACCTCCAGGCGCAGCTCCTCGCGCGCCGGCTCCGGCAACGGATCGGGCAGTGACTCGGGCGGTTCCACGACGGCCCAGCGCCGGGCGGCGGGCCCGGCATCCACGGTCGACGGCATCCGGCCTCCCCTCACTGGTCGCTTCGGCCCGGCCGTCCCATCGGCCCGGCCGCCCGCCCTCCATGTGCGTATCTCACCGTACTTCATGTCGGGGCGGTTCGACCGGACGGCCGTCCCGCCCCGCCCGGTCCGCAGGGTGTGACACCGTCAGCCGGCGTCGGCGTCCTGCCCGAGCTGCTCCAGCACCTGCCGGCCCAGCGGAGTCACCGTCACCGGGCACTTCCACATCGCCGGGTCGTAGATGGTCTCGCCGAGCCGCACCAGGCCCAGGTCCAGCAGCACCTTCACCGTGGCGTTGCGCAGCACCGCGTCCCGGTTGCCCATCGGACCCTCGGTCCCCTCCGGCAGCCAGTAGTGGAACCAGCGGCGCTCCGGCTCGGCGCGGTCGCCGAGGTAGCGCACCCGCCGCTGCGCGATCACCCGGAGGGCACGGCGCTCCGCCGCCGTCAGCCGCGGCGCCGGCCAGGCCCGGTCGGCGCCCGGCGACGGGTGCGCCACCTCGGGCGGACCGGGACGCGCCGCGCCCGGGACCGGCAGCGCCGTGTCCGAGACCGAGGCGGCCGCGGCCGGCGACGTCGGATCGGGATCGGGAACCAGGGCCAGGTGGGCCGTGCCGCGCCCGGGGAGCGCGACAGCCGGCTGTGGGACGGGGTCTGGCACGGCGTCCTCCCTCTCCAACGTGTCCAACCGGGCAGGCGCCACCTGCCCCGTCACCGCCACCACGAGCGGAAACCTTTCCTTCACCGGTGCGGCGGCAGTACGCCGCAGCCGGACAGCAGACCACCTCATCGATCCCTCACCCCCGCCCGGCGCCGTTCGGCGTGGCGGCGGCCGCCGCGGCACGTGCTCCGTCCGACTGGGACGCGGGCTGCGACGCGGGTCGAGGCGTGGGCCGTGGCGTGGGCACACACCGGTCGGCCCGGGTGTACACGTTGCCGGTGTCACCGCGCAGGAAACCCACCAGTGTCACCCCGGCCTCCTCGGCGAGGTCCACCGCCAGCGAGGACGGCGCGGAGACCGCCGCCAGCACCGGAATCCCCGCCATCCAGGCCTTCTGCGTCAGCTCGAAGGACGCGCGACCGCTCACCACCAGCACGTGCCCCCGCAGCGGCAGCAGGCCGGCGCGCAGCGCCCACCCCACCACCTTGTCCACCGCGTTGTGCCGCCCCACGTCCTCCCGGACGCACAGCGGCTCGCCCTCCGCGGTGAACAGCCCGGCGGCGTGCACCCCGCCGGTGGCGGCGAACACCCGCTGCTCCCGGCGCAGCCGGTCCGGGAGCTCGGCCAGCACGGCGGGCTCCACCCGCACCGGATCCTCCCGCACCGACCAGCGGGCGCGGACGCGCAGCGCCTCGATGCTGTCCTTGCCGCAGATCCCGCAGGCGCTGGTGGTCAGCATGGCGCGGTTGGCGGTGGCCGGCAGCGGCAGGCCGGGCGCCAGCGCGGCGTCCAGCACGTTGTAGGTGTTGGCGCCGTCCTCGTCGGTCCCCGAGCAGTAGCGCAGCGCCAGCAGGTCCTCCGGTCCGCCGACCACGCCCTCGGCGACCAGGAAGCCGGCCACCAGGTCGAAGTCGTGGCCCGGGGTGCGCATGGTCGTGGTCAGCGGGCGCCCGCCGACCCGGATCTCCAGCGGCTCCTCCACCGCCAGGGTCTCCCGGCTGCCGACGTGCCGCCCCGGTGCCAGGCGCACGACGGGCTGGCGCCGCGTCACCCGTCCGGCCATCAGGTCGTCACCTCCAACCGCACGACCACCGACTTCGACGTCGGCGTGTTGCTGCCCTCCGCCGTGCTGTCCAACGGCACCAGCACGTTGGTCTCCGGGAAGTACGCCGCGGCGCAGCCGCGCGCCGTCGGGTAGCCCACCACGCGGAAGCCGGGCGCCCGCCGGTCCTCCTGGCCGGGCCACTCGCCGACCAGGTCGACCAGCGTGCCGTCGGCGATGCCGAGCCCCGCCAGGTCGTCGGGGTGCACGAAGACCACCCGCCGCCCGTGGTGGATCCCGCGGTAACGGTCGTCCAGCCCGTAGATCGTGGTGTTGTACTGGTCGTGCGAGCGCAGCGTCTGCAGCAGCAGGCGCCCCGGCGGCACCCGCGGGGCCTCGAAGCGGTTCACGCTGAACACCGCGCGGCCCGACGGCGTGGTGAAGGTGCGCGAGTCCCGCGGCGGGTGCGGCAGCAGGAAGCCGCCCGGCTCCCGCACCCGCTCCTCGAACCGCTCGAACCCCGGCACCACCCGGGCGATCCGCTCCCGCACCGCCGCGTAGTCCCCGGCGAACTCCTCCCACGGCACGGCGCCGCCGGGGCCGAGCGTGCGCCGGGCCAGCCGGCAGACGATCGCCACCTCGCTGAGCAGGTCCGGAGAGGCCGGCGGCAGCGAACCACGGGAGGCGTGCACGGCCCCCATGGAGTCCTCCACCGTGACGAACTGCTCGCCCGACGCCTGGACGTCCCGCTCGGTGCGGCCGAGCGTGGGCAGGATCAGCGCCGTCCGGCCGGTGACGGTGTGCGAGCGGTTGAGCTTGGTGGAGACCTGCACGCTCAGCCGCAGCCGGCGCAGCGCCTCGTGGGCGGCCCGGGTGTCCGGGGTGGCGGCGGCGAAGTTGCCGCCCATGGCGAAGAACACCTTCGCCCGGCCGTCCCGCATCGCCCGCAGCGCCTCCACCACGTCCAGGCCGTGCGCGCGCGGCGGCTCGAAGCCGAACTCCGCGCGCAGCGCGTCCAGGAAGGCGGCCGGGGGCCGCTCGTTGATCCCCATGGTGCGGTCGCCCTGCACGTTGCTGTGGCCGCGCACCGGGCAGACCCCCGCACCACGCCGGCCGATGTTGCCGCGCAGCAGCAGGACGTTGACGACCTCCCGGATCGTCGGCACCGAGTGCTTGTGCTGGGTCAGGCCCATCGCCCAGCACACCACGGTGCGGCGGGAGGCGGCCAGCCAGCCGGCCACCTCCTCGATCGCCTCCCGCGGCAGCCCGGTCGCCTCGCCCACCGCGTCCCAGTCCAGGTCGCGCAGCGCGGCCGCGTACTCGGCGAAGCCCGTGGTGTGCTCCTCGACGAAGGCCCGGTCCAGCACCGTGCCGGGGGCTTCCTCCTCGGCCCGCAGCAGGGCGTGGCCGAAGGCCTGGAAGAGCGCGAGGTCGCCGCCGAGCCGGATCTGCAGGAAGCGGTCGGCCAGCGGGGTGCCGCCGCCGACCAGCCCCCGCGCCGTCTGCGGGTTGTCGAAGCGCAGCAGCCCCGCCTCCGGCAGCGGGTTGACGGCCACGATCCGGGCGCCGCCGCGCTTGGCCCGCTCCAGGGCGGAGAGCATCCGCGGGTGGTTGGTGCCGGGGTTCTGCCCGACGACCAGGATGAGGTCGGCGGCGTGCAGGTCCTCCAGGGTCACCGACCCCTTGCCGATGCCGATGGTCTCGCCGAGCGCCCTGCCGCTGGACTCGTGGCACATGTTGGAGCAGTCCGGCAGGTTGTTGGTGCCGAAGGCCCGGACGAACAGCTGGTAGACGAAGGCGGCCTCGTTGCTGGTGCGCCCCGAGGTGTAGAAGACGGCCTCGTCGGGGGAGTCCAGGGCGTTCAGCTCGTCGGCGACCAGCCCGAAGGCGTCCTCCCAGGAGATCGGCTCGTAGTGGGTGGCGCCCGGGCGCAGCACCATCGGCTCGGTGAGCCGGCCGCGCTGCCCCAGCCAGTGGTCGTCCCGCCCGGCCAGGTCCGCCACCGGGTGGGCGGCGAAGAACTCGCGTCCGACGCGCCGGCGGGTGGCCTCCTCCGCGACGGCCTTGGCGCCGTTCTCGCAGAACTCGGCGCGGTGGCGGTGGTCCCCCTCGGGCCAGGCGCAGCCGGGGCAGTCGAAGCCCCGCTTCTGGTTGACCGCGAGCAGGGTCAGCGCGGTGCGGCGGGGGCCCATCTCGCCCAGGGCGTGCCGCATCGCGGCCCGCACGCCCGGCAGTCCGGCGGCGCGCGTCTTGGGTGGCGTGACGGTCGGCTGCTCCGCCGTGCCCGTCCGCGCCGGCTCCTCCGCCTGCCCGCCGCCCATCGTGCCGTCCTCTCGCGTGCCACGGCGCCGGCGGCCCCGCCCGTGCGGGCCACGACACCTGTGTTCGAGCAAGCCTACCGGCCGGAAGCCTTGGCGCGCCCGCCCTTTGCCCGGCCGGTGCGGCCGATCGCGCGGCGGATCCCGGCGGACCGAACCGGGCCGCGGGGCCGACCGCGGGCGGAGTGGTGGACGGATGGCGGGGCCGGGCGCGCGACACCCGCGCGCCCGGCCCGCGGGGCCGGCGACGGCCGCGGCTACTCCGCCGCGTCGGCACCCGTGGGCGGCGGCGGTTCGGCGGCGAGGCGGTCCAGCTCCTCCTCGGTGAGCAGCCGGGAGCGCAGCAGGAAGCGCACTCCCTCGGGGGCCTCCAGGGAGAACCCGCTGCCCCGTCCGGGGACCACGTCGACCGTGAGGTGGGTGTGCCGCCAGTACCGGTACTGCGCGGCGCTCATCCAGAACGGCGTGTCGCCCGCGACGTGGCCCAGCAGCACGTCCGAGCCGCCGACCCGGAACTCGCCGCGCGGGTAGCACATCGGGGCGCTGCCGTCGCAGCAGCCGCCCGACTGGTGGAACATCAGCGGCCCGTGGCGGCTGCGCAGTCGCTCCACCAGCTCCTCGGCCGCCGCGGTGAGCTCCACCCGTGTGCCGGGCGCGGCCATCAGAACAGTCCCAGCTTCTTCGGCGAGTAGCTGACCAGCAGGTTCTTGGTCTGCTGGTAGTGCTCCAGCATCATCTTGTGGTTCTCCCGGCCGATGCCGGAGTTCTTGTAGCCGCCGAAGGCGGCGTGCGCGGGGTAGGCGTGGTAGCAGTTGGTCCACACCCTGCCTGCCCTGATCCCGCGGCCGAGCCGGTACGCGGTGTTGCCGTCCCGGGTCCACACGCCGGCGCCGAGCCCGTACAGCGTGTCGTTGGCGATCTTCAGCGCCTCGTCGACCGAGTCGAAGGTGGTGACGGAGACAACCGGGCCGAAGATCTCCTCCTGGAAGATCCGCATGTCGTTGCTGCCGCGGAAAATGGTGGGCTCGACGTAGTAGCCGCCCTCCAGGCCGGGGACGGCGCGGGGACCGCCCCCGGTCAGCAGCTCGGCGCCCTCCTGGCGGCCGATGTCGATGTAGGACAGGATCTTCTCGAACTGGTCGTTGCTCGCCTGGGCGCCGATCATCGTCGCCGGGTCCAGCGGGTCGCCTCCGACGATGGCCTCGGTGCGCTCGACGCAGCGGGCGATGAACTCGTCGTAGATCGAGGAGTGGATCAGCGCCCGGGAGGGGCAGGTGCACACCTCCCCCTGGTTGAGGGCGAACAGCACGAAGCCCTCGACGGCCTTGTCCAGGAAGTCGTCGTCGGCGGCCAGCACGTCGGGCAGGAAGACGTTGGGGCTCTTCCCGCCCAGCTCCAGGGTGACCGGGATGATGTTCTCGCTGGCGTACTGCATGATCAGCCGGCCGGTGGTGGTCTCTCCGGTGAAGGCCACCTTCGCCACCCGCGGGCTGGACGCCAGTGGCTTGCCGGCCTCCACGCCGAAGCCGTTCACGACGTTGACCACGCCGGGCGGGAGCAGGTCCGCGATCAGCTCGATCACCAGCAGCAGGCTCGCCGGGGTCTGCTCCGCCGGCTTGATCACCACGCAGTTGCCGGCCGCGAGCGCGGGCGCCAGCTTCCACGCGGCCATCAGGATGGGGAAGTTCCACGGGATGATCTGGCCGACCACGCCGAGCGGCTCGTGGAAGTGGTAGGCGACCGTGTCGGCGTCGAGCTCGGCCGCGCTGCCCTCCTGGGCGCGGATCGCCCCCGCGAAGTAGCGGAAGTGGTCCACCGCCAGCGGCAGGTCGGCGGCCAGCGTCTCACGCACCGGCTTGCCGTTCTCCCACGTCTCCGCCACGGCGAGGCGCTCCAGGTGCTCCTCCAGACGGTCCGCGACGCGGTTCAGGATCCGTGCCCGTTCGGTCGCCGAGGTGCGGCCCCAGGCGTCGGCCGCGGCGTGGGCCGCGTCCAGGGCCAGCTCGACGTCGGCGGCGGAGGACCTGGCGACCTGGCAGAAGGTCCGCCCGGTCACCGGTGAGGGGTTGTCGAAGTACCGGCCCTCCACGGGGGCGACCCAGTCGCCGCCGATGAAGTTGTCGTACCGCGCGGCGAAGCTGACGATGCTGCCCTCGGTTCCCGGCTGCGCGTACACCATTGTTCGCTCCTCGCTGGCGTCCAGGTAACGGGGTGGCGCCGCCGGCCACGGGCCGCCGGCGCCGAGGACACGGTGGCCGGGCGGGGTTGGCGAAAGGTTGGCGCCGGTTCGGGGCGGCTCGGCAGGGGCCTCAGGGGCGTAGGGCCGTGCTCAGCCTTCCCGCGGCGACGCCCCGCCGCGCGTCGTCGGGCGGCAGCGTCCGCAGGGCGTGTTCGTGCACCTCCGCGTCGAACGGGGCGTGCTCCCCGTAGCGCAGGGCGGGCTCCGGACGGCCGCTGGCCAGCACGGCTTCCCGCACGGCCACCTCCAGGTGCGCCCGCCACTCCGCCACCCCCGGAGCCTCGGAGCGCGGCAGCAGCGGGCCGCGGTAGCCCTCGACGGCGGCCGCGACGTCCCCGCGCTCCAGCGCCCGCAACACGTCGACGGCGTCGCAGGCGATCGGCTCGGTCAGCGCGTACCGGCGGGTGGCCACCCGGCCGGCGAGCGCCCGGCGCAGATGGGACACCTCGGCCTTGAAGGTGGACGCCGCCACCGGCCGGTCGCCGTAGAGCGCGAGGCGCAGCCGGTCGGGTGGGTAACCGTCGGGCCGCAGCGCCAGCAGGGTGAGGATCTCCAGCTGACGCGGTGGCAGCCGCAGCGGCCGGCCGTCGAGCGTGGCCTCCTCGCCGCCCAGGCAGGTCAGCCGCACCCCGGACGGCGCGGCCGGGGGGTGCCGCTGACCGGCCCGCAGCTGGGCCTCGACGGCCGCCGCCAGCGAGCGCACGGTGGCGGGGGCCAGCGGGTGCGAGCGGTCCCAGGTGGTGGACAGGTCCAGCACGCCGAGGACCCGGCCGCCCGGGGCGTGGATGGGCGCGCAGTAGCAGACCCAGCCGTGCAGCGCGGCCACCAGGTGCTCGGCGGAGAACACCGTGCTGGGCCGGCCGGTGCGCAGGGCCAGCGACAGCGCGTTGGTGCCCATGGCGTGCTCGTCCCACCGGCCGCCGGGCGCGAAGTTGACCCGTTCCGCCCGCCGCCGCATGACCCGGCCACCGCAGGTCCACAGGATGGTGCCGGACTCGTCGGTGACGGCGGCGACGTAGCCGGCGTCGTCGGCGATGCGCCGCAGTTCGTCCGCGAGCGCGGTCACCGGCCCGCGCAGCGGCGAGCCCGACCAGCGGGGCCGCACCTCGCCGCCGTCGCAGACCGGGGCGCTGTCCCGGCCCGGATCCACGCTCCCCAGGGAGCGCGCCCAGGACTCGGCGACCTCCGGGCGCACCCCGGTGCCGGCGGGCGACCGGCCCAGCGTTCCCGACCGGGGCACCCAGCGGGCCCACTCCCGCTCCAGCGCGTCCCTCCGCCTCCGCAGTACACCACGCTCGGACATTGGCTCTTCCCGACCTCTTCGTCGCGACGCGCACCCGTCGATGGCGCGGGACACGATACCGCGCGTGTGATCCAGGCCACAGAGCCTCGCCGGCCGGACGCCCCGGCAGATCCCCGACCAGGGCACCGAACCGGTAGCCTCACCGGGTCCACCGCCCCGGGCCCTTCGTACCCCCGGGGGTGAGGAGGGAGAGGGACCCGATGAGGACGCTGCTGCGGCACCGCTCCTTCCGCACCCTGGTGGCCGGCGCCATGGCCAACCGGCTCGGTGACGCGGTGGCCCCGCTGGCGCTGGCCTTCGCGGTGCTCGACCTCACCGGTTCGCTGACCGGACTCGGCCTCGTGGTCGGCGCCCGCTCCCTGGCCAACGTGCTCTTCCTGCTGGTCGGCGGCGTCCTCGCCGACCGCCTCCCGCGCGGCCTGGTGCTCACCGGGTCCAACGCCGCCGCCGCGCTCACCCAGGCCGCCGCCGCCGTCACCGTGCTCACCGGCACCGCCACGGTGCCGCTGCTCGCCGGCCTGGCGGCGGTCAACGGTGCCCTGGCCGCGATCGCCATGCCGGCGTCCTCGGCCCTGCTCCCGCAGACCGTGCCACCCACCCTGCTGCGGCACGCCAACGCCGTGCAGCGGCTGGGGACCAACAGCGCGATGATCCTGGGCGCCTCGGTGGGCGGCGCGCTGGTGGCCACCACCGGACCGGGATGGGGGCTGATGGTGGACGCGGCGACCTTCTGCGTGGCCACCGTCTGCTTCGCCCGCACCCGGGTGGACGCCCCGCCGCGCTCCAAGGAGGCCGGGGCCGACGGGGAGGCCGCGCGCCCCGGCCTGCTGCGCGACCTGCGCGAGGGCTGGACGGAGTTCGTCTCCCGCACCTGGGTGTGGGTGGTGGTCCTGGGCTTCATGGTGCTCAACGCGGTCAGCGCCGGAGCCATCCAGGTGCTCGGCCCGGCGGTGGCCGACGACAGCTTCGGCCGGGCCGGCTGGGGACTGGTGCTCGCCGCGCAGAGCGCCGGGATGCTCGCCGGCGCGCTGCTCGCCATGCGGCTGCGGGTGGACCGGCTGCTGTTCCTCGGCACCGTCTGCGTCGCCGCCGAGCTGCTGCTGCCGCTGGCCCTGGCCACCACCGACTCGGTACCGGTGCTGATGGCCGCCGGCTTCGTCGTCGGCGCGGCGCTCACCCAGTTCGGCGTCGCCTGGTCGGTCTCGCTCCAGCAGCACATCCCCGCCGACCGGCTGGCCCGGGTGTACTCCTACGACGCGCTCGGTTCGTACGTGGCCATCCCGGTGGCGGAGGTGGCGGTGGGCCCGGTCGCCCACGCCGTCGGCGTGCGCCCCACCCTGTACGGGGCGGCCGTGGTGATCGCCGTGACGACCGGGCTGATGCTGCTCTCCGGCGAGGTGCGCCGGCTGCGCCAGTTCTCTGATGGGCACGGTCCCGATGGGCACCGTGCCGGGGGCGGGCCGGTCGGCGGGGAGATCGAACAGGTGGGCGGGAAAGCCGAGCAGGTGGGCGAGCGGGAGCGCTGACGCGGGGTCGGCGAGCGCGCCGTGCCGCGCTCGCCGACCCCGGCCGGCCCGGGTCACTCCGTCGGGGCGGCCACCTCGGCGAAGGTCACGGTCAGCGTCGCGGCGCGGGCGGTCAGCGCGTGCTCGGGGAGCACGCCCGGGCCGCACGAGGCCGTTCCGAGGCCGTGCTGGGCGAGGTCGAGGTTGACGTGCACGGCGTCACCGGGGACCAGGTCCACGGTGTGCGCGGCGGCGTCCAGGTCCTCGCTGGTCCAGCGGCGCGCCGTCAGGTCGAACACCGGCTCGCCGGTGACGCGCAGGCCGCCGCGCGGGCCGGTCAGCGTCGCCCAGCGCACGTCGGCGCGGTTGCCGTTCTCCTGCGGGAAGACGTACGGCGTCTGCAGCTCCTCGACGCTCGCCTCGAAGCGGCCGACGCGGGCCGCCTGCCGGCTGTCCGCGTACGCCTCGCCGGGGCCCCGCCCGAACCACCGCACCCGGTCGATCCAGGCCGGCAGGGCCATCCGCAGCCCCAGGCGGGGGAACGGCACCTGCCACGGCCCCTGCGGCTCGACCTCCAGGGTGAGCCGGAGCCGGTCGCCCGCGCCGAGGCTCCACCGGTAGGTGGCCAGCACGCCGATGTCGCGTGCCGCCGGGGCGACCCGGGTGCGGACCACCAGGGAGCCGTCCTCCCGGTCGATCCCGATCACGCGGTGGCGCAGCCGGTCCAGGCCGACGCCGCGCCAGACCTTCTCCATGGCGGGGAAGCCGCCGCGGTCGTTGTCGGTGGGGGCCCGCCACAGGTCCAGTCGCGGGCCGTCCAGGGCGAGGCCGCCGATGGCGGTGAGTCGCCCGGTCAGCCGGTCGAAGGTGCCCGGGCCGAGCGTGACCGGCCCGGCCGCGGCACCCGTGCCGCCGGACGTGGAGACGGACGTGGAGACGGGCGTGGAGCCGGTGGTGGAGGTGGCGGGGGAGGCGGCGCCGGGGGCGGGGCGCACCGCCACCTGGCCCCAGGCGACCTCGTGCCCGGCCGGCGCCCAGGGCGTGTCCTCGGCCAGCACGGCGCGCACGGTGAGCCAGCTCTCCCCGGTGGTCTCGGGCAGCCGGGGCACCGGCAGCTCGGTGCTGGCGCCGGCGGGCAGCTCCGGGAGCTCCAGGGTGCCGTCCGCGACGACGACGCCCTCCTCCTCCAGCGTCCAGCCGAAGGACAGGTGGGACAGGTCGCGGAAGTCGTACAGGTTGGTGACGCGCAGCAGATCGGCCTCGGCGGTGATCCGCACCGGCTCGATCACCTTCTTGTACTCGACCAGGCCCGGTGAGGGCGTGCGGTCCGGGAAGACCAGGCCGTCGGTGACGAAGTTGCCGTCGTGCAGCTCCTCGCCGAAGTCGCCGCCGTAGGCGAAGTGGTCGCCGCGCCGGATGCCGTGGTCGATCCACTCCCACACGAAGCCGCCCTGGCAGCGCGGGTGGGTCTCGAACAGCCGCTGGTACTCGGTCAGCCCGCCCGGGCCGTTGCCCATCGCGTGGGCGTACTCGCACAGCACGAACGGCAGTGCCCGGCGGTGGGCGTCCGCCCCGGCGTCCTCGAGCGGCTCCTCGGCGCGGCGGCCGATCGCGTCGACCTCCTCGTGCGAGGCGTACATCCGGCTGTAGACGTCGACGTAGCGGCTGTCCCAGTCGTGCTCGTAGTGGATCGGCCGGTCCGGGTCGCGCCGGCGGGTCCAGGCGGCCATCTCCTCCAGGTTGCGGCCGGTGCCGGACTCGTTGCCCAGCGACCACATGATCACGCTGGGGTGGTTCTTGTCGCGTTCGACGGTGCGGCGCATCCGGTCCAGGTAGGCCTCGCGCCAGCGCGGGTCGTCGCTGGGGTTGTCCCGCCAGTCGACGAAGAGGAAGCCGTGCGTCTCCAGGTCGCACTCGTCCACCACCCACAGGCCCAGTTCGTCGCACAGCTCCAGGAAGCGCTGGTGCGGCGGGTAGTGGCTGGTCCGTACGGCGTTGATGTTGTGCCGCTTCATCAGGAGGATGTCCTCCCGCATGGTCTCCTCGCTGAGTGCGCGGCCGTGTTCGGGGTGCCACTCGTGCCGGTTGACCCCCCGGAACAGGACCCGCTCGCCGTTCACCTTGAGCAGGCCGTCCTCCACCGTGACGGTGCGGAAGCCGATCCGCAGCGGCACGCGCTCCCCGGCGGTGCTCAGCTCGGCCTGGTACAGCCGGGGCGTCTCGGCCGTCCAGGGCCGCACGGCGGCGATGGTGTGGGTGGCGTCCGCGGGGACGTCCACCAGGCCGAGCTCGGCGACGGTCAGCCGCGCCGGGACGCTGGTCTCCACGCGCAGCGTGCCCGCTCCGGTGGCCGCGTCGTAGCCGGCGTGCACGAAGAAGTCGTCCAGCGCCCCGGCGGGACGGGCGAGCAGCGTGACGTCCCGGAAGATCCCGGACAGCCACCACATGTCCTGGTCCTCCAGGTAGCTGCCGGCCGACCACTGGTGCACCCGGACGGCGAGCACGTTGCGGCCGGGCCGCAGGTACTCGGTGACCTCGAACTCCGTCGGCAGCCGGCTGCCCGTCGAGAAGCCCAGCTCGTGACCGTTCAGCCAGGCGGTGAAGCAGGAGTCGACGCCGTCGAAGCGCAGCACCGCCGCGGCCCCGTCGCCGCCCCAGCCCTCGGGGACCTCGAAGTCGCGGCGGTAGTCGCCGGTCGGGTTCTCGTCCGGGACGAACGGCGGCTCGATCGGGAACGGGTAGTCGACGTTGGTGTAGGCGGGCGAGCCGTGGCCGTGCATCTGCCACAGCGACGGCACCGGGAGCTCACCCCAGCCGGAGTCGTCGAACTCCGGATCCGCCACCCCCGTCGGCGCTTCGGCGACCGAGGGGGACAGGTGGAACCGCCACGGGCCGTTCAGCTCGATGCGGGGGGCGTCCGAAGTGAAGCCCGCCCGGGGCTCACGCCGGCCGGCACCGGGGGCGAACCCGGTGAGGTAGCTCGTCATGACGCGACGCTGTTCCTCTCGCTCGCGAGGGAGATTCGGTGAAACCGTTCTCTAACGTAGAAGAGGGCTCTGGGCCGGTCAACGGAATTCGGTGGGGTAACCGGTATCGGCCAGTCGAACGCCGGTCTGATTCTGGGGGACCGTCATTCACCTGCGAAAACGGCATGGTTGAGACACTGTCGAGGCGTGTCGCGCGGTAGGTGGCGGCACTGGCCCGGGAAGTCGGCGATAATCGAACGCCGGCCGCCTCGGTGAGCTGCTCTTGCCGTTTGGGGAAACGGTTTCTATCCCGTTCCCGGCCGGGTGCGGAGCGGCCGCGGACGCCGGCCGCCTTCCCCGGCCGCGCCGGGCCGCCCCGGCGGTCAGCGCGCCGGGACGGCCGCGCCCTCCCGCGGTTCGCCCCCGCCCGCCCCGGGCCCCGCCCGCCCGGCGGCGAGGTCGCCCGCCTCCGCGGCCGCCTGCTCGGCGGCGCGGTCCGCGGCCACCAGCTCGGCGTAGCGCCCGCCGGCCGCCAGCAGTTCCTCGTGCCGCCCCTGCTCGACCACCCGTCCCCGCTCCAGCACCACGATCTGGTCGGCGTCCCGCACGGTGGAGAGCCGGTGGGCGATGGTGATCGTGGTGCGGCCGGTCGAGAGCCGGTCCACCGCCTGCTGCACCGCCCGCTCCGTGCGGGTGTCCAGGGCGCTGGTGGCCTCGTCCAGCACCAGCACCGGGGGATCGCGCAGGATCGTCCGGGCCAGCGCCAGGCGCTGCTTCTCGCCGCCGGAGAAGCGGTAGCCGCGCTCGCCCACCACGGTGTCGTAGCCCTGGGGGAGCGCGGCGATCACGTCGTGGACGTGCGCCGCCCGCGCGGCGCGCTCCAGCTCCTCGTCGGTGGCGTCCGGCTTGGCGAACCGCAGGTTCTCCGCCACCGAGGCGTGCAGCAGGTAGGTCTCCTGGGCCACCAGTCCCACGGTGTCGGCCAGCGAGGCGAAGGTGAGGTCCCGCAGGTCCACGCCGTCGATGGTGACGGAGCCCTCGGTCACGTCGTACAGGCGCGCGGTGAGGTAGGCCAGGGTGCTCTTGCCCGATCCGGTGTGTCCGACGACCGCCAGGCGCGTGCCGGCGGGCACGTGCAGGTCCACCCCGTGCAGGGCGCCGCCACCGTCGGGCTCCGCGTCCGGCTGCCCGTCGGGCCTGGCCGGGCGGTCGGCCGCCGCGTACCGGAACCCCACGCCGGTGAACCGCACCTCGCCGCGCACCCGCCGCTCGCCGGCCCGCGGCAGCGTGAGCGCGTCCGGCTTCTCGGTGAGGTCCACCGGGAGGTCCAGGTACTCGAAGACCCGGCTGAACAGCGACAGCGAGCTCTGCACCTGCACCCCCACCCGCAGCAGCATCGCCAGCGGGCGGAACAGCTGCGCCTGCAGGGTGGTGAAGGCCACCAGCGTTCCGGTGGAGACGGCGCCGCCCGAGCCGCCGGCCTGCTGCCAGCCGGCGAAGAAGTAGATCAGCGCGGGCATCGCGGCGAAGGTGATGAACACGGTGGACTGCCGCCACCGCCCGGCCATGCTGGAGCGCACCTCCAGGTCCGCCAGCTCGTCCGAGGCCCGCGCGAACCGCTCCACCAGGGCGGGGGAGCGGCCCATGGAGCGCCCCAGCAGGACGCCGCTCACCGAGAGCGACTCCTGCACCAGCGAGGACATGGCCGCCATCTTGCGCTGCCGCTCCGAGGTGATCCGGCGCCGCTCGGCGCCGACCCGGCGGCTGAGCCAGACGAAGAAGGGCAGAACGGCCAGCGAGAACAGGGTCAGCCGCCAGTTCAGCGCCAGCATCGCCACCACGGTGGCCAGCACCGTCGTCCCGTTGGAGACGATCGACGTGGCGGTGTTGGTCACCACCGCCTGCATCCCGCCGATGTCGTTGGCGATCCGGGACTGCACCTCGCCGACCCGGGTGCGGGTGAAGAAGGCGAGGGAGAGCCGTTGCAGGTGGGCGTAGACGCCGGTGCGCAGGTCGTGCATGACCCGCTGCCCGACGGTGGTGGACAGGTACGTCTGCCACACGTCGAGCACGGCGGTGGCGACCGCGACGCCGATCATGCCGAGCGTCAGCGCGGCCAGCAGCCCGGTGCGGGCCTGCGGGATCGCCGTGTCCAGCACCTCGCGGAGCAGGAAGGGCGAGGCCAGCGACACCACCGAGGAGGCGGTGATCATGACGCCGACGACGGCCAGCCGGCCCCGGTAGGGGCGGAAGAGCCGGGCGATGCGGCGCAGTTCGCCGGGGCGGCGCCGGGCGGAGGCGTCCGCCTCCTCCGGCGGGAGGGGGGTGGGGGAGTCGTGCGGGTGCATGGCCCTCCTGAGCGGGGCGGCGGACGGGGCGACGACTGATACGGAGGTAGACTCACAACGAGCTTAACTCTTTGTTCCTGCCCCCGGGTCGTACCTCCGTTCGCCGCCAAGGAGGCCCCATGCCCCCGTCCCGCCCGGACACCGGCCGGCCCGATACCCCGGCCGTCCCCGGCGCCACGGTCCCGCCCGGTGTCCCGTCCGCGCCCGGCCCCGCCGACACCGACGAGGTGGTGCCCGCCGCCACCGCCGACAGCGCGGCCGTGCGGATCGGCGAGACGATGCACCGGATCAGCCACCGGCTGCGCCGCCGCCACGTGCCGCGGCTGTCCCCGCTCGGCCTGACCCCGGCGCAGGAGCGCGCCCTGCGGATGGTCGCCTCGGCGCCGGCCCCGCTGCGGATGGTGGAGCTGGCGGACCGCCTCGGGATCGTGCCGCGCTCGGCCACCACGCTGGTGGACGCCCTGGAGCAGGCCGGCCTGGTGCGCCGCACCCCCGACCCGAGCAGCCGGCGCTCCACCCTGCTGCTGCTCACCGACGCCGGACGCGACCTCCAGCAGCGGATGCGGCAGGCGCGGCGCGAGGTGTTCCAGGAGGCGTTCGCGCCGCTCAGCCCCGGGGAGCGGGAGCAACTGCTGGAACTGCTGCAGCGGGTCGCCGCCGGCCTGGACGGGGCGGCCTGCCACCGGGACCGCCCGGCGGACGGGCGGCGCCCGGCCGGTGAGCACCGCGGTGCGGGCGAGCAGGGGGCCGGGGAGCGCCTCGGCTGACCAACCGGGACGCTCCCGCTTGCGGCGGCGGGCCGGTGCGCGTTGCGGCGGCGTGCCGCCGGCGGGCCCGGTCAGCCCCGCTCGTCGGCGTCCCACAGGTCGAGGCGGTGGGCGCGGACCAGGGCGCCGACGCGGGCCAGCACCTCGGTGGCGGGGAGCGCGTCGAGCCGGCGCCCGTCGCGCAGCCGCAGGGCCACCCGGTCGTCGGCCGCCTCCTTGGGACCGAGCACCGCCTGGTACGGCACGAGCCGGGCGGCGCGCACGCGGGCGCCCAGGGTGCCCTCCTCCGGCCCGGCGACGCGCGCCCGCAGCCCCTGGTCGACGGCCCGCCGCCGCAGCGCGTCGGCCTGCGGCAGCTCCGCCTCGGAGACCGGCAGGACCACCAGCTGGGTGGGGGCGATCCAGGCCGGGAAGGCGCCGCCGTGGACCTCCAGGAGGTGGGCGACGGCCCGCTCCACGCTGCCGATGACGCTGCGGTGGATCATCACCGGCCGCTTCCGGGCGCCGTCCGGGCCGACGTAGCGCAGGTCGAACCGTTCCGGCTGGTGGAAGTCGACCTGGACGGTGGACAGGGTGGCCTCGCGCCCGGCGCCGTCCGCCACCTGCACGTCGATCTTGGGACCGTAGAACGCCGCCTCCCCCTCGGCGGCCTCGTAGTCCACTCCCGAGTCGTCCAGCACCTCCCGCAGCACGGCGGCGGCCCGTCGCCACATGTCCGGGTCGGCGACGTACTTCCCGCCCGGCCCGGGCAGGGAGAGCCGGTAGCGGGCCGGGCGGATGCCGAGCGCCCGGTAGGCCCGGTCGATCAGCCCCAGGGCGGCCCGGGCCTCCTCGCCGACCTGCTCCGGGGCGCAGAAGACGTGCGCGTCGTTCAGCTGGATGGCCCGTACCCGGGTCAGCCCGCCGAGCACCCCGGAGAGTTCGGAGCGGTACATGCCCCCCAGCTCGGCCATCCGCAGCGGCAGCTCCCGGTAGCTGTGGGCGCGGGAGCGGTAGATCAGCGCGTGGTGCGGGCACAGGCTCGGCCGCAGCACGACCTGCTCCCCGCCGAGGTCCATCGGGGGGAACATGTCCTCGCTGTAGTGCGACCAGTGCCCGGAGACCTCGTACAGCTCCCGCTTGCCCAGCACCGGCGAGTAGACGTGCTGGTAGCCCGCGCGCCGTTCGACGTCGCGGACGTACTCCTCCAGGACGTGCCGGACGACGGCGCCGTCCGGCAGCCAGTAGGGCAGCCCCGCGCCGATGAGCGGGTCGGTGCCGAACAGTTCGAGCTCGCGGCCGAGTCTGTGGTGGTCGTACATCGCGGTCTCCTCGCGGTGGGGGGCGAGTGACCGCACGGCGAAGCCCCGGGGCACTCGCCCCGGGGCTTCGGACAGGCAGCTGTCAGCGCGCCGGGACACTCTCCGGCGTCGTCGTCATACCAGCGCGCTGCATGCCCACCACGCTAGCACCGACCGCCACGCGCGGGCGATCGGTTTCCGACCGCGCCCGGGCTCAGCCCACCGGCCGCCCGGCGAAGCGGTCCAGGGCGGCCATGGTGGCCCCGCGCATCGTGTCGCTGCCCAGGTGTCCGGAGTCGTCGACGACCACCAGTTCGGCGTCGGGCCAGACCCGCAGCAGTTCCCAGGCGGTGACGAGCGGGCTGCCCAGGTCGAGCCGACCGTGGATCAGCACGCCCGGGATGCCGGCCAGGCGTCCCGCGTCCCGCAGCAGCGCGCCCTCCTCCAGCCAGGCGGCGTGGGAGAAGTAGTGCGCGGCGATCCGGACCAGCGCCTGCCGGGCCGGGGTGGGGCGCCCCCCGTAGGGGCGGGCCCGGCCGCCCTCCTCCAGGGAGACCACCGTGTCCTCCCACGCGCACCAGGTGGCGGCGGCCCGCTCCCGGACCCGTGGATCCGGGTCCGCCATCAGGTCGGCGTAGGCGGCGAGGAGTTCGGGGACCCCGGCGTCCTCCGGGAGCCCGGCGTCGGCCGGCACGCCCGCGCGGAAGCGTTCCCACGCCTCGGGGAAGAACCGCCCGACGCCCCGGTAGAGCCAGTCGATCTCCGAACGCCGCGTCATGGTGACGGCCGGGATGACGATCTCGGACACCCGCTCCGGGTGGGTCTCGGCGTAGGCCAGGATCAGCGTGGAGCCCCAGGAGCCGCCGAAGAGCAGCCAGCGGTCGATGCCGAGGTGGGCGCGCAGACGTTCCATGTCGGCGACCAGGTGCCAGGTGGTGTTGTGCCTCATGTCGGTGGCCGGATCGCTCGCGTGCGGCGTGGAGCGTCCGCAGCCGCGCTGGTCGAACTGGACGATCCGGTAGCGGGCCGGGTCGAAGGCGCGGCGGGCCCCGGGCCCGCAGCCCGAACCCGGGCCGCCGTGCACCACGAGCGCGGGCTTGCCCTCCGGGTTGCCGCAGACCTCCCAGTGGACGAGGTTGCCGTCGCCCACGTCCAGCGTTCCCTGGTCGTACGGTTCGATCGGTGGATGGAGCTCGGGCATCGGGGTCCCTCCGCGAATGATGTAACAGCACTCATATATAAGCGCTGTTACATTAGCAGGCATGACACCCAACGCTCCCGGCCCGGAACTCCTCGGGACCCGCCTGCGCCACCTGCTCGAACTGCTGGACGGCGACGTCGCCGCCGTCTACGCCGACCTCGGCCTGGAGGGCTTCCGCCCGCGCTTCACCCCGGTCATCCGCACGCTGGCCGCCTCGGGCCCCTCCTCCATCCGCGACCTGGCGCGCGCCACCGGCGTGAGCCATTCCGCGGCGAGCCAGACGGTGGCCCAGATGGCCAGGGAGCAACTGGTGGAGCTCGCCCCGGGCGAGGACGCGCGCCAGCGCATCGTCCGGCTCACCCCGCGGGCCGAGTCCCTGCTGCCCACGCTGGACGCCGAGTGGCGGGCCACCGCGACCGCCGCCGCCGAGTTCGAGGCCGAGCTGTCGTACCCGCTCAGCCGGCTGGTCGAGGAGGCGCTCGCCGCCCTGCGCCGCCGCCCGATGCGGCAGCGCGTCGCCGACGCGGCCCCGGACCTGCTCCCCGGCGAGCCGTGCTGAGCGGTCCCGCGCCACGGCGGGGGAGGGGCGCGGGGGCGGTCAGCCGCCCGGGGGGCGGAGCAGCGGGATCTGGGCGGCGAGGAACATCCGGGTGTCGTCCCGGGCGCTGAGGAAGGCGGCCCTGGGCTCGCCGAAGTAGGCCCACGGGTAGCGCGTCGCGTGCCCGCCGATGGCGCGGAACTGGTCCAGCGCCTCCTCGTAGCGCTCCTGACGGGTGAGCAGGCAGGCCAGCAGGTTCCGGGCCGGCCAGGGGTCCGCCAGCAGGGCCGGACCGCGCGGCGGGAGCAGGGCGAGCAGCCGGTCGGTGGCCTCCAGGGCCTGGGGGCGCCGCCAGGCCCGCGGGCCGCCCGTGCCGCTGACCGCGAACTCCAGTTCGGCCTGGAGCGGCAGCAGCGCCAGCGGCGAGCGTTCGGACGCGCCCGCCGCGCCGCGTTCGGCGAAGGCGAACATCTCGTCGTGCGAGCCGTGCCAGCGGGCGGACAGGTACAGCAGGGCGGCGGCGTGCGCCCCGGCGTGGTGCCGGGCGCGGCTGACCGCCTCGAACCAGAGCCGGTCGAACTCGGCGCGCGAGGCGCCGGTGCCCACGGCGTGCCGCAGGCGCAGGCACCACGGGTTGGGGTCGGGCGGGTTGGCCGCGCAGGCACGTTTCAGCGCCGGCTCGGCCGCCTCCAGCAGCTCCAGGAAGCGCGCGAAGTGCTCGGCCGAGCCGTCGCCCGGGGCCCGCGGCGCGGTCCCCGCCCAGCCGTGCGCCCGCCACGCGGCCTCCACCGCGCAGGTGGCCCGGACCAGCAGGGCGTCCGGATCCCCCGGCTGCTCGCGCAGCCACTCGCGCAGCCAGGCGTCGTCCTCGATGGCGGCGGCGGCCAGCGCGGCCGCCTGCTCGCCCCGCGCGTCCCAGTCCGGCCCGGAGCGGTTCGCCGCCAGCACGGCGGCGGCCGGGCGCCAGTCGCCCCCGCGGGCGGAGACCACGGCGGCGGCCAGCCGGACGTCGTCGGGCACGTCGAGGAGCACCGACGCGTCCGGCACCAGGTCACCGCCGACGTGGTCGTAGTGGCGCACCACGCGCAGGGTGCTGAAGAAGTTGCGCACGCCCATGGCCGCGAAGTGTGGCACAGCCGGGAGCGTCGGCGCAGCGCCCGGCCGGGGGAGTGCGCGGATCGTTGTGACGGCGCGTCAGAATCGTTCCCGACGCGGTGCCGCCGAGCGGCCCCGGCCGCTCACTCGGCGGTGGCGTGCTCGTTGAAGACGCCGGCGTACTCCTGGCCGGAGAGCTCGTGGATCGCCGACATGACGGCGTCGGTGACCTCCCGGCGGGCCTTGCCGACGTCCCGGCGGCCCACGTGCGCGGAGAAGTCCATCGGCTCGCCGAAGCGCACGGTGATCCGGTGGTACCGCGGCAGGTTGCTGCCCACCGGCTGCATCCGGTCCGTCCCGATCAGGCCCACCGGCACCACCGGGGCCTTGGAGGCCAGGGCCAGCCAGCCGACGCCGGTCCGCCCGCGGTACAGCCGCCCGTCCCGGGAACGCGAGCCCTCCGGGTAGATGCCGAAGGCGCCGCCGTCGTGCAGCACCCCCATGGCGATCTCCAGCGAGGCCAGGGCGCCGCGCTGGTCGTTGCGCTGCACCGGGATGTTGCCCACCCCGCCGAAGAAGGCGCGCTTGGCCCGGCCGCGCAGCCCCGTCCCCTCGAAGTACTCCGCCTTCGCCAGGAAGGCGACCCGGCGCGGCACGATCAGCGGGATCACCACCGAGTCGATGAACGAGAGGTGGTTGCTCGCGAGGATCACCGGGCCGGTGCGGGGGATGTTGTGCAGCCCTTCCACCCGCGGTCGGAACAGCAGCCGGGCGGCCGGGCCACCGACCGCTCTCACCGCCTGGTACAGCACGGACACCTCTCGACATCACTCGCAGGGACGACCGGTCCGGTCCCGCGCCGGCGCGGGACCGGCGGCGTGCGCGCCGCGGCGCACCGCCGGCGGTGGACGCCACGGCGGACCGTCGCGTGCCACCCCACCGCGAGCCTGGCGGATCACCGATCCGCCCACGGTGTCGGATGCTCACAACCCGGACCGCGGATCATTGTAGGAGCCGACAGGATGGCACTCGGTGTCAGGTCCCCCGTCGCGGTCGCCGCCCGGCCGCCGGCACGGCCTCGCGCGCGCCGCGCCCCCGGCCGAACGCCCTGGTGACGCCCCATCGGGCGGGCCGTGGGCGGCGCCGGTCCGGCCGAGCCGAGCCGAGCTCACCGGGGCCGGCTCAGCCGAGGCGCGTCTGGCCGCGGGGACGCAGCGCCTCGGCCAGGTCCTCGGCCAGCCGCGGCAGCTCCGCCACCCGCAGCGGCGAGATCGTCACCCGCAGCCCCTGCGGCGAGCGGAGCCGGAACCGGGCTCCGGGGGCCACCGCCCAGCCCCGGGCCAGCAGCCTGGTCACCGCGCCCGTCTCGTCGTCGCACGGCACCCACACGTTCATCCCGGTGCGGCCGTGCGCCGCCACGCCCTGGCGGCGCAGCAGCTCCACCAGGCCGGCGCGGCGCTCGTCGTACGCGGACGCCACCGCGCGCACCCGCTCCGGGTCGTGCGCCCGCCACAGCTCGGCGACGGTGTCCTGGAGCAGGTGGCTCACCCAGCCGGCGCCCAGCCGCTGGCGACCGCGCAGCGCGTCCGCGGTCCGCCGGTCCGCGGCCACCGCGGCCACCCGCAGGTCGGGGCCCTGGGCCTTGGCCGCGGAGCGGACCGCGGCCCAGCGCGGCCCGGCCCCGGTGACGGTGTGCAGGGGCACCCCGGCGATGCCGTGTCCGTGGTCGTCCTCGATCAGCAGCGCGTCGGGGTGGGCGGCGAGCACGGCGCGCAGCCGCTCGGCGCGCTCCGCCGTGACGGCCGCGCCGGTCGGGTTGTGCGCCCGGGCCGTCAGCACCAGGGCGCGCGCCCCCGAGGCCAGGGCGGCCTCGACGGCCTCCACCCGCGGGCCGGCGTCGTCCACCGCCATCGGCACCGTGCGCAGCCCCAGGGCCGGCAGCAGGTCGAGCAGCGCGGTCCACCCCGGATCCTCCACGGCCACCCCGTCCCCGGGGCGGGTCCAGGCGGACAGCAGCAGCTCGACGGCGTTCAGCGCGCCCGAGGTCACGGCCAGATGGTCGGCGGCGACGCCCTCGGCCCGGAAGCGGGCCCGCGCCACCTCGGTCAGCAGCGGGCTCTCCTGCCCGGCGCCGTACAGCACCGGCCGTTCCGCGTACCGGCGGGCGGCGGCGGCCAGCGCCTGGGTGTGGGAGGGCAGCAACGCCGGGTCCGGGTTCCCGCCGGACAGGTCGCGGGCCCCCTCCGGCACCGCGACCCGCATCTGGTCCCGCGCCGTGGTCCGCGGCCGCGCCCGCACCCGGGTGCCGCGCCGGCCCTCGGTCTCCACCACCCCGCGGTCCCGCAGCAGCCGGTAGGCCGCCGCCACGGTGTTCGGGTTGACGCCCAGCTCCCGCGCCACCTCGCGCAGCGGCGGCAGCGACTGCCCGGGATCCAGTTCCCCGTCCGCCACGGCGCGCTCGACGTCGGCGGCGATCTCCGCCGCCCGGTTGCCGCGGAAACGGTAGCTCGCTGACACGGGCCCAGTATGCACTAGTTCAACGCCGGCCGGGCTCCGCCGGAGCCTCCGCCGGAAGCCGGCGGCCTTGACCCGCCCCGGCACCGGCGCGACATGATCGTGCCATGGGATGGCTGGAGCAGCTCGAACAGCAGGCGGCCGCGCGGTTGCCCGACTACGTCCACGACTACTTCCGCTGCGGCGCGGGCACCGAGACCACGCTGCGCGAGGACCTCGCCGCCTGGGCACGGCCGCGGCTGCGCCCGCGCGTGCTCCGCGACGTCTCCCGGATCAGCACCGCGACCACCGTCCTCGGCACCCCCGTCGACACCCCCGTTCTGGCCGCCCCCACCGCCCAGCAGGTGGCGGCCCACCCCGGCGGGGAGGCGGAGACGGCCAAGGGCGCCGCCGCCGTCGGCTCGCTGGTCGGCGTCTCCACCAACACCGGCGTGCGCTTCGCCGACATCGCCGCCGGCGGCGCCCCCTGGTGGTACCAGGTCTACGTCATGCGCGACCGCGGCCTGACCGCCGAGCTGGTCCGCCGGGCGAGCGCCGCCGGCGCCGGGGCGCTGCTGCTCACCGTGGACCTCCCGGTGGTGGGCCGGCGCGAAGGCGTGGCCGACCCCACCTCCTGGGCCGACGAGAGCCGGGCCAACCGGCGCGCCAACTTCCACGGCATCGACCTGACCGCGCTGCCCGCGGACGCCACCGCCACCGCCCCCGACATCGGTCCGGACACCATCGGCTGGCTCCGGGAGCTGTCCGGACTCCCGGTGCTGGTCAAGGGGGTGCTGCGGGGCGACGACGCGCGGCGCTGCGTGGCCGCCGGCGCCGCCGGCGTGGTGGTCTCCACCCACGGCGGCCGGCAGCTGGACCGCTCGGTTCCCGCCGCCCGGGCCCTGCCGGAGGTCGCCGCCGCCCTGGCCGAGGAGCGGGGGCCGGACGGCGCCCCCGCCGAGACCTACGTCGACAGCGGGCTGCGCCGCGGCGAGGACGTGCTGGTGGCGCTCGCCCTGGGCGCCCGCGCGGTCTTCGTCGGCCGGCCCGTGCTGTGGGGCCTGGCCACCGGCGGCTCGGGAGGCGTCGCCGACGTGCTGGGGCGGCTGACCGCCGAACTCGCCGGCGCCATGGCCCTCACCGGCGCGCCGACCTGCGCGGAGATCGGCCCCGACCTGCTGTTCGACCCCGGCACCTGAGCGGCCGGACGGCGGTGAGCGGGGCGCGCCCACCGCGCGGACCGCCCACCGCCGTCCCCGAGCGGCTCAGGGAAGACGCCAGTCCACCGGCGGCGCCCCCTGCTCGGCGAGCAGCTGGTTCGCCCGGCTGAACGGACGCGAGCCGAAGAACCCGCGATCCGCCGACATCGGGCTGGGGTGCGCGGACTCGATGCACGGCACACCGGGCATCAGCGGACGCAGGTTCCGCGCGTCCCGCCCCCACAGGATCGCCACCATCGGCTTGCCCCGGCCCGCCAGGGCCCGGATCGCCTGCTCGGTGACCTCCTCCCACCCCTTGCCCCGGTGCGCGCCCGGGCGGCGCGGCGCCGTCGTCAGGGCCCGGTTCAGCAGCAGCACGCCCTGACGCGCCCACGGGGTGAGGTCGCCGTTCGACGGCGGGGGCAACGCCAGGTCGTTGCCGTACTCCCGGAAGATGTTCACCAGGCTGGCCGGAATCGGCCGAACCTCGGGAGCCACCGAGAAACTGAGGCCAACGGCGTGACCCGGGGTCGGATACGGATCCTGCCCGACGATCAACACCCGGACGTCGTCGAACGGCTGGGTGAACGCGCGCAGCACGTCCTTCCCCGCGGGCAGATAGCCGCGCCCCGCGGCGATCTCGGCCCGCAGGAAGTTCCCCATCTCGGCCACCCGGCCGGCCACCGGCTCCAGCGCCTTGGCCCAGCCCTCTTCGACGATCTCGTGCAACGGACGCCCACTCACGGCGGCCACCCTACTGAAGGATCGTCTGCTGCCGCAGCCCGGCGGCGGACGGCCCTCCCGCACCCTCCGTGACCGCCGACGGCGCCCGTGGGAAGGGGTCGGCACGGCAGTGCGGGAAGAATCACATCCGGCCGTCCTGCTTTGCCAACGGCACCGGGGTGCGTCGTAGCGTGTGGCCCATGTCCAATTCAACCGATACGGAGGGCAGCCGATCCGAGGAGCGGTCGGCCACCCCGGTGTACGACGCGCTGGTGGCGGAGAAGGGTGTCCCCCACCTCCCGCCGATCGACGTCGAGATGACCCCCTGGTACCCCGAGCGCGCCCTCACCGAGCGCCTCCAGCAGCGCGCGGCCGCGGCCCCGCAGCCGGCCCCACAGGGCATGCGCCCGCACGGCCCCGCGGCGCCGGGACACCCCGCGCCCGGCGCCCCCGCCGGCCCGCGTAGCGCCGGGCCCACCGGCCAGCCCGGCATCCCCGGCCCCCGCCGCCCCGGGGACGACCGCCCCGGCGGACCGCGCCGCCCCCTCGGCGCCCAGCCCCAGCGGACGCCCGCCGCCGGACCCGCGCCCCGACCCGCGGGCGGCCCGGCCACCGGCGGCGCCGACCGCGGCGAACCGCGCCGCCGCCCGCTCGGCACCGGCGTCGACGGCGCGCCCAACGGCCAGCGCGCCGCCGGGCCCGACGACTCCGACCTGACCTCCACCCGGCCCTTCCAGGTGGCCTTCTAGGACGCGCGAGGCGCCCCGCCCACGCCGGCCACCCACGCCGCCCGGGGCCTCGGACGGGGGCGGCGCGGAACCGGAACCAACCGGTCCGCGCCGCCCCCGACGCCGTGCCGCCTCACAGCCGCCACGGGCGCACCCCGCCCGGCAGCGGCGCCGCCGGGTCGTAGGGGCGCCGCGTGTAGACGAAGGTGTTCACCTCCAGGTGGGTCACCGACCCGTCCCCGGCGCGCACCACCCGCAGCCGCTCCCCGGCGTGGTAGCCGTCCAGGCCGACCCACTCCGTGTCGCCCTCCCCGGCCACCGCCCCACCCACCGGGCGGAACCGGCTCTCCCGGCCGCCGGCCCCGAGCGGGCTCAGCTCCAGCACCAACCCGCCCCCGGCCGGCGCCGGATCCGGCCACGCCGCCCCGTCCCACGCCCCGGTCCGCAACCGCAGCACGTGCGGCGCCGGCCCCCAGTACCAGGGACCGGTGATCTCCAGCAGCGCCGGCGGCACCGTCCCGGACGGCAGCGGGCTCCACACGTCCGGCACCCGCGGCTGCCGCTCCCGCACGATCCGCAGCAGGTCGGTGGCGAGGAGGCGGTTCACCCCGCTCGTCGCGTCCGCCAGGAACACCACCCCGGTCCGCTCGGCGACGTCCAGCCACAACCCGGCCACGAACCCCGGCATCGAACCGGAGTGCCCGACCAGCCGTGCCCCGTCCACCCGGGCCAGCGCAAGCCCGAGCCCCCATCCGTCGCCGTCGCCGTCCACCGCGCTCACCGGCGCCCGCATCTCCGCCAGCGTGGCCGGCGCCAGCACCCCGCCGGTGTCACCGTCCAGGAAGGCGATCCAGCGGGCCAGGTCCGGCACCGTCGACCACAGCTGCCCGGCGGGCGCCATCGCCGCCGTGTCGTTGTCCGCCGGCTCCGGCAGCGTCACGTCCGCCCACGGGTGCACCGCCAGGCCGTGCGCGTGCGGCGGCCGCGCCGTCACCGTGGTGTCCCGCAGACCCAGCGGCGCGCAGATCCGCTCACGCAGCACCTCCTCCCACGGCGCCCCGCGCAACCGCTCCACCAGCCGGCCCAGCAGCGCGAAGCCCAGGTTGGAGTAGTGGAACGCCGCGTCCTGACGCGCCCGCACCGGCGGCGCGCCCGCCAACCGGGCGTCCAGCTCCGGCCACCCCGTCCCCGGGCTGCGCTCCCACCACGGACCGGGCGGCTCGGCGGTCAGCCCGGAGGTGTGCGACAGCAGCGACGCCACGGTCAGCTCGGCCACGCCCGGCGACGCGGCCTCCGGCAGGTGCCGGCCCAGCGGCTCGTCCAGCGCCAGCAGCCCCTCGTCCCGCAGCTGCATGACCAGCACCGCCACGAAGGTCTTGGTCAGCGAACCCACGCGGTACTGGGTGCGCGGACCCGGCGGCAGCCCGTCGACGTCGCCGCGCACCCCGTGCCACAGCAGGTGACCGTCCCGCACCAGGCCCGCCACCAGCGACGGCACCCGGGCGCGGGCCTGCTCCACGGCCAGACGGTGCAGCAGCGCCCGCTCCGTCTCCGGCAGCAGGGGTTCCGGGCCACGGCCCTGCGGTGGTACGGACCAGGCCGCGGCAGACGTCACGGGACCTCCTCGAAGGACGACGGCGAACGCGCCGATCGTAGCCACGGTGATCCCGCGATGGAGAGATCGGCACCGGCGTGGTTGGGTAGGGGGCGGCACCGGCGACGGACGAACCGTCACCGGGCCGATCCGAGGACACGAAGGAGTAACGAAAGATGGCGACGGTTCGCACCGCGCACACCGACTGGGAAGGCACCCTCTTCGAGGGCAAGGGCACGGTGACCCTGGACTCCTCCGGCCTGGGCAGCTACGAGGTGAGCTGGCCGGCGCGCGCCGAGGAGCCGAACGGGCGCACCAGCCCCGAGGAGCTCATCGCGGCGGCCCACTCGTCCTGCTTCTCGATGGCGCTGTCCAACGGCCTGACCAAGGCGGGCAACCCCCCGCAGACCATCAACACCAAGGCCGAGGTGACCTTCCAGCCCGGCCAGGGCATCACCGGCATCCACATCACGGTGCGCGCCACCGTGGAGGGCCTGGACAACGACGGCTTCGTGGCCGCCGCCGAGGAGGCCAAGAAGAACTGCCCGGTCAGCCAGGCGCTCGCCGGCACCACCATCACGCTGGACGCCGCGCTCGCCTGAGGCGGCCCGCGACACCGGCCCGGCCCCGCGCGGGCCTGACCGCAGCCCCCGCCCGGCCGCACCGGGCGGGGGCCTCCGCCCCGCCGCCGCGCACCCCACGCAGCGTGCGGCCGCGCACCCCGCGACCCCGCCGGGCCCCGCGACGGCCGCCCCGAACCGGCGGTGCGACCTTCCGCGCCCACCGCGGCGTGCGGCACGATGCGCTGGTGGTCTCCGCCGATCCGGCCGTCCGCCCGGCTCCGCCGGGGCCGTCCGCCCTGCGCACCCCGCGACTGCTGCTGCGCCCCTACACCCCCGAGGTGGCGCGCGCCATCGTCGCCGCCGATCCGCGCGGGCGGCGCTGGGCCGCCGGGTTCCCGCGCGACGACGACCAGGACGTCGCCGACCACTACCTGCGGCAGCCCGCAGACGCCGCCGCCCCCTGGCGCCTGCCGTACGAGCTGGTGCTGCTGGAGACCGGCGAGACGATCGGCGGGATCGGCCTGTTCGAGGTGGCCGAGGAGGACGCGGTGGAGGTCGGCTACGGCCTGGTGCCCGGGGCGGAGGGCCGCGGACTCGCCACCGAGGCGCTGGTCGCGCTGCTCACCGCCGTGCTGGCGTTACCGGCCGTCCGCCGGGTGGTGGCGATCACCGAGCACGCGAACGCGGCGTCCCAGCGGGTGCTGGAGAAGGCCGGCATGGTGCGTATCGGCGCGGACGCCGAGATGTACCACTACACGACCCCCGGGCCGGGCGTCCGCCGGTACCGGGCCGACCGCGAAAACCGCTGATCACCCGCGCGGAAGATCCATCCGAGGCGGCTTCCCGAGGGGTTCACAGCCGACGGGGCCTTCGTTACCCTCGGGCATGGGAGCGCTCTCACAGCATTATGGGAGCGCTCTCACGGGCGCGTTGTTGTCAGTACTCCGACAACGCTGGCGGCAATCGCGCCCCGCCAGTGTCCTCCGACCAACCCAGATGTGGCGGTACTCCATGGTCTCCATCGGCAAGACCACTGTTCGGCGCGTGTTAGCGGTGCTGGGGGCCTCCCTGGCACTGCTGATGACCGTCGCCACCGGCAGCGCCTCCGCGCACGGCTCCGTCAGCGACCCGCCCGCTCGCCACTACGGCTGCTACCAGCGGTGGGCCCAGAACTGGCAGGCGCCGGAGATGGCCACCCAGGACCCGATGTGCTACCAGGCGTGGCGGTCCGACCCCTCCGCGATGTGGAACTGGAACGGCCTGCTGCGCGACGGTGTCGGCGGCAACCACCAGGCCGCCGTCCCGGACGGGCAGCTGTGCAGCGGCGGCCTGACCCAGAACGGCCGCTACGCCGCCCTGGACGTGCCCGGCGCCTGGAAGACCGTGAACAAGCCCAACCGGTTCACGCTCAACCTGCTGGACCAGTCGTCGCACGGCGCCGACTACATCCGCGTCTACGTCACCAAGCAGGGCTTCGACCCGACCACCCAGCGACTGCGGTGGAGCGACCTGGAGCTGGTCAGCCAGACGGGCCGGATCCCGACCGGCACCACGACCCCCGTCACGGTGAACGCCCCCGGCCGCACCGGGCACCACATCGTCTACACGGTGTGGCAGGCCAGCCACCTCGACCAGTCGTACTACTTCTGCAGCGACGTCAACTTCACCGGCTGACGGTGACCGGGACGGGGCCGGGGGCACTGGCGCCCCCGGCCCCGTCCCCCTTCGGCGTTCCCGCGGCCCGCGCACCCACCCGCCGGACGGCTCCCCCGAACGCGGATGCGGGGAGGACCGGCCGGCTGGCAGCATGAACCCATGACCAGCCCCGACCGCGCCGCCGACCGCAGCGCCGCCCGCGACAGCATCCACGGGCTCGCGCTCGGCGACGCCTTCGGCGAACGCTGGTTCCCGCTGTTCCGCCACGGCCGCCCGCGGGTGACCGACATCCGGGCCCGCCGACTCCCCGGGGACGACCACTGGCCCTGGACCGACGACACCGCGTTGGCGCTCGGCGTCTGGCGGGTGCTCGACACCCACGGCGAGATCGACCAGACCGACCTGGCCCGCACCTTCGGCCGGCTCTTCACCGCCGACCCCGCGCGGGGGTACGGCAGCGGCATGCACGACCTGCTGCCGCGGCTGGCCGAGGAACCGTCGGCCTGGCGGGAGGCGGCACGCGGCCTGTTCGGCGGTCAGGGCAGCCTGGGCAACGGCGCCGCGATGCGGGTGGCGCCGCTCGGGGCCTGGTTCCGCGCCGACCTGGAGCGCGTCGCCGAGCAGGCGGCGCGGTCGGCGGAGGTGACCCACGCCCACCCGGACGGCGTCGCCGGCGCGGTCGCCGTGGCGCTCGCGGCGGCCCTCGCCGCCCGACGGGACCAGCCCACCCCGCGCCCCGACGCGCTGCTGCGCCAGGTGGCCGAGCGGACCCCGGGCGGCGGGGTGCGCGCCGGCCTGCTCCGCGCCGCCGCGCTGCCACCGGAGACCACCCCGCAGGGGGCGGCCCACGTACTCGGCAGCGGAGCACGGATCCGGGCCGACGACACCGTGCCGTTCGCCCTGTGGTGCGCCGCACGCCACCTCGACGACCTGGTGGAGGCGCTGTGGGCGACCGCCGAAGGGCTGGGGGACGTCGACACCACCTGCGCCATCGCCGGCGGCGTCGTCGCGGCGCGCACCGGGCTCGACGCCGTCCCGCCCGAGTGGCTGGCCCGGCGCGAACCACTGCCGGAGTGGGTGGAGGAGGGCTCGTAGGGTAGCGCCCCACGGGCGTGGGCTGGAGGCGGCGCCGGGCGCCGTCAGCGGCGCGCGCCGAACCGTGGACGACGGCCGAACGGCACCGCGCGGTTGAGCCGGCGTCGGCGCCGGGCACAGCCGCAGGAACGTTTCGGACGGATGCCGAGCCTGGCGGTGAGCAGCGCGAGGAGATCACCCGCGCCGGTGACGGGACGACGACCTCGCCGACGACCACCCGGTGTCACGACCGGCTCCGCCGGAACGTCGGCCGGAACGGCCCGCCGCCCGCGCAGTCGCATTTCTTGCCCGCGTTCTTCGGATCGTTCGTGCACTTCTCCACGCAGAACCGCGCTCCCCAGAACCCCCTGTCCCGGAGGTACTTCTTCCCGTCACAGATCACGTAGTAGTCGTCCTCGCCGCTGCTCCGGTTGGTCAGTCCGGCGAGGGCCGCGGCCATCGAGAGGGCCGCGGTGACCGCCCTGGTCTTGTTCATGAGCGTCGGCTATTCCGGCTCGTAGTAGCAGTAGGTCTTCTCGCCACAGGTCACGCAGTCCTCGCGGCCGGCGCTCCTGACACTCCGGACGGCGAGCCCGCCGGCGGCCAACGCCGCCAGACAGAGCGCCACGGTGACCGCCCTGTCGTTGATCACTTCTGCTCCTGCTTGCAGTTCGTGTAGGCCTTGAAGCAGTCCTCGTAGCCGACGTCCTGGCAGTAGTCCTTCTTCGCCCATCTCACGCACTCCCGGTTGCCGGAGCTGCGCCTGACCAGCCCGGTGAGTGCGGCGACGGCGAGGGATACCGAGGCTGCTTTGGCGATGCTCGGGGCCATGGCTTCGTCCCGTCGTTGCTGCGCGGTCGGAAGGCGACACGGCGGACGGCCCGGCGCCGCCCGTCCCCCGTGGCCGGCTGGTCGCCTCCGTCCATCGAATCACGCGCCGGGGGAGCGCGCAGTCCGGCATGGGCGCGTTGGGCCGTCGCGGGGTGGGGACGTAGCGTGCGGTCTCGTGCCTGACGATCCACACACCCCGCACCAGCCGAATCGGCCGCACCAGCCGAACCACCGGACCCGGCCGACCCGGCCCACCCGCCCCCGAGGGCTGCCGTCCCGTTCCGCGCCCGGTGGCCGGGGTGGTGCGGTGGCCCTGGTGTTGGCCGGGGCGCTCTCCCTGCAGTTCGGGGCGGCCCTGGCGGCCTCGCTGTTCCCGATGGCCGGCCCGCTCGGCGTGGTGACGCTGCGCCTCGGCGTCGCGGCCGTGGTGCTGCTCGCCGTGGCCCGCCCCGCCGTGCGGGGGTACGGCCGGCGGGACTGGGCGGTGGTGATCTCCTTCGGCCTGGCGCTGGCCGCGATGAACGCGTCCTTCTACCAGGCCATCGACCGCGTGCCGCTGGGCGTCGCGGTGACCCTGGAGTTCCTGGGGCCGCTGGGGCTGGCCGTGGTGGGCTCCCGCCGGCTGGTCGACCTGGTGTGGGTCGCGCTGGCCGGAACGGGGGTGCTGCTGCTGGGCGAGGCCGGCACCGCCGGCGACGCCGGCTCCCTCGATCCGCTGGGCGTGGGCTTCGCCCTGCTCGCCGGCGCCTGCTGGGCGGCCTACATCCTGTTGGCGGCCCGCGCCGGGGCGCGGTTCCCCCGGGCGGACGGCCTGGCCCTGGCGATGGCGATCGGCGCCGTGGCCGTGCTGCCGTTCGGGGTCGTGGACGCCGGGGCGGCGTTGCTGGACACCCGGGTGCTGCTGCTGGGCGCCGGCGTGGCCCTGCTGTCCTCGGTGCTGCCCTACACCCTGGAGCTGATGGCGCTGCGCCGGCTCTCCCCGGGCACGTTCGGCGTGCTGATGAGCCTGGAGCCGGCCGTGGCGGCGCTGGCCGGATGGCTGGTGCTCGACCAGGCCCTCGGCGCCTGGCAGTCGTTGGCCATCGCCCTGGTGGTGGTCGCCGGCGCGGGCGCCGTCCGCTCCGGGCGGCCCGCCGACGCCGGCCCGCGCTCGCGGCCGGCCGCGGAGGAGGGGGCGGATGGCTGAGCCCGGCGCCCGTGGGGGGCGTTCCCGGTGGTGCGCGGATCCGCGGCTCCCGCAAGCCTCAGAGGTATACGGAAACCTCATACACCTCAGCAATATCTCTGAACCTCATGTGCGCCAGAGGTATGTAAGAACTCACGCACCTCAGAGGGATGTCAAAGCCTCATGTTTTTCAGAGCTACGCGTAAACCTCACATGCTGTACAGATATGCACAGCCCTCACACGCCCCAGAGGCCCCGAGTTATCCACAGCCGCACGATTCACCACTGCGGTCGGTCTTCTCCCCGTGGGATCCTGAGAAAGGGGACCTCAAATCCCCCCTATGGGGGGTTCGGGGGGAGGGTGGGGGCGGCGGGTGTGCGGTGCCTCGGGTGTGTGGTGCTGCGGGCAGCGAGGACAGGGGCGGGGAGGACAAGGGGAGGACAGGGGCGGGGAGGAACAGGCCGCGGTGAGTCCGCGGGTGGTTGGTGCCTTGCTCGTTGAGCCGGAGGGAGATCCCCGGGGCGCGCCGCGGGTTGGGCGGCCGGAAGGGCGACGGCGGTCCGGTCGGTTGACGGGCCGGGCCGGCCGATCGGCTGGTGGCACCCGGATCCGGCACGCGGGCCGGACGGGTTGTGGGGGTCAGCGGCGCGTCGCCGGTGGCCGCTCGGTGGGATGCGTCTACGGTCGTCTTCCACGCCGGGCCGGTGGGGCCGGGCCGTCCGCCCGGCGGATCGACGGGTGAGCGAGGCGGCGGCTCACCCGTGCGGCGCGTCCGTGCGGTCACCCGGGCAGCGGGCCCGTGCGGCGGGGCCGTGCTGTGGGGCCGTGCTGTGGGGTCCGAGCGGTCACCCGGGCGGCAGGTCCGGGGCGGCTCGCCCCAGCGGCGGGGTCCGGGCGGTGGAACAGCGTGGAACGGCGTGGCGGCCGAGGAGGGGCGTGGAATGGACGAGCGGCGCGAGGGCGGCGTGGGAGAGCCGGCGTGAGCCGGGTGGTCGCGCAGCCGGCCCGGCTGGTGGTGCTGGAGCCGGACTGGTGGGCCTGGAACCAGGCCCACCTCGGTCACCTGGCCGCCGTGGCCCTGCGGATCGCCGCCGCGAAGGTCGCGGCCACGACGGGCGCCGGGCATGTGCCGCGCAGCCTGTCACTGTGCGTGCCCGCCCATCCCGAGCCCGGCGCGATGGAGGTCACCGCCACCGCCGGGCGGGCCGAGGACGACTCCCGCACGGTCACCCTGCGCGGGCTCCAGGGCGGGCAGCCGGTGCTGCTGGCCACGGCGGTCCTGGGCGCCAAGTACTCCGGCCCGCGGCTCCTCGGCCCCACCGCCCCGCGGGTGGTGGAGCCGGCCCGCTGCCCCGAGGCGGTGCTGTCCACCGAGGGCGTGCCGATGGCGGCGCTGGTGGAGTTCCGCCCCGCCGAGGCGCCCCCCGGCACCGTCCCCGACGGCGCGGCGCTCGGAAGGTCCGGCGGGACCGGTGGGCCCGCCGGGTCGGGCGGCCCCGGCGCGTCCGGACGGCACGGCTGGCTCCAGGCGTGGGTGCGGTTCCGGGACGGGCGGCCGCTCGACCCGCCGGCCGCCGCGGTGCTGGCCGACGCCCTGCCGCCGGCGTTGTACCGCAGCGTGGACGTCCCCCGCTCGGTGGACAGCCGCGAGCTGACCCTCCACTACACCGACGCCTGGCCGGCCGGCGGGCGTCAGCTCGCCGCGGGCTGGGCCCTGGCCCGGCTGCGCACCGTGCACGCCGGCGGCGGCTGGGCGCTGGAGGAGGGTCAGCTGTGGAGCGAGCACGGCCGGCTGCTCGCCCTCACCCGGCACACCCGGCGGCTCGCCGCCACCCCGGTGCGGGCGACCGGCTGAGCCGCGACCGGGCTGAGCCGCGACCGGGCTGAGCACCGCGACCGGCGCCGCCGGGGTCAGGACGACGCCGCGACCGGCGTACCGCCGTGCAGGTAGGCCGTCGTCCCCCGCGCGGCGGCCTCGACCGCCGCCCGCAGCCGCGCCGCCTTGTACTCCGGCAGCAGTTCCACGGCCTCCTCCACCGGCTTGAACGCGTAGGCGTCGAGCTCCTCCTCCTGCAGGCGGATGGCCGACGGGTCCGCCAGCGTCCCGCAGTCGAAGACGTAGCCGAACCAGCCCCGGGCGCCCGGACGCGGCGTCACCCAGTCCACGACCAGCAGCCGACCCGGTGTGACGTCCAGGCCCACCTCCTCGGCCACCTCCCGGCGGCAGCACGCGTGGGGTGGTTCGTCGCCCTCCATCACCCCGCCCGGCAGGTTCCAGCCCGGCCGGTAGTTCGGCTTGACCACGAGCACCCGCCCCAGCGGGTCGGTGATCAGCGCCGCGGCGGCCGCGTGGAAGGTCGGCAGCGTGGCGAGCCAGGCGTCGTGCTCCAGCAGGTCGGGTCGGGCCCCCGAGGCGGTCGCCCCGGTGGGGGTGCCCCCGGCGTGCGGGGCGGCGGTTCCACGTTCGGTCGTCATCGCCCCACGCTACCGCGCGCCCCCGCGTGCGCCGTGCGCTCCCCACCACGGATGGTTACCGATGGGTAGTCGGCAGCGGGGGCGTCGCCATCACCTCCTCGATCCACCCTGGCGAGCACACCCACATCGGGCCCGCCCGCTACGGGGTCGGCTCCAACGCCATGGGACCGCTGGTCGAGGTGCGGGCACCAGCACCGGCACCGGCGCCGGGCCGAGCCGGGCGACTGACCGTCCGGTGGTGGTGGCCCGGCGGCCCCGGGTCAGCCGGGGCGCACGGCGGCTACCTGGTGGTTTACGGCCGCTTGACTGACAAGAAATGTGCTCCTTACGTTCCGTGGATAGCGTACGGAGACCGATCTTGACCGGTCCCGTCGTCGGTTCCGACCACCGGCGAGGGCGCGGCGCGACCTTCGAGGTGTGAGCATGCGACTGACCCCGCACGAGCAGGAACGCCTGCTCATCCACGTGGCAGCGGACGTGGCCAGGCGCCGCAAGGAGCGCGGCCTCAAGCTCAACCATCCCGAGGCGGTCGCCCTGATCACCTCCTTCGTGCTCGAGGGCGCGCGCGACGGGCTCAGCGTCGCCGAACTCATGGAGAAGGGGCGCCAGGTGCTCACCCGCGACGACGTCATGGAGGGCATCCCCGAGATGATCCACGACGTGCAGGTCGAGGCGACCTTCCCGGACGGCACCAAGCTGGTCACCGTGCACGACCCGATCGTGTGACCGCACGGCACCCCGCCCCCGCCCCGGACCCACCCCACGACGCCACCGACCTGACGAGGAGCCGGCAGCGATGAGCGACACCCCCCAGCCGCGACCGGCGGACCGGATGGTCCCCGGGCAGATCGTCTTCGGCGACGGGCCGATCCGGGTCAACGCCGGCCGGCCCGTCACCACGCTCACCGTGGTCAACACCGCCGACCGCCCCGTCCAGGTCGGATCCCACTACCACTTCGCCGAGGCCAACCCCGGCCTGGAGTTCGACCGCGCCGCCGCCCACGGCCTGCGCCTGGACGTCCCCGCCGGCACCGCCGTGCGCTTCGAACCCGGCATCCCGACCGAGGTGCACCTCGTCCCGATCGGCGGACGCCGCGTCGTCGCCGGCCTGCGCGGCCAGACCCGAGGAGCCCTCGATGCGTGAGATCGCCCGCCCCACCTACGCCGACCTCTTCGGCCCCACCGCCGGCGACCGCATCCGCCTCGCCGACACCGACCTGTTCGTCGAGATCGAACAGGACCTCTCCGGCGGCAACGGCCCGAGCGGCGGTGACGAGGCCGTCTTCGGCGGCGGCAAGGTGATCCGCGAGTCCATGGGACAGGCCCGCACCACCCGCGCCGAGGGCGCCCCCGACACGGTCATCACCGGCGCCGTCATCCTCGACCACTGGGGGATCGTCAAGGCGGACGTCGGCATCCGCGACGGGCGCATCTGCGGCATCGGCAAGGCCGGCAACCCCGACACCATGGACGGCGTCCGCCCCTCCCTGGTCATCGGCCCGGAGACGGAGATCATCGCCGGCAACGGCCGGATCCTCACCGCCGGCGCCATCGACGCCCACGTCCACTTCATCACCCCCACCCTCGCCGACGAGGCGCTCTCCGCCGGCGTCACCACCATGGTCGGCGGCGGCACCGGCCCGGCCGAGGGCTCCAAGGCCACCACCGTCACCCCCGGCTCCTGGCACCTCGCCCGGATGCTGGAGGCGCTGGACTCCACCCCGGTCAACATCGGCCTGCTCGCCAAGGGCAACACCGTCAGCGAGGCCGCGCTCCTCGCCCAGCTGCGCGGCGGGGCCGCCGGCTTCAAGATCCACGAGGACTGGGGCGCCACCCCCGCCGTCATCGACGCCTGCCTGCGGGTCTGCGAGGACACCGGCGCCCAGCTCGCCATCCACACCGACACCCTCAACGAGGCCGGATTCGTCGAGGACACCCTCGCGGCCATCGCCGGGCGCACCATCCACACGTACCACACCGAGGGGGCCGGCGGCGGGCACGCGCCCGACATCATCGAGGTCGTCGCGCAGCCCAACGTGCTTCCGTCCTCCACCAACCCCACCCGCCCGCACACCGTCAACACCGTCGACGAGCACCTCGACATGCTGATGGTCTGCCACCACCTCAACCCCGCCGTCCCCGAGGACCTGGCGTTCGCCGAGTCGCGGATCCGCCCCACCACCATCGCGGCCGAGGACGTGCTGCACGACCTCGGGGCGATCTCCATCATCAGCTCCGACTCCCAGGCCATGGGCCGCATCGGCGAGGTCATCCTGCGCACCTGGCAGACCGCCCACGTGATGAAGCGCCGCCGCGGACCCCTCGCCGGCGACGGCCCCGCCGACAACCTGCGCGCCCGCCGCTACGTCGCCAAGTACACGATCAACCCGGCGATCGCCCAGGGCCTGCACACCGAGATCGGCTCGGTGGAGACCGGCAAGCTCGCCGACCTGGTGCTGTGGACCCCCGCCTTCTTCGGCGTCAAGCCCGACCTCGTCATCAAGGGCGGAACCATCGCCTGGGCCCAGATGGGCGACGCCAACGCCTCCATCCCCACCCCCCAGCCGGTGCTGCCCCGCGGCATGTTCGGAGCCACCGGCCGCGCCGCCTCCACCGGCTCGCTCAACTTCGTCTCCCCGCTGGCCATCGAGGACTCCCTGCCCGAGCGGCTGCACCTGCACAAGCCGTTCACCGCGACCGCCTCCACCCGGGGCGTCACCAAGGACGACATGCGGCTCAACGACGCCCGGCCGCACGTGGAGGTGGACCCGGACACCTTCACCGTGCGCATCGACGGCGACCCGGTCGAACCCGAACCGGCGCGGGAGCTGCCCATGGCCCAGCGCTACTTCCTCTTCTGAGCCCCGGCACCCCCACCCACCCGTGATGAGCACCGAACCCACCAGCCCCGAAGCCGGGCCGGCCGCCGGGCCGACCACCGCGGCCGGCCCGGCGGCCACCGCCGCCCTCGGCGCCCTGCTGCTGCTCACCGACGGCCGCCTCCCCTCCGGCGCGCACGCGCACTCCGGCGGAGTGGAGGCGGCCGTCGCCACCGGCCGGGTCACCGACACCGGCAGCCTGCACGCCTTCCTGCTGGGCCGCCTGACCACCACCGGCCTGACCACCGCGGCGCTGGCCGCGGCCGCCTGCGCCGAGGTCGACCCCCGGGAGCTCGACGCCGCCGCCGACGCCCGCACCCCCGCGCCCACCGCCCGCGCCGTCTCCCGGCGCCTCGGGCGCCAGCTCCTGCGCGCGGCCCGCGCCGCCTGGCCGCACCCGGCGCTCGACCAGCTCGCCGCCGCCTGGCCACGCGGCCCCCACCAGAGCGTCGTCCTGGGCACCACCGCCCGGGCCGCCGGCCTGGACCCGCACCACGCCGCGCTCGCCGCCGCCCACGACACCGTCACCGGATCCGCGACGGCGGCCGTGCGCCTGCTCGGCCTGGACCCGATCGCCGTCTCCGCGGTACAGGCCCGGCTCGCCGGCCAGGTCGACGCCGTCGCCGCCCGCGCCGCCGAGGCGGCCCACCGGGCCCGCGTCCACGGACCGGACGTGCTGCCCGCCCACTCCGCCCCCCTCCTCGACCTGCTGGCCGAGGACCACGCCACCTGGGAGGTGCGTCTCTTTGCATCGTGACGACTTCGCCGACTACCCCCACCGGCACACCGGCCCCGCCGCCACCACACGACCGGACGGCCGCCGCCGCGCCCTCCGCGTCGGCCTCGGCGGCCCGGTCGGCTCCGGCAAGACCGCCACCGTCGCGGCGCTGTGCCGGGTGCTGCGCGACGAGCTCTCCCTCGCCGTGGTCACCAACGACATCTACACCACCGAGGACGCGCAGTTCCTGCTGCGCAACGCCGTGCTGCCGCCGGAGCGGATCACCGCCGTGGAGACCGGCTGCTGCCCGCACACCGCGATCCGCGACGACATCTCGGCGAACCTGGAGGCCATCGAGGACCTGGAGGAGGGGTTCGCCGAGACGACCCCGCTGGACCTGGTGCTCGTCGAGTCGGGCGGCGACAACCTCACCGCGACCTTCAGCCAGGGCCTGGTGGACTTCCAGATCTTCGTCATCGACGTCTCCGGCGGTGACAAGATCCCGCGCAAGGGCGGCCCCGGCGTCTCCACCTCCGATCTGCTGGTGATCAACAAGACCGACCTGGCGCCGCTGGTCGGGGCCGACCTCGGGGTGATGGCGCGCGACGCGGCGGCGCAGCGCGGCGACCTGCCCACGCTGTTCTGCTCGCTGGCCGCCCCGGACGGCGTGGCGCCGATCGCCGCCTGGGTGCGCGAACGCCTCGCCGAGTGGACGGCCGGCACCGACCGGCCGCGGCCGGCCGCCGTGGGCACATGACGCCGCTGGAGGTGGCCGCCCCGGTCGAGCCCCGGCCCGGGACCCCGCCCGGTGCGGCCGCCGTCCGGCGCGGCGCGCCCCGGGTGCACGGCGCCCGCGGTGCCACCCGCGGCGCCGTGCGGGCGACCGCCCGGATCCTCGCCGCACCCGACGGCCGGGGCGGCACGGCGCTGCCCGTCCTGGTCGGCGGCGGCCCGTTCGCGCCCCGCCGCACCCGCGCCGCCGGCCCGGACGACGCGGAGCTCGCCCAGGTGACGATCGTCGGCGCGATGAGCGCCCCGCTCGGCGGGGACCGGCTGCGGATCGAGGTGCGGGTCGAGGCCGGCGCGCGGCTGCGGGTCACCAGCGCCGCCGCCACCCTCGCCCTGCCCGGGGGCGTCCCGGACAGCGTGGCGGAGTACGACGTCGAGGTGTCGGTGGGGGAGGGGGCCGAGCTGCACTGGTCCCCCGAGCCGCTGATCGCGGCCGCCGGCAGCCGGCTGCGCATGCGCACCCGGATCGACCTCGCCGGCTCGGCGCGGCTGTGGTACCGCGAGGAGCAGGTCCTCGGCCGCTACGGGGAGCGGCCCGGCCGACTCGACACCCGGCTGACGGTGCGCCGCGACGGCCGCCCGCTGCTCGACCAGGAGCAGCAGTCCGGCCCGGGCGCGCCCGGCTGGGATGGCCCGGCGGTGCTGCACACCCACCGCGCGGTCGGCCAGCTGCTGGTGGTGGATCCGGCGTGGGCGGAGTCGGGGCCGCCCGGGCCGCACGTGCTCGGGGCCACCGCCGCCCGCCGGGGCGCCTCCAACCGGGGCGCCCGCCCGACCGGGCACCCGGGCGACGCCGCCGTCCTGCCCCTGGTGGGCCCCGCGGCCCTGGTCTGCGCCGCCGCCCCCGACGCCCTGGCCCTGCGCCGGCTGCTGGAGGCGGGGGCCGCCAGGACGAGGGGATGACAGTCGGGAGGGTGGATCCGAGCGCCGGCGAGTCAGCCCCGTCTCGCCGGGGCTCCTGTCTCGCGGTGGGGCACTCCTCGCCAGGGCCCGTCCCGCAGAGGCCCCCGTCCGGTCCTGCCAGGCACATGCCACCCGTGGTTGTGCAGAGCAACCATCGTCACGGGGGAACCCCCTGATCTCAGGGTGCCACAGCGCGGTCACCCAGCGCTGCCCCCTTCGCGCCGCCTGTGGATGACCTCGGGCAATCGACAGGGACATGCCAGCGCTGTGGCCGCACTCATGCGTGTGGTCTGGGGGGACCCCCTGTTTCAGGATCCCACGGGTTGGTTGCGCTGCGCAGGCCCCCTCTCGCGGCCTGTGGACAACTTCGTCGCCGTGGCTCAGATCGGGTAGTGGGCGTGGCCGTGGGCCTGGAGGGTGATCCACCGGGTGGTGGTGAACGCCTCCACACCGGCCTGGCCGCCGAAGCGGCCGTAGCCGGAGTCCTTCACGCCGCCGAACGGGGCCGTCGGCTCGTCGCCCACGGTCTGGTCGTTGACGTGGACGATGCCGGTGTTCAGGCGGCGGGCGACGTCCAGGCCGGTCGCCAGGTTCTCGGTGAGCACGCCGGCGGTCAGGCCGTAGGGGGTGTCGTTGGCCAGTTCGACCGCCTCGTCGGTGGAGTCGAACACCCGGACCACCGTCGCCGGGCCGAAGATCTCGGCGGAGTGGATCTCCATCTCCTCGGTGACGTCGGTCAGCACCACGGGCCTGATCAGCGTGCCCGGGCCCTCGATCTCCCCGCTGCCGGCCAGCAGCCGGGCGCCGGCCCCGACGGCGTCCCGGACCAGGGCGTGGATCCGCTCGGCGGAGCGGGTGTTGATCAGCGGGCCGACGGCGGTGGCCGGGTCGGCGGGGTCGCCGCAGGGCAGCGCGTCGACCCGCGCCGCGAACCGCCCCAGGAACTCCTCGGCGAGGTCCCGGTGCACGAAGATCCGGTCGGCGGACATGCAGATCTGGCCGGCGTTCATGAAGGAGCCGAAGGTGGCGGCGTCCACCGCGTACTCCACGTCGGCGTCGGCGAGCACCAGCAGCGGGTTCTTGCCGCCGAGCTCCAGCACGGCCGGCTTGAGGTGCCGGGCCGCCTGGACGCCGATGGCGCGGCCGACCTCGGTGGAGCCGGTGAAGTTGACGGTCCGCACCCGGGGGTCGGCGATCAGGGCGGAGACCACCTCGGCGGCGTCGGCGCGGTCGTTGGTGACCACGTTGAGCACGCCGGGCGGCAGCCCGGCCTCGTGCAGGACGTCGGCGACGAACAGCCCGCAGGCGATCGGCGCGTCCTCGCTGGGCTTGAGCACCACGGTGTTGCCGACCGCCAGCGGCAGGGCGACGGCGCGGGTGCCCAGGATCGCCGGGGCGTTCCACGGGGCGAGGGCGGCGACGACCCCGACCGGCACCCTGACCTGCGTGGAGTAGGCGCCGGGCGCGTCGGTGGCCAGCAGCCGCCCGGTGGGCCGGGTGATCGCGGCGGCGGCCTCCCGCAGCATGTCGGCGGCCAGGCGCACGTTGAACGCGGCCCACGGGCGGACGCCGCCCACCTCGCCGGCGATGAGTTCCGCCGCCTCGTCGGCCCGCCCGGCCATGATCTCCGCGGCCCGCAGGAAGATCTCCCGCCGCCTTCCCGGCGGTGTCGCGGCCCACGCCGGGAAGGCGGCCGCGGCGGCGTCCACGGCGCGGGTGACGTCCTGCGGGGTCCCGGCGGCGACGTGCGCGTACGGTCGGCCGGTCCACGGGTCGGTGTCGGCGGTGGTGCGGCCGGAGGAGGCGGGGACCTCCCGGCCGTCGATGAGCAGGCCACGGGTGAGGGGCATGGCGGGTTTCTCCCGTGCATGGGGACGGAACGGGGGGCGGAAGCGGCAGGGGAACTGCTGTTCGCCTGGTGAACTTTTATTCACGCTTCGCGGGCTTCTCGAGTCTCTGCCGCGCCGTTCCCGGTGTCAACGCCTGCTCCGCCGTCGTCTCGCGGGCGTGTCCCGTTGCGTGGGCGTGTACCGGACAACGAGAAGACCGCCGGCCGCCGGCCCTGGTACAGGGCGGCGGCCGACGGCCTTCCCACCGGTGCGGCGGTTCCGTCCCCGAGAACGCCGCACCCCACGGTGATGGTCGAGGGGGATCCGGCGGCGGACGCCGCCGCCGGATCCCGGTCCGGATCAGGACTTGGTGCAGGCACCGCCGTTCATGGTGAAGGCGGTCGGGTCGGCCACCGTGCCCGAGGAGGTGCCGTTGAACCCGAAGGTCACCGACGCCCCCGGCGCGATGGTGGAGTTCCAGGACATCGGCCGCGCCGTCACCTCCGCCCCGCTCTGCGTCACCTGGGCGCTCCACGGGTTGGTGATCCGCTGGTTGTCGGCGAAGGACCACTTCAGTTCCCAGCCGGTGACCGGCGTGGTGCCGGTGTTCTTCAGCGTCACGTAGCTGGTGAAGCCGCTGTTCCAGCGGTGGGAGGTGTAGCGCACGTCGCAGGCGGCCGGCTGCGGTTCCTCGCCGCCGTCCTCGCCGGTGCCGTCACCGAGGTCGTCGAGGTAGGAGGCGACGAAGGCCAGCGGCGCGTTCCAGTTGATGGTGATCTCGTTGGTCGCCCACGAGCCGATGTCGTCGATGTAGCACATCGCCGGCGCGCAGCCCTGCAGGTTCTCCTGGGCCACCGGGTCCTGGATCTCGACGTTGGGCCCGCCCGCCACCGAGCCGGGGGCCGGGTTCGGCAGGTCCGGGTCGAGCTGGTTCGCCCAGAAGCGGTGGTGCTGGTTCTTGGAGTCGCGCTCGCCGTAGCCGGTCACGTAGGACTGGTTCAGCGGGTTGCGGCCCAGCAGGTAGTCCGTGCCGCGCAGCACCGCGTCCCGGTAGCGGGTCTCGCCGGTCAGGTCGTGCGCGACGGCGAGCACCACCATGTTGTTCAGGACCTGGCTGTTGGAGCCCCAGACGTAGTGGTTGTTGGCCGGGGCGTAGGGGACGCCGTACAGCTGGGTGCGGGAGTCCTCGGCGAAGCCGTCGGCGGCCTCGGTGACCATGGCGCGCACCCTGGCGAGCTCGGTGGCGCTCAGCCCGTTCGGCACGGTGGCCAGGGTCAGCGCCCCCAGGCCGGAGGTGGCGCCCCAGGAGATGCCGCCGCGCGGGAAGACCGCCTCGGTGTCGCCGTGCAGCGGCGAGGAGAGCAGCGCCTGCCGGTAGACGTCCTTGCCGGTGGTGGTGAACAGCTCCGCGGCGGCCCAGTAGAACTCGTCCCGCACGTCGTTGTCGTTGTAGGCGCCGCCGCCCACGCCGTCGTTCGGGTCCGCGTAGATCGCCGGGTTGGCCCGCGCGGCCGCCCAGGCGGTCTCCGCGGCCTGGAGGCAGCGGTCGGCGAAGGCCTGGTCGAACTCCTCGAACAGCCGGGCGCACTGGGCCCCCGTCGCGGCCACGTTCAGCGTGGCGGCGGTGGACGGCGGGTGCAGCTCACGCTGCTGCGGGTCCAGGTGCGGCAGCATCGGCAGGCCGGTCCACTGGGCGTCGTGCATCTTGTGGTGCACCATGCCGGCCAGCGGCTCGCCCGCCGGGACCTGCATCTTCATCAGGAAGTCGAGCTGCCAGCGGGCCTCGTCGAGGATGTCCGGCACGTCGTTGCCCTGCTCGGGCACGCGCAGCTCGCCGTCGCCGAGCGGGGCGCCGTCGGCGCCCTCGGTGGTGAGCGTGCGCTCGTAGGTGGCCATCATCTGGGCCACCGAGATGCCGCCGTTGACCACGTACTTGCCGTGGTCGCCCGCGTCGTACCAGCCGCCCGAGACGTCCAGCCGGTAGTCGCACACCCCGGGCTGGCACGGCACGTCGGTGTCGCCCAGGTTGGGCGCCACGCCGATGTGGCCGGCCGGCCGCGCGTACTCCTCGCCGACCAGGTCCGCGTCGATCTCGATGCCGCTGCGGTTGTGGTAGAAGTACGCGAGCGCGTCGGTGCGCAGCCCGGCGTACAGGTCGTCGCCGATGGAGAACGGCTCGCTGGTCTCGCCGTCGACCGTGATGGTGTAGCCGTCGCCGGCCGTGGTGACGGAGCTGAAGTCGAAGGTGTGCACGTTCTGCCGCGACGTGGGGTCCACCCCGCCCGGCGTGGTGCTGCCGGTGGCCGTGACGCTGCCGTCGGCCGCCTTCAGCGTCCAGGTCAGCGGCGTGGTGGCCTCGGTCACCACGGTGGCGCTCTTGACGCCGCGGGGCAGGTAGCCCACCTGGTTCACGCGCACCCGGGAGCCGGTGTCCGGCACGTAGACCGGCGGCTCCGCGCCGCCGCGCAGCGAGACGTCGTCCAGGCAGAAGGTGAACGGCTCGTCGCTTCCGCCGATCTGGAACGCCAGCTGCGCCGCCTCGTGGTCGGCCCCGGCCGTGAAGACGTGGGAGATCGGCTCGGCGGTGGCGTCGATCTGGTCGGCCTCGGCCAGCTCCGTGGTCCACGGCTCGGTGGCCATCTGGACGTTGGTGCGGATGGTCACCGGCACCGTGGAGGTGGCCGTGTAGGTGAGGGCGTAGCTCTCCCCGGCGATCAGCGGCAGGTCGTTCTGCCCGATGATGGCGTCCCAGGGGTTGAGGGTGCCGCCGGGGACGTCGGCGCACAGCCGGCCGTCGACGACGGCGCCGGGGGCGTTCTCCGTCCACCACCACGGAGCCGTGCCGTTGGCGAAGTCGCCGTTGACGATCTGCTCCGGGGCGTCGTCGGCGGCCTGCGCCGACCCGACGGCGGGCAGGGCCAGCGCGCCGCCGAGCAGGCTGACGATGGTGAACGCCCCGAGGGCGCGGCGGCGGCCGGGCCTGGTTCGGGGCCGCCCGGAGGGCGGGTGGGGTGGCTGGTGGGTCACGGTCGGTCCTTCCGGCACGTGGGGGAGGAAGGGCGGACGAGGCGTTTGATCGGCGGGGCCTCGACGCTATGGGTGTGAGAGCGCTCCCAAGACGGAGCCGGAAGCGCCCACGCACCTGAGCATCCTGGGGCTCGTATGATCTGCCGTCAAGACATCGCGCGAGGTCGGATGTCGTGCAACTGTCAATCGGCTGGACCGCGCCCGCCCCCTCGGACGCCCCGCCGGGCTAGGGCCGCGGCGACTCCTCCGGCCAGCCGAAGTCGATCCGGGTGACGTCGCCGTAGCGGTGCCGCGAGTGCTCGCGGCCCGGCGTCGCGGCCCGCATCTCGAACGACCGCCGCCGGAAGTGCTCCGGCCAGCCGACCACCACCCGGTCCGGGTCGTCCTCCTCCTGGTACACCGCGATCCGCCCGTAGCCGGCGGCCAGCGCGGCCAGCAGCTCGGCCGGGTCCGCGTCCAGGGGCACCGGCACGTCCGGCGCCGGCGGCGGCCACGGTCCGGCCACGCGCAGCGCCTCCACGCGCGGCGAGTCCGCGTCGGCGAGCCGCTTGACCCGCACCACGTCCCGGGTGCGCAGCAGGGCGTACCCGGCCAGCTCGTCCTCCGGGTAGCGGGCCAGCAGCACCCTGTCCTCGGTGGCGGCCAGCACGAACCCGTGCAGCGTCTCGGTGCCCGGCAGGTCGCGGCGGATGCGCACCAGGGTGTGGCTGGCCACGGCGTCGCGCAGCTTCACGAGGACGGTGTCGGGATGGTCGACCGCAGTACTTCCGCCGGTCATGGTGGGGATCGTGCCTCCTCGGCGTCCGCGCGCCGCCGTGGCGGCGGGTGGGACGACCGTGGTCAGTCGGGAGCGGGCTGGCTCGGGGTGGGTGGGGTACACAGGTGACGTGCGCCCCACTGTAGGCCGTTTTGGGCCCCGAGTGGGCCGCCGGCGTGCCCGACGGCCGCACGCCCGCGGGCCGTCGGCGGTCCCGGGACGGCCGACGGCCGGGCGGCGCCGTGCCTCAGGAGGCCGCGGGCGTGTCCGGCCCCGCCCCGGCACCCGGCCCGCCGGGCTCCCGCCCCGCGGCGTCCTCGCCGCGCCCGCCGGTCTCCCCGGCGCCCGGCCCTCCGCCCGAGTGGGCCGCCAGGTCGCGCTCGGCGGCGGCGTGCCGCGCCTGGATCGCCCGTGCCGCCGTGGCGTAGCGGTCCACGTACTCCTGGCCGGACAGCTCCGCGATGGCGGCCATGATCCGGTCGGTCACCTCGCGCAGCACCTTGCCGTCGTCCGAGCGGTCACGCAGGTCGGAGAAGTCCAGCGGCGGGCCGAAGCGCACCTGGACCCGGCCGAGGCGGGGGAGGCGCTGCCCGGTGGGCTGGAGCTCGAAGGTGCCCACCATGGCGCACGGCACGACCGGCGCCCCGGTGGTCAGCGCGAGCTTCGCCACACCGGTGCGGCCCCGGTACAGCCGCCCGTCGTGCGAGCGGGTGCCCTCGGGGTAGATCCCCAGCAGGTCGCCCGCCTCCAGCACGCCGGTGCCGGCCGCCAGCGCCGCGGCGGCCGCCGCCCCTCCGCTGCGGTCCACCGGGATCTGCCCGACCCCGCGGAAGAACGCCGCGGTCAGCCGCCCGCGGACGCCCCGCCCGGTGAAGTACTCGGCCTTGGCCAGGAAGGTGACCCGGCGGCGCACGGTCACCGGCATGAGGAAGTGGTCGAGGAAGGACAGGTGGTTGCCGGCCAGGATCGCGGGGCCGCGCGCGGGGATGTGCTCGCGCCCGGAGACTCGGAGACGGAACAGTAGCCGCAGGACGGGGGCGAACAGGAGGTACTTGAGAACGTGGTAGACCAAGGTCCTTCGCTTCCTGCGGCTCCCGTCGACGGCGCGGCCGGTCGACGCTGACGTGTCGCGGGAATGCTATCCGGCTCGCACGGCCGTGCGGTACTCGCCCGGGACCCCGCCCGGGGGCCGTGGGAGCACCGGCCGGGCGGCGTGCGCGGTGCCCGCGCGCCGGGGCCGGCGGGAGGGGGAGGCGGCGGCGCCCGCGGGCCGGGCCGGGCTCTCCGGGGTTGTCGGTGGCCCGGGGTAGGGTCGGGACGCCGTCATCGGAACCGGAGGGATGGCGGAGGGGGACAGCGGAGGAACGGAAGGCACGATGACGCTGCGAGTCGCCACCTGGAACGTCAACTCGGTCGGCGCGCGCCTGCCACGCCTGCTCGGCTGGCTGGCCAGCGCCCAGCCGGACGTGGTCTGCCTCCAGGAGCTCAAGTGCGCCCAGGACGGCTTCCCGGCCGAGGAGCTGCGGCAGGCCGGCTACGAGGCCGCCACGCACTGCAACGGCCGGTGGAACGGGGTGGCGCTGCTGTCCCGGATCGGGCTGAGCGACGTCGAGTGCGGCCTGCCCGGAGAGCCCGGCTACCCGGAGGACGTGATCGAGGCCCGGGCCGTCGGCGCCACCTGCGGGCCGCTGCGCCTGTGGTCGGTGTACGTGCCCAACGGCCGGGAGGTCGGCCACCCCCACTACTCCTACAAGCTGCGCTGGCTGGAGGCGCTGCGGCAGGCCGCGGTCAAGGACGCCGCGGGCGGCACGCCGTACGCCGTCCTCGGGGACTTCAACGTGGCGCCCACCGACGAGGACGTCTGGGACCGCGCCGTCTTCGAGGGCGCCACCCACGTCACGCCGGCCGAGCGGGAGGCACTGGCCGGGCTGCGGGCCGCCGGCCTGGACGACGTGGTCCCGCGCCCGCTGAAGTACGACCGTCCCTACACCTACTGGGACTACCGGCAGCTGGCCTTCCCCAAGAACAACGGGATGCGCATCGACCTGGTCTACGGCAACGCGCCGTTCCGCTCGGCGGTGCGGGACGCCTACGTGGACCGGGAGGCGCGCAAGGGCAAGGGCGCCTCGGACCACGCGCCGGTGGTGGTGGACCTGGACCTCGACGCGGTCACCCCGGCCGACGCCGCCTCCGCGGACGCCGCCACCTCCTGACCGGCGACGGGCCCGGGGGCGCCCGGCGCCCCGCCCGCCCGGCCGGCGTGGCCGCCGGGCGGGGCCGGCCGGGTCACGCCGGGCCCGTGGCGGCGCCGGACTCCAGCCGCCGGCGCAGCTCGCGGAGGGTCGAGGAGAGCAGGCGGGAGACGTGCATCTGCGACAGCCCCACCTCCGCGCCGATCTGCGACTGCGACATGTTCCCGTAGAACCGCATCAGCAGGATGCTGCGCTCGCGCTCGGGCAGGGAGTTGAGCAGCGGACCGACCGACTCGCGGAACTCCACCAGGGAGTACGCCGGATCGTCGTCCCCCAGCCGGTCCAGCAGGCTGCTGCCGGAGTCGTCGGTGCTGTCGGCCCGCTCCCGCAGCGCGTCCAGCGAGGTGGCCGAGTGCATGCGGGTGGCGTCGATGGCGGCGTCCACCTCGTGGACGTCCACGGACAGGTGCTCGGCGATCTCCCGGTCGGTGGGCGCGCGCCCGAGGTCCTGTTCCAGCTCGTCGGCGCTGCGGGTGACGTCCAGGCTGAGCTCCTTCAGCGGCCGGGGGATCCGGACGCTCCAGGAGGTGTCGCGGAAGAAACGTTTGATCTCGCCGGAGATGGTGGGCAGCGCGTAGCTGACGAACTCCACCCCGCGATCCGGGTCGTAGCCGTCCACCGCCTTGATCAGGCCGATCACCCCGACCTGCATGATGTCGTCCATCGGCTCCGGGCGGTAGCGGTAGCGCGCCGCGGCGTACCGCACCAGGGGGAGGTTGAGCCGGATCAGCGTGTCGCGGACGTAGGTGTACTGACGGCTCGCCCGATCGGTCTCGGCCAGCCGGCGCAGCAGGGCGTCCCCGAGGGCGCGGGCCTCGTACTTGCCCAGGTCGCTGAAGTCCGCCCGCGCGATCTCCTCCAGGGGGAGGCCGTCCGCCTGGTCCACCGCGTCCACCGCCGCCGCCACGTCGAGCCGCCCGGTCGCGCCACCCGGTTCCGGCAGGCCGGGCCCGTGGCGGCGCCGCTCCGGGGCCGTGGTCGGCCCGGCCCCCCTCGACCGGTGCTCTTCCCGTTCCCGTGTGCCGGCTTGGGTCCTCGGCATCCTGCGACCTCCTGGATACGTCCTTCGGCCGTCGGCGTCGGCGCCGCGGGTGGAGCCCGGCGCGTGCCCGGCGGCCACCCCGCCGACGCCCGGGGAGTGATCCCCGTAACGGAGCGCCTGTCCACGCCACCGTCCCCTGACACCTCTCCCGTCACCTCTCCTGTCCCCCCGGATGAGCGGGAGGCCGGCGCCCGTCCCCCGGAGGCCCCTCGCGGACCGGTGGCCGCGCGTGGTTGAATGCCCCCATGCCCTCGGTGACCCTCCTCGACCCGTTCTGGTCGGGTCGCCGTGCGCACCTCTTCGACCAGCGCTGTCGCCTTCGCTGAGCCGGTTTCACCGCCCGACCGCGCCCGCGGTCCGGGGCGTCGACCTGTCCTCGCGATCACCGCTGGAGCGAACCCCCCATGCCCTCCCCGCACCTGGCGGGCGGCCCCACGCCGCTCGCCCTCGCCGACCTGCGCCTCCTCGTCCGTCAGCACGCCGAGCGGGTGGCCGCCGGGCTCCATCCCGTCCGGCACCACCCCCGCGATCGGTGGTACGTCCGCCTGCACTCGGACGACTTCACCGACGTCTGGCTGATCAGCTGGCCCCGGGACACCTCCACCGAGCTGCACGACCACGCCGGCTCCCTCGGCGCCCTCACCGTGGTCTCCGGTGAGCTCACCGAGTACCGCTGGGTCCGCGACCACTCCGCCCGCGCCGGCGCGCTCGCCGTCGCGGGTGCGGGTGCGCGTGCGGTCGGCGGGTCAGGAGTGTCCGGTGTGTCCGGCCGGCCTGGCACCGGCCGGCTGGTCGGCCGCCGGCTGGCCGCCGGCCGCGGCGCCGCCTTCCCGCTCGGCCACGTGCACGACGTGGTCAACGCCTCCACCGCGCCGGCGGTGAGCGTGCACGCCTACTCGCCGCCGCTCACCGCGATGTCGTACTACGCGCCGGACGCCTCCGGCCTGCTCCGCCGCACCCGCACGGTGCTGACCGACGAGCCGGAGCCGGCCGCCGCGGGGGTGCCGGCATGACCGGGACCAGCGGCGTGGACCGCATGCTGGCCCGCGCCCGCGCGCGGATCACCCGGCTGACCCCCGGCGAGGCCGCCGACGCCCTCGCCGCCGGCGCCCGGCTGGTGGACATCCGGCCCGCCGAGCAGCGGGCCCGGGAGGGCGCGTTCCCCGCGGACACCCTGGTCATCGAGCGGAACGTGCTGGAGTGGCGGCTGGACCCGACCTGCGCCGCCCGGCTGCCCGAGGCGGTGGACCACGACGTCCGGTGGATCATCGCCTGCTCGGAGGGCTACACCTCCAGCCTGGCCGCGGCCTCGCTGCGGGACCTCGGGCTGCGCCACGCCGCGGACCTCGCCGGCGGCTTCCACGCCTGGCGGCGGGCCGGCCTGCCCACCACACCGCCGACGGCGGCGGGCGCCCCGGCCGACTGACGCCCCACCCGCTCCCTCCTCCCCCGGGCGGGCGACCGCCGGGGGGAGGGAGGGCGCCCAACCGGCGGTCGCGCCCGCCGCCGCGCCGGGCCTCAGCCCCGCAGCGAGGGGAAGTCGCCGTCGCGGAACTCGCCCGCCGGCCGCGGCTCGGCGCCGGGCGCGCCGTCCGCCTCGGCGGCAGCGGCGGCCCGGCGGGCCAGCTCGCGCAGCTCCACCCGGCGGATCTTCCCGGAGATGGTCTTGGGCAGCTCCGCGAACTCCAGCCGGCGCACCCGCTTGTACGGCGCCAGCCGCTGCCGCGCGTGCCGCAGGATCTCCTCCGCCGTGGCCGCGTCGGGCTCCCAGCCGGCCGCCGGAACGACGTACGCCTTCGGGACCGCCAGCCGCAGCGGATCCGGCGCCGGCACCACGGCCGCCTCCGCCACCGCCTCGTGCTCCAGCAGCACGCTCTCCAGCTCGAAGGGCGAGATGCGGTAGTCGGAGGCCTTGAACACGTCGTCGGCGCGGCCCACGTACGTGATCCGGCCGTCGGCGTCCCGGGTGCCGAGGTCCCCGGTGTGGTAGTAACCGCCCCGCAGCGCCTCGGCGGTCCGCTCCTCCTCCCCGAGATAGCCCGCCATCAGGCCCAGTGGCCGCCGGGACAGGTCCAGGCAGATCTCGCCCTCGTCGCCCACCTCGCCGGTCGCCGGATCCACCAGTTCCACGGCGTAGCCGGGCACCGGCCGCCCCATCGAACCGGGCACCAGGTGTTGTCCGGGGGTGTTGGCCACCTGCACGGTGGTCTCCGTCTGACCGAAGCCGTCCCGGACGGTGACCCCCCAGGCCGCCCGGACCCGCTCGATCACCTCGGGGTTGAGCGGCTCGCCGGCCGCCACCGCCTCGCGCGGCGCGGTGGCCAGCCGGCCCAGGTCGGACTGGATGAGCATCCGCCACACCGTCGGCGGCGCGCAGAAGGTGGTCACCCCCGAGCGGCCCATCACCTCCATCAGCGCCGCGGCGTCGAACCGGGCGTAGTCGTGCACCAGCACGGTGGCCTCGGCGTTCCAGGGCGCGAAGACGTTGCTCCAGGCGTGCTTGGCCCAGCCGGGGGAGGAGATGTTCAGGTGCACGTCGCCGGGCCGCAGCCCGATCCAGTACATGGTGGACAGGTGGCCGATCGGGTAGGAGGCGTGGGTGTGCTCCACCAGCTTCGGCTGCGCGGTGGTGCCGGAGGTGAAGTAGAGCAGCAGGGTGTCCGACGCCGCGGTGGGGCCGTCCGGCACGAACGCGGTGGCGGCGGCGTGCGACTCCTCGTAGCGGCGGGCGCCCGGGGGCCGGCTGCCCGGGGTGTCCGCGCCGACCACGATCGGGACGGTCCCCGGGGGCAGTTCGGCGAGCTTGTCCGCGTCCGACTCCGCCGCGACGACGTACCGGGCGCCGCCGCGGACCACCCGGCTGCGCAGGTCACCCGGGCCGAGCAGGGTGGTCGCCGGGACGACCACCGCGCCCAGCTTCATCGCGGCCAGCAGCGTCTCCCACAGCTCCACCCGGTTGCCGAGCATCAGCACCAGCCGGTCGCCGCGGGCCACGCCGAGCCCGCGCAGCCAGTTCGCCACCTGCCCGGAGCGGGCGGCCAGTTCGGCGAAGGACCAGCTCCGGTCGCCGCCCGCTCCGACGATGCGCAGCGCCGTCCGGTCGTTGTCCCGGGCGATGGCGTCGAACCAGTCCAGCGCCCAGTTGAAGCGGTCCACCCGTGGCCAGCGGAAGTCGCGGTAGGCGGTGTCGTAGTCGTCCCGGTGCCGCAGCAGGAAGTCCCGCGCGGCCCGGAACGCCTCGGTGCTCTCGTTCGCCGCCGGCAACGTCGCCTCCTCGGTGTCCTGGTCGGCCCGGGGAGCCACGGAGGCATCGGTCCCGCGTCCGCGGCCCGCGGCGGTCCCGCCCCCGGGCGGACCCGATCATACGGGCCCGCCCGGCCGGCCACCGAGCCCCGACGGTCCGTCAACGCGGGGTGACCGCCACCCCCTCCGGCGTGCGCCCGACCGGCACCACGTCCAGCAGGGCCAGCGGGTCGGTCGCCAGGACGGAGACGGTGTCGTCGCCCTCGTTGGTCACGTAGACCCGGCTGTCGTCGGGGCTGACGGCCACGCCGGTGGGCCGGGAGCCGACCGGGACGGTCGCGATCACCTGGTTGCCGGTGGCGTCGATCACCGAGACGGTGTCGTCGCCGGTGTTGGCCACGTACACCAGCGCCCCGTCCGGACTGGCCGCGATCCCCTGCGGCGCCGAGCCCACCGGGATGGTGGCCACCGGCAGGTTGCTGACCGGGCTGACGACGCTGACCGTGTCGTCGCCGGTGTTGGCCACGTACAGGTTGCCGCAGGGGCAGCCCGTCGTCGGCCCGGCCAGGGCCATCTGCGCGGGGTAGGTCCCCACCGGGATGGTGCCGACCGCCTGCATGGTCGCGGGGTCGATCACCGTGACCGTGCCGAGGCCGTTGTTGGTCACGTAGACCATGCCGTCCGGCACCGCCAGCACGCTGTGCGGCAGCAGGCCCACCGGGATCGTGAAGACGACCTGGCCGGAGGCCGCGTCGATCACCGACACCGAGTTCGACCCCCAGTTGGCCACGTAGACCAGGGCGCTGTCCGGGGAGACCTCCGCGTCGAAGGGCTGTTCGCCCACCGGCACGGTCGCCACCGCGCGCAGCGTCGCCGTGTCGATCGCGGTCACGGTGTCGTCCTGCTCGTTGGCCACGTACACCCGCCGGCCGTCCGGCGCCGCGCCGATCCCGATCGGGCCGGAGCCGACCCGCACGGTGGCCCTGACCTCGCCCAGCCGGGTGTCGATCACCGAGACGCTGCCCGAGCCGGTGTTGGACACGTAGGCGGCGATCCGGCCGGGGTAGGCCGAGCCGGAGTGCGGGGACAGCAGGCCCACGGTGCCCACGGCCACCACCACCGCCACGCCGCGGATCCACAGCCAGCGGCTGCCCGTTCCGGTGTGCGACATGGCGGCGGGGAGGGAGGAACGGCGAGCGCGGTGGGCGCGCGAGCCGGGGAGAACGTTCATGGCACATCCTTGGGACGTTCGACTGCGCGGGCGGGCGGTCCGCCCGGGGTCCGTACTGGCGGGGCCGGTGCGGGGCCACGCCGGACCGCCCGGATCGTGCGCCGTCCCCGACCGAGTCGAACGTCTCCGTGGGAGGTCTCCCCCGGACGCCGTGGCGGTTCCCCCGGACGCCCCGGCCGGGTCGCCCGGCCGGCTGCGCCGGGCTGCGCCGCCGGGTCCGGCGTGCTCTCGTGGGAGCGTGCGGCGCGCGGGCCGGGTGTGTGCCAACTCCCGTGTGGCGGGGGCCGATCGGCCCCCGCGCGGGCCGGCCGCCCGGCGCGGCGGGGCCGGCCGCCGTGGGGGGAGTGGGGCGGGGCCGGCGGGCGTGCCGCCGGCCCCGCCGTGGTGTTCCGATCGGGCGTCAGGCCGCCGCGCAGGCGACCGTCGGGGTCCCGGCCGCCGTGCCGTTGATGATCATGCCGACGCTGGCGGTGCCGCCGGCGGCGAGGTTCCCGTTCCAGGCGGCGTTCCGGATGGTCACCTCGGTCCCGTTCTGCGTGGCCGTGCCGCCCCAGGCCTGGCCGACCTGCTCGCCGCCGGCCAGGGTCAGCCGCACGGTCCAGCCGCTGATCGCGGTCGCCGAGGTGTTGCGCACGACGATCTCGACCTGCCGGCCGCCCTGCCACTGCCCGGTGACGGAGTAAGCGGCGGTGCAGCCGGTGCCGCCCGGCTCGGTGGGGGTCGGCGTGGGGCTGGGGTCGGTGGGCGGCTCGGAGTCCAGCAGCGCGCTGAGGGCCGGGAACCAGCGGTCGGCCATCTTCGCGTCACCCGCGGCGTTCGGGTGCACCCCGTCGTAGGTGTCGGTGGCCGTGTCGAAACCGGTCCACTGGTCGACCACGACGATGGGGGAACGGGCCGTGCTCTTGCCCTGGGCCCAGGCGGGGATGGCCTGGTTCAGCGCCACGGCGCGCTGCGCGCACTCCGCGCAGGTGCTCGGGTTGAGCGGGATGATCTGGGCGACCAGGATCCGCATGTCCGGGTTGTTGGCGCGCATCTGGTCCACGAGCGTGCCGTAGGCGTCCAGGATGCTGGCCGTCGAGCGGGCGCTCCAGACGTCGTTGGTGCCGAAGTGCATCATGACGATGTCCGGGTTGGTGGCCGACAGCCAGCCGGGGAGCAGGTTCTGCTGCGCCACGTTGGTGACCAGCAGGCCGCCGTGGCCCTCGTTGTCGCCGTCGTGGGCGAGACCGCAGCCCTGCGGCGGCAGGGTGCCGACGAAGTCGATGTCGGTGTGGCCGGCCTCGATCAGCCGGTTCCACAGGATGGAGCGCCAGCATCCCGGCGAACCGGTGATGGAGTCGCCCAATGGCATGATCCTGACAGGGTCGGCGGCGGCCTCGGCCCGGGCCGGCGCGGAGGCCGCCGACTGCACGACGAGCAGCCCGAGTACCGCGCTCAGTACCGCGACGATCGCGGCGAGGGCACGTTTCGTCCGCATGATCCATTTCCTCCCGTGTGCACGTGCGCGCTGGCCGTGCGGTCGCTGTCCGGGCGCGGGGCGGCCCGGGTGTCGGTGGAACGGCGGTCCCGGTCGGCGGGAAGTGGAACACCGGGCGTGGAGCAGCGCCGAGGCGGTGCCGGAGCCCGTGACGGGTGCGGGCGTGTGACATCGTTGTCGGAGCTGGCCAGCGCAGTCTACGGCCGTCCCTGCCCGCTTTGAAGCGGCCGGACACGGCGAAAAGCGGCGGTTCACCCGGCTGGGCGACCAGTGGCCCGTGCCGCCACGTCACGCCGTGTTCGCGGGCGCCGGCACGAGCCCTCCCCGCCCGGAGCACACCGTGGAATCCGGCCAACCTCGGCGTGGGGCGGAACGGATCCCGCGCGCCCCGGGAGACAATGGAGTCCTCATGTGTGGCGCCGCGGGGAGGTGCGACGGCACCCCCCGGTGCCACCCGCCCCAGGGAGGACGGATGATCACCCAGCAGGCCCCCAGCCCGGCTGGATTACCGCTGATCGGTTCGATGATGGACCTCCAGCGCGACCGCCTGAACCTCTATCTGCGGGCCCGCCGCGAACAGGGGGACGTCGTCCGGTTCGTCGCGGGCCCGCCCGGGCTCCGCGTGGAGTTCTACGGCGTCTTCTCGGCCGAGGGCGCCCAGCAGGTGCTCGCCACCGACGCGGCCGGATTCCGCAAGGACAACACCTACTACGCCGAGGTCCGGGCCGCGGTCGGCAACGGACTGCTCACCAGTCAGGACGAGGAGTACCTGGCGCAGCGCCGGCTGATCCAGCCGCTGTTCACCCGCCGCCGGGTCGACCGCTACGCCGACGCCATATGCGACGAGACCCACCGGGCCCTGGCCGAATGGCGCGCGGCCGAGGACGGCGTCGTCGACCTCGTCGAGGAGTCGACCCGGCTGGCCCTGCGCACGGTGGCCCGCATCCTGTTCGGCGCGGACGCCGACAGCGCCCTGGACGTGGTGCAGCGCTGTTTCCCGACGATCAACGCGTACGTCACGAATCGGGCCCTCGTCCCGGTGCGCCCTCCCCGGCACTGGCCCACCCCGGCCAACCGGCGGGCCGCCGCGGCCCAGCGGGAGCTGTACGCCGAGTGCGACCGCATCATCGCCGAGCGGCGCGCGGCCGGCGGCGAGGGCGGCCAGGACCTGCTCGGCCTGCTGGCGGAGGCGCAGGGACCGGACGGCGCCAGCCTGGAGGCCAGCCAGGTCCGCGACCAGGTGCTGATCTTCCTCCTCGCCGGCCACGAGACCACCGCCACCTCCCTGGCGTTCGCCCTCCACCTGCTGGCCCTCCACCCCGACGCGCAGGACCGGGCCCGGGAGGAGGTCGACCGGGTGCTCCGGGGACGCACCCCCACGGCGGAGGACTACTCCGAACTGCCGTACATCACCATGGTGCTCAAGGAGGCCATGCGGCTGTTCCCCGCGGCGGCCGTGATCGGCCGGCGTGCCGTGGCCGACACCCGCGTCGGCGACCACGTCATCCCGGCCGGGGCCGACGTCATCGTCGCCCCCTGGGTGACCCACCGTCACCCCGCCTACTGGGAGGACCCCGAACGGTTCGATCCGGAACGCTTCACCCCCGAGCGGGAGAAGGCCCGCCCGCGCTACGCCTACTTCCCGTTCGGCGGCGGCCCCCGGGCCTGCATCGGGCAGCACTTCTCCATGCTGGAGTCGGTGCTGGCCATCGCCGTGGTGCTGCAGGCCTACCGGCTGCGGGCGGTGGACACCGACGTCCCGCTGGACAGCGGCATCACCCTCCAGGCGACCGGCCCGGCCCGCTGCCGGCTGACCCCCCGCTGAGGCCGGCCGATATCCCGACACCGTGGCCGCCCCGGCCCCGCGCGCCGGCGGGCGCGCCGGGGCGGCTACGGTGGGTGGCCAGGAGGAGTGGAGATCCGGGAGGGGCGCGGCGCGCGTGGACGGGACCTGGAGCATCGGCGAGCTGGCCGCGGCGGCCGGGCTGCCCGTGAAGACCGTCCGCTTCTACTCCGACCGCGGCCTGCTGCCCGTCGCCCGGCGCAGCGCCGGCGGCCACCGCCGCTACGACCGGGCCGCGCTGGAGCGCCTGACGATGGTGCGCCGGCTGCGCGCCCTCGGCCTGTCCCTCCCGGCGATCGGCCGGGTGCTGGACGGCGAGGAGCCCTGGGACGCCGCCGTCGCCGCCGAACAGCGGGCGCTGGAGGAGGAGTTGGCGGCGCTGCGCTGGCGCAGGGCGAGCCTGCGGGCCGTCGTCGACGGTCCGCCGGAGCGGCGCGCGGCGCGCCTGGAGATGGTGGCGCGGATCCAGGATCCGGCGCGCGGCGCGGAGCGGCTGGCCGCGTTCTGGCGGTCGGTGCTGCCGGTGCGCCTGGAGGCGGCGCTCCGGGAGGGCGTGATCGCCGCGGCCGTGCCCCGTCCGCCGGCCGACCCCGACGTCGGCCAGCTCTTGGCCTACGCCGAACTCCACGCGCTCACCGAGGTGACGCCCGCCTACCTCGCCGCCCTGCGCCGGCGGGAACGGGAGGGCTGCCGGCGGGTGGACCCCACCGTGCTGTACCAGGGGCTGGGCGAGGCCACCGCCCTGGCCACCGAGCTCATCCGGGCCGGGGTGGCGCCCTGCCCCGGTGACGCGCTCGACGCCTACGTGCGCGCCCACGCCGGGGCCCGCGGCGAACGGGACACCGCCGGCTTCCGGCGGCGGCTGGCGCTGATCACCCGTGAGGGAGCCGCCAACACCCCCTGGGTGGGCCGGTACTGGTCGCTGGCCGAGGCGGTCGCCGGCGACGGCCGGGTCACCCTCGGCGCCGCGAACGCCTGGCTCGACGCCGCGCTCCGCGGCCAGCTGCGCGGGCGGGCGTGACGGGGCGCGCCCGGCGGTGTCGGCCGCGGCGCCGCACGGGCGCGCGCCGGCGACGGTCCGTCAGGCCGGTCACATCGATGGACAGTCATGTGCCGATGACGGCGCGCATCTGGTTCAATGAGGGTATGTCCTCGACCGCGACGCACCTGGCGAGCGGCACCGCCCTGGAGCCCTTCTGGCCCTCCCGGCGGTGTCACCACTTCGACCAGACGTGTCCGGGCGCGTGCCGCGCGCCAGGATCCAGCCGCTGACACCACCGGGATTCCCGGCCGACCGGGCCGGTCCCGTCGTCCTCGGCACGTCCCGCGCGCATCGGTGTCCGTTCCCCGACAGCGCGAATCCGAGGTCCCCCGTGAAGACCGTTCTGCCTGAGCACGTCCGCCCGCGGCACGCCCGTCTCACCCGTGCCGACGGGGTGGGGCACGCCGGCCCCGAGCCCGTCCCCGCCGATCCCATGGCGCAGCCGCCCGGCCCGGGGCCGCAGGCGGCCGGCTCCGAGGCGGCGCTGGCCGCCTACGTGCTGCTGCTCCCCGCCGACACCCCGCCGCCGCCGGGCGCGATCCCCTGGCAGCCGCCGACCGTGCCGGCCGCGTTCCAGCACCCCGCCGTCGCCCTCCTCGCGGCGCGCCCCGACCCCCTGGCCGCGCCGCCGCACGGGTCCGAGCCGCCGCCCGACGCCCAGCCGGGGACGCCCGGGCCGTCGCCGGCCGACACCCCGCACACCCTGCGCCCCGGTGGCGGCCTCGTCCTGCACGTCCCGCGCCGCACCGCCGAGATCCACGGCAGGCCGCTGCGGCTGACCTACCTGGAGTTCGAACTCCTCGCCCACCTGACCCGCAACCCCCTGCGGGTGCACAGCCGGGCGCAGCTGCTGGACCAGGTGTGGGACCTCGGCGGCTACCACGGCAACGGCCGCACGGTGGACGTGCACGTCGCCCGGCTGCGGCGCAAGCTCGGGGAGCCGCTGCGCCGCTCCATCGTGACGGTGCGCCGGGTGGGCTACCTCTTCGACCCGCTGGACGACTGACGCCGCGCGGCGGCCGGTCGGGGCCCGGCTCCGTGCCCCGACCGGCCGCCGCCGGATCACCCCTCGGCCGGCGCCGCCGGGGCGACCGCGCCACCGGCCGCCGGCGCGCCGCCCGCGACGGCGCCGGCGCGGGCCCCCGGCACCAGGGCGGTCATCACCGCGCCCAGCACGCCGGCGGCGGCGAACATCTGGAAGCTCCAGCCGGCCAGCTCCGCCGCCAGCAGCTGCCCGCCCAGCCACGGCCCGAGGACGGCGCCGAACCGCCCCATGCCGGCGGTCCAGCCCAGCGCGGTCGCCCGGCTGTCCGGCCCGTACCGCTCGCTGACGAAGGCGTAGACCATGGTCTGGGCGCTGAACAGCACCACGCCGGTCAGGAAGACCAGCACCAGGCTGAGCGCCAGCGGCATCCGGACGCTCAGCGCGTAGGTTCCCAGGGCGGTCAGCAGGAACCAGATCGCGCTGACCCGGCGGGCGCCGTAGCGGTCGGCGACCGGGCCGGCGACCAGCATGCCCACCACGCCGCCGAGGTTGATGACGAGCAGGAACACCAGGGAGGAGCCCACGGCGTAGCCCGACGCCCGCATGAGCGTCGGCAGCCAGGTGTTCACCCCGTACACCAGCAGCAGGCCGGCGAACGAGGCCAGCCAGAACGCCAGGGTGGTGGTCCGGTAGCCGCGGCCGAACAGCACCCGCAGGGCGGTGGCGCGCCCGGTGCCGGCCGTGCCGGCGGCGGCGGTGGCCCGGCGCACGTCCTCCTCGTCCAGCACGATGCCGTGGCGCGCGGCCACCGCCTCGGCCTCCGCGCGGCGGCCCTTGGCGAGCAGGAAGCTGGTGGACTCCGGCAGGTAGCGGGCCATCAGCGGCACCGCGACCACGCACGGCAGCACCCCGATCCAGAAGACGCCGCGCCAGCCCCAGGAGTCCAGCACGGCGAGGCTCGCGAGGGTCGCGAAGACCGCGCCCACGTGGTAGGCCGTCATGCTGACCGCGATGGCGAGGCTGCCGCGCCCCCGAGGGGCGAAGTCGGAGACCAGGGCGAGGGCGCTGGGCAGCAGCCCGCCCAGGCCGACGCCCGCGAGCAGGCGCGCGAGGCCGAAGAACTCGGCCGAGGGCGCGATCGCGCACAGTCCCGAGGCGACGGAGAAGACCGTGACGCACCACAGCAGCATGCGCTTGCGCCCCAGCAGGTCGGTCAGGGTGCCGGCGGTCAGCGCCCCGACCAGCATGCCGAAGGTCGCGTACGAGCCGATGGCGCCGGCCTGCGCGGCGTCCAGGCCGAGTCCGGGATCGTCCAGCATGCCGGGCAGCGCGGCGCCGTAGAGGGAGACGTCCAGGCCGTCGAACATCACCAGCAGCCAGCACATCGCGGCCACGGCGAAGAACGGTCCGCGGCGGCGTGGCGCGGGGGCGGCGGGGCGCCCGGTGGCGGGGGAGGAGTCCGGGGCGGGGGGAACAACGGGCATGGGGGGCCTTCTCTTCCGGGCGCCGGACGCGGTCCGTGGCCCTGACAGGTCTTCCACGGTGGCGCGTCGCGGCGCCCAGTTCGGGTGTGGGATGCGGTGGTGGGGCCGGCGGTGTGCGAGGGGGCCGGCGGTGGTGGGGGAGGTCAGTGGGCTCGGCCGGCGGGGGCGAGCGGGGGGCCGACGTAGTTCTCGGCGAGCTCCGCGGCGGCCGTGCGGGAGGTGGCGATCCGGTCCAGCGCGGCGGTCCGCAGCCGCGACTCGAACGGCGTCTCGTCGGGCGCGGTGTGCAGGGTGGAGGTGAAGGAGGCGGAGAAGTGCTCGGCGCGCCAGACGCGGCGCAGGCAGGTGTCGGAGTAGGCGTCCAGGCCGGCGGTGGAGCCGGTGGCCCGCCAGTCGGCGAGCGCCCGGGCCAGCACGACGACGTCGGCCACGGCCAGGTTGAGGCCCTTGGCGCCGGTGGGCGGCACGATGTGCGCGGCGTCCCCGGCCAGCAGCAGGCGCCCGTAGCGCATCGGCTCGGTGACGAAGCTGCGCATCGGGGTCACCGACTTGGCGGTGATCGGCCCGCGCGCCAGCTTCCAGTCGCCGTCGATCGCGAAGCGGGCGTCCAGCTCGTCCCAGATCCGCTCGTCGGGCCAGTCGGCGGGGTCGGTGTCGTTCGGCACCTGGAGGTAGAGCCGGCTGACGCTCGGCGAGCGCATGCTGTGCAGCGCGAAGCCGCGCTCCGAGTGCGCGTAGACGAGTTCCTCGCAGGAGGGCGGCACGTCCGCAAGCACGCCCAGCCAGGAGTAGGGGTACAGCCGCTCGTAGCCGCGCAGTGCGCCCTCGGGGACGGAGCGGCGGGAGATCCCGTGGAAGCCGTCGCAGCCGACGACGTAGTCGCACTCCAGTGTCCGCTCCCGCCCGGCGTGGGTGAACCGGACGAGGGGGCGCTCGCCGTCCAGGCCCTCGACGGCGTGCGCCGGGGCCTCGAACAGCAGCGGGGGGCCGTCGGCGAGCTGGAGCGCGATCAGGTCCCGCACCACCTCGGTCTGCGCGTACACCATCACCGTGCGTCCGCCGGTCAGCGAGGGGAAGTCCACCCGGTGGGCGCGGCGGTCGAAGCGCAGTTCGATGCCCCGGTGCGGCAGCCCCTCCCGGTCCATCCGGGCCCCGGCGCCGCAGGCCCGCAGCACGTCCACGGTGGCCTGCTCCAGGATCCCGGCGCGCTGGCGGTGTTCGACGTAGGCGCGGTCCCGGCTCTCCAGGACGACGCTGTCGACGCCGGCGCGGTGCAGGAGGCGGGCGAGCAGCAGTCCGGCCGGGCCGCCACCGATGATGCCGACCGTGGTGCGCATGGAAACCTCCCAGGGGGTCGTCGTCGCCGCGCCCGGCCGGCGTCCGTGCGGAACGGTGCCGGGGGGGGGCGGCGGTGACGGCGGTGACGATCGAGGGTGCGGGGGAGAGGCGAACGAGGAAGGGGTGTTGTTCGCCTGGTGAACTTTCGTTCATAATGTGTGGCGACGAGTGTGCGTTGGCTCACGTCGACTGTCAATGACTCGTTCCGCCGCCGTTCCCGGGAGTCGCCATGTCCAGCCCCGCCGCCACCACGGACGATCCGGCCACCGAGGCGCCGCCGGAGGAGGGGGCCGGCCCGCTGGAACGCGGCCTGGCGGTCCTGCGCCACCTCGCCGTACGGGAGGGGCGCCCGACCCGCGCCGGCGACCTGGCCCGGGCCACCGGGCTGCCCCGGTCGACCGTGGACCGGGTGGTGGCCACCCTCGCCCACCTCGGCTACCTGCGCGAGGACGACCGCGAGCTCCGGCCGCGCCCCCGCCTGCTGGAACTGGGCGACGCCTATCTGCGCGCCAGCCGGCTCCCGGCACTCCTCGGCCCCTTCGCCGAGCACCTCGCCGAGGAGTTCGACGAGTCGGTGTCCCTGGCCGTGCCGGACCGGGACGGCGTGCGCTTCGTGCACCAGGTCACCCGGCGGCGCACCATGTCGGTGGCGTTCCGGGTCGGCGACCTGCTGCCCGCCGAGCGCTGCGCCCCCGGCGCGCTCTTCGCCGCGGCCTGGACGGACGCCGACTGGCGGGCGTGGCGCACCCGGCTGCGCGAGGACCCCGAGGAGACCGGCTTCCCCTCGCTGCCCCCGCGCCGCTCCGCCCTCGCCGCCTCCCCCGAGGCGGTCGAGGAGCGCTTCGCCGCCCGGTGCGCGGCGGCGGCCGAACACGGCTGGGCGGAGGACGACCAGTTCATCGAGCCGGGGCTGGTCGCGCTCGCCGTGCCGGTGCGGGACCGGTCCGGGCGGGTGGTCTGCGCGCTCAGCGTCGTCAGCCACACCAGTCGGCACACGGCGGCGTCGCTGCGCGGGCTGGCGCTGGCCCGCTCGCGCGCCGTGGTGGGGGAGATGGAGGCGGCCCTGGCCGGGGCGCCGCCCTGCCCGCCGGACGACCGGCCGCTGGCGGAGGCGCCGGCGGTCGATCCCACCGCCGCGGCCAAGGCCGAACTGGGCCCCCGCTACCTGCAGTCGCTTGCCCGAGGGCTGGCGGTGCTGACCGCCACCGGCGGCGCCGCCGATGGTCCGATGCCGCTCACCGCCGTCGCCGAGGCCACCGGGCTGGCCCGCGCGACCGCCCGCCGCTCCCTCATCGCCCTGGAGCGGCTCGGCTACGTCGAGGCGGTCCCGCCCGGCTTCCGCCCCACGCCCCGGGTGCTGGAGCTGGGGTACGCCCATCTGTCCGGGCTGGGCTTCGTGGAGATCGTCCGCCCCCACCTGGCCCGACTGGCGGAGACGGTGCACGAGTCGGCCTCGATCGCGGTGCTCGCCGGCGACGACATCCGGTACGTGGCCCGGCAGCCGGTGACCCGGATCGTCGGCGTGGACATCACAGTGGGCACCCGCTTCCCCGCGTACCCGACCTCGATGGGACGGGTGCTGCTGGCCGGTCTGCCGCCCGCCGAGCGCGCCGACCGCCTGCGCCGCGCCGACCTGGTGCCGCTCACCCCGCGCACCGTGACCTCCGCGGACCTGCTGGCCGCCATCCTGGAACGGGTGGCCCGCGAGGGCCACGCCATGGTGGACGAGGAACTCGAGGTGGGGCTGCGCTCCGTCGCGGTGCCGCTGCGGGACCGGGACGGAACGGTGGTGGCCGCGCTCAACGTGGCGGCGCACGCCGGACGCGGCACGCCCGAGGAGACCCTGCGCACCGTGCTCCCGCCGCTGCGCGAGGCGGCCACCGCCATCGAGGCGGACCTGCGGGCCGCCGGCGCGCGGGGCGTGCCGCGCGGCTGAGCGCCCGGGGACGCCGGCCGCCCCGCACCACGGGCGTGGTGCGGGGCGGGCCGGCCGCGCGGGTTCCGCTACGGGATCACTGGTAGTGGATGTCGCTCGCCGAGTACAGGCAGTTGGTGCTGTCCGGCCCGGATCCCACCTGCGAGGTGTTGCGGTACTTGGCGCAGGCCTCGAAGTCGTCCGGGTCACCGTGGAAGGTGATGTTGCGCAGCCGCGCGGTGTCGTTGCGGTTGATGTTGATCCCCACCAGCTGGTCGATCGGCGGGTAGACATGGACGTTCTCGACCACCACGTGGCGGGTGTACTGCGTGGAGCAGTCGCCGCAGGAGCGGTAGAGCTTGCCGACGTCCCTCACCTCGAAGTTCCGGATGGTCAGCGTGCCGGCGCCGTTGTGCTGGAACACCTTGTCGGAGGCGTACCGCGCGCCGCCGCCGTCGACCAGCATCTGCTGCGAGGAGGAGGAGCCGCGGAAGGTGGCGGCGTCCTCGCCCACGTCCTCCCACCACACATTGCGGAGGGTGCAGGCGCCCTCGCAGTGGATGCCGTCGGCGGCCGGGGCGCCGATGATGACGTTGGACAGCACGGTGCCGGGGGCCAGCCGGAGCAGCGGGCCCTGGTCCTCGTCCTGGCTGCCGGAGCCGAGGGCGCCGGTGCCGTAGTAGCGCCGCATGCCGGCGTCCACGTTGCCGCTGAGCGAGATGGTCGCGCTCACCGCCTGGTTGCTGGTGGGCGTCGGCCAGGCCTGCGCGGAGACGTCGGAGGCGCTGACGGCGGCGGTGCTGGCGGCCGGGGCGTCGGTGGCGGTGGCGTTCGGGGCTCCGGCGAGCGTGAGGCCCACCGTGGCGGCCATCGCTCCGGCGAGGAGCGCGAGGCGCCCGCGTATCCGTGGTGCGATCAATGAACTCACCTCAGGTCGAGCGGTCGGGGGTGGCCGACCCGGGGCGGGAGCGCTCTCACACGGCTCGCTCGCCGTGCATGTCCATGACATGACTCCCGCTCAGGTCCGCCGGACCTGAAGAATGTCGCAAGCGCTTGTGGAGGCGTCAAGACTCTGGGAGCGTTCCCAATCGGGAAAGAACTTTCCCAAGATCGCACGTCAGTACGGCATTGGTGCGGACCTGGCGGTCATCGGCGTGGTGCGCCGGGCCCGCCCGCACCCTCCCGGTAGAAAGGGTTTGCTGGCCGTTCCGCCCTTCCGCCCCGCCGGCCGTGACACGGCCGCGCCCGCCCGCGACCCCGGTGCGGCAGAATGCGCCCCGGAAGCATCAGGAGAAGGCGGATCGCATCGTGACGACGTCCATTCAGCAGAAGATCGCCGAGGAACTCGGCGTCCGGGAACGACAGGTGAAGGCGGCCGTCGAGCTGCTGGACGGCGGTGCCACCGTCCCGTTCATCGCCCGCTACCGCAAGGAGGCCACCGGCCTGCTCGACGACGCGCAGCTGCGCACCCTGGAGGAACGGCTGCGCTACCTGCGGGAGCTCGAGGAGCGCCGCACCGCCGTGCTGGAGTCGATCGAGGCCCAGGGCAAGCTCGACGAGGCGCTGCGCGAGCGGATCATGGCCGCCGACTCCAAGGCCCGCCTGGAGGACATCTACCTGCCCTTCAAGCCCAAGCGGCGCACCCGGGCGCAGATCGCGCGGGAGGCCGGCCTCGAACCGCTCGCGGACCGGCTGCTCACCGACCCCGGCCTGGAACCGCACGTGGTGGCCGAGGCCTTCGTCGACCCGGACGGGGGCGTGGCCGACGCGGCCGCCGCCCTCGACGGCGCCCGGGCCATCCTGGTCGAACGCTTCGCCGAGGACGCCGACCTCATCGGGACCCTGCGGGAGCGCATGTGGTCCCGGGGAGCCCTGGTCTCCCGGGTGCGCGAGGGCAAGGAGGAGGCCGGCGCCAAGTTCGCCGACTACTTCGACTTCGCCGAACCCTTCACCCGGCTGCCGTCGCACCGCGTCCTGGCCATGTTCCGCGGGGAGAAGGAGGAGGTGCTGGACCTCTCCCTGGAGCCCGACACGCCCACCGGGGACGACGGCGCGCCGGAGCCGCGCTCCGGCCCCGGCGACTACGAACTGCTGGTCGCCGAGCGCTTCGGCATCGCCGACCGCGGCCGGCCGGGCGACCGGTGGCTGATGGAGACCGTCCGCTGGGCGTGGCGCACCCGCCTCCTGGTCCACCTCGGCATCGACCTGCGCCTGCGGCTCCGGCAGGCCGCCGAGGACGACGCGGTGCGGGTCTTCGCCACCAACCTGCGCGACCTGCTGCTCGCCGCGCCCGCCGGCAGCCGGCCCACCATGGGCCTCGACCCGGGCTTCCGCACCGGCGTGAAGGTCGCCGTGGTCGACGCGACCGGCAAGGTGGTGGCCACCGAGACCATCTACCCCCACGAGCCCCGGCGGCGCTGGGACGAGTCCATCGACGTCCTGGCCCGGCTCGCCCGGCAGCACCGGGTGGAACTGGTCGCGATCGGCAACGGCACCGCCTCCCGGGAGACCGACCGGCTCGCCGGCGACCTGATCGGCCGCCACCCCGACCTGAACCTCACCAAGGTGGTCGTCTCCGAGGCCGGCGCCTCGGTGTACTCGGCGTCGGCCTACGCCTCCCGGGAACTGCCCGAGCTGGACGTCTCGCTCCGCGGGGCGGTGTCGATCGCCCGCCGGCTGCAGGACCCGCTGGCCGAGCTGGTCAAGATCGACCCCAAGTCGATCGGCGTCGGCCAGTACCAGCACGACGTGTCCGAGGCCAAGCTGTCGCGCTCGCTCGACGCGGTGGTGGAGGACTGCGTGAACGCCGTCGGCGTGGACGTCAACACCGCCTCCGCTCCGCTGCTGCGGCGCGTCTCCGGAATCGGCGAGGGGCTGGCCGAGAACATCGTCGCGCACCGCGACGCGCACGGCCCGTTCCGCACCCGCCGGGCGCTCAAGGACGTCGCGCGGCTCGGCCCGAAGGCGTTCGAGCAGTGCGCCGGCTTCCTGCGGATCCCCGGTGGCGACGACCCGCTGGACGCCTCCAGCGTCCACCCCGAGGCGTACCCGGTGGTCCGGCGCATCCTCAAGGCGACCGGCGGCGAGCTGAAGTCCCTGATCGGCCAGGGCTCGGTGCTGCGGTCGCTGCGGCCCACCGACTTCGTCGACGAGACCTTCGGCCTGCCCACCGTCACCGACATCCTCCGCGAGCTGGAGAAGCCCGGCCGCGACCCGCGCCCGGCCTTCCGCACGGCGACCTTCACCGAGGGCGTGGACAAGCTGGAGGACCTGGCGGCCGGAATGGTCCTGGAAGGGGTCGTCACCAACGTGGCCGCCTTCGGCGCCTTCGTGGACGTCGGCGTGCACCAGGACGGCCTGGTGCACGTCTCCGCCATGTCGAAGAGCTTCGTGAAGGATCCGCGGGACGTCGTCAAGCCGGGGGACATCGTCCGGGTCCGGGTGCTGGACGTCGACGTCCCGCGGGGGCGCATCTCGCTCAGCCTGCGCCTGGACGAGGACGCCCCGAAGCCGGAGCAGCGCGGCGGCGCGCCGGCCGGTCGCGGCCGTGAGCGCGACCGCGACCGGGGCGACCGCGGCGGCGGGCGGAGCGGTGGCGGGCGGGGCTCCGCGCGCCGCGGCCAGCCGCGCCAGCAGGGCAGGAGCGGCGGATTCACCGGCGACACGGCGCTCGCCGACGCGCTGCGCCGCGCCGGCCTCGACAAGGGCCTGTGACGCCACGGCCCGCGACGCCCCGACGTCCTGACGCCACTGATCCCTGACGCCACTGAGCCCTGACCCCCCGGGCGGCGGTCGGCCTGCCGCCCGCCGCCCGGTGGCCCGCGCCCCCGAGCGGCGGCCCGGGCTCCCCGGCCGCCCCCCGGGCTTCCCGCCCACCGGGACGGCCACTACGGGCCACCTCCGCGCCCGCAAAAGCCGGGCGGCGGCCACGCCCGCTCTGCCACCATGACCTGAGTTCCCTCCGACCGTGGCTGCCGACACCGTCGTCCAGCGGCCTCCCTCCTTGCCCGCCCCCGGGCAGAGGAGCCTCCCTCCTCGCCCGCCCCACGGGCGGGAGGGCCCGCCCTCCTGCCCGTCCCCGGGCGGGAGGCCGGCGGCATGCCACCGGCACCCGAACTAGGCGCTCAGGAGAGTCATGACGTCGCCGCAGGAGCCCATGGACCACCGCTACCGCGGGGAACATCCGGTGCGCACCCTGCTGTACCTCTTCCGGGACGAGCGCGTGGCGCTCGTCCTGGCCGTTCTCGTCTTCGTGGTCAAGCACAGCCCGACCTGGCTGCTCCCGCTCGTCACCGCCAACATCATCGACGTGGTGGTCCAGCACGGACCGATCACCGACCTGTGGATCAACGTCGGCGTCATCCTGGTGATCCTGCTGGTCAACCCCCCGCTCCACCTCCTCTACGTCCGGTGGCTGCACGGCGCGGTGCGCCGCACCGGGAGCCGGCTGCGCTGGGCGCTGTGCGGCCGCATGCAGCAGCTCTCCATCGGCTACCACGCGCGGATGAGCGCCAGCGTGCTCCAGGCCAAGGTCATCCGCGACGTGGAGACCATCGAGCAGATGATCGTGCAGACGGTGGACGGCGGGCTCGGCTCGCTCACCGTGCTGATCGGCGGCCTGGTCATCATCGGGGTCAGCGCCCCCGCCTTCCTGCCCGTCTTCCTGGTCGTGGTGCCCGCCGCGGCCTACCTCGTGGCCCGGCTGCGCGCCCGGATGCGCACCCGCAACGAATCGTTTCGGCGCGAGGTCGAACTGCTCTCCAGCCGCGTGCACGAGATGACCAGCCTGATCCCGATCACCCGCGCCCACGCCCTGGAGAGCGACGCCCTGCGCCGGGTGGACGGCTCGCTGCGCCAGGTGCTGGACTCCGGCCTGCGGCTGGACCGGATCAACGGTCGGTTCGCCTCGCTGGCCTGGGTCCTGCTCAACATCCTCGGGGTGGTCACGCTCGCCGCCGCGGCGCTGGTCGTCTACTACGACGTGCTGCCGCTCACCCCCGGCGACGTGGTGATGCTCAGCTCGTTCCTGACCATCCTCACCGGCTCCACCACCGCGCTGATGAGCCTGACCCCGGTCATCACCAAGGGCCTGGAGTCGGTCCGCTCGGTCGGCGAGGTGCTCCAGGCGCCCGACCTGGAGAACAACGCGGGCAAGGCGCAGGTGACCCGGGTCGAGGGCGCCTTCGAGTTCCGCTCGGTGGGCTTCCGCTACGAGGGATCCGACGCGAGCGCGGTGCGGGACTTCACGCTCACCGTCTCGCCCGGCGAGACCATCGCCTTCGTCGGCGCCTCCGGGGCCGGCAAGTCGACCGTTCTGAACCTGCTCATCGGCTTCCTGCGGCCCACCTCCGGCCGGATCCTGCTCGACGGCACCGACATGGAGACCCTGGACCTGCGCAGCTACCGGCGCTTCCTGTCCGTCGTGCCGCAGGAATCCATCCTCTTCCAGGGCACCATCCGGGAGAACGTCACCTACGGCCTGCCGCAGGTCTCCGAGGAGAAGCTGCTGGCGGCGCTGCGCGACGCCAACGCCCTGGAGTTCATCGAGCGGATGCCCGACGGCCTGGACACCGTCGTCGGGGAACGCGGGGCCCGGCTGTCCGGCGGCCAGAAGCAGCGGCTGGCGATAGCCCGGGCGCTGATCCGCGACCCGCGGGTGCTCATCCTCGACGAGGCCACCTCGGCGCTCGACACCGCGTCGGAGGCGCTGGTGCAGCAGGCCCTCGCCCGGCTGGTGCGGGGACGCACCACCTTCGTCGTGGCCCACCGGCTGTCGACCATCAAGGGGGCCGACCGGATCGTGGTGATGCGCCACGGCGGGATCGAGGAGGTCGGCTCCCACGAGGACCTGCTCGCGCGGGCCGGCGCCTACACCTCACTGCAGGCCCACCAGCTCGCCTGAACCCGACCCCGCCCGCCGTCGCCGCCCCCGGGTGCCGGCTACCCCGCTCCGGCCGCCTCCGGCCGGAGCGGGGTCTGCACCCACAGGGCGGCGTCCCCCTCCCCGGCCGGCCGCAGCACCGAGAACAGGTACGGCCGCACCGACCCGTCGGGCTCCCGCACCCGCACCTCGCGTGCCCGGAACTCCGCGACGCCCCGGCAGGTCCACCAGTGCGCCAGCTCGGGCACGTCCGCGCCCAGCACCGCGCGCAGCCCGGCCGCGCGCGGATCCCCGGCCCGTTCGCCGAGCCGCAGGTTGAGCAGCGCCAGCACGTCCCGGGCCAGGGCCTCCCACCCGACGACCGCCTCCCGCACCGCCGGGTCCGCCACCAGCCACCACATCAGGTTGCGGCGGTCCGCCGGCAGGCGCCCCGGATCGGACCAGCGCCGCCGGTGCGCCCGGTTGCACGCGAGGATGTCCAGGCCGCCGTCCAGCAGCAGGGCGGGGCTGTCCGTCCAGCTCTCCAGCACCGGCCGCAGGCGGGCGGCCAGCGCCGCGCGGGAGTCCGCCCCGGCCCGCTCCGGCGCGTCGGGGCCCCGGACCGCCGGGCCGTGGAAGCCGGCCAGCGCCAGCAGGTGGGCCCGCGCGTCCGCGCTCAGCCGCAGCGCGCCGGCCAGCGCCTCCACCACCTGCCGGGAGGGATCCACCCGGCCCTGCTCCAGCCAGGTGTACCAGGCCACGCTGACCCCGGAGAGGGTGGCGACCTCCTCGCGGCGCAGCCCGGGGGTCCGCCGCCGGGCCGTGGTCCGCACCCCCACGGTCCCCGGCGCCAGTGCCTCCCGGTGCGCCCGGAGGAAGGCGCCGAGTTCCCGCCGCCGTGCCTGATCCCGCATGGGTCCCCTGTGTCCGCCCCGTCGGCGCGCGGTACGCGCCGTCCGCTGTCCTGTGACCGGCACCAACAGGATGAACGGTCGCCTTGTTCCGCCGTCGGCGCGGCCGGAGACTCCCCGCATGCAGATCGGTATGAAGATCGCTCCGAGCGGGCGCGCCCGCAACGACGTGGACGACCTCCTGGAGCAGGCCCGTCGCGCCACCGCGGCGGGCTTCGCGGCGCTGTGGGCGCCCCAGGGCTTCTCCTACGACGCCCTCACCGCCCTGGCCGTCCTCGCCCGGGACCCGGGCGTGGCCGGGGTCGAGCTGGGGGTGACGGTGGTGACCGCGCAGAGCCGCCACGCGATCACCACGGCGAGCCAGGCCAGGACCCTCCAGGCGGCGTCCGGCGGGCGCGCGGTGCTGGGGATCGGGGCCAGCCACGCGGGGTTCTCCGAGCGCTTCGGCGTCCCCTTCGACCGGCCGGCGGCCTACGTCGAGGAGTACCTGGACGCGCTGCTGCCCCTGCTGCGGGACGAGGAGGTCCGGGTGCGCGGCGAGCGGGTGACCGCCTGCACGGCCGGCGTGTCCACGGCGGTGGCCGGTGCCGAGCGTCCCGTCCCGGTGCTGCTCGGCGCGCTCGGACCGCGGATGCTGCGGCTGGCCGGTGGGCGGGCGGACGGCACGGTGACGTTCATGGCGGGCCCCCGGACGATCGGCGGGCACATCGCCCCCGCCGTCACCGCGGCCGCCCACGCCGCGGGCCGCCCGGCGCCCCGGGTGCTGGTCGGGGTGAACGTGTCGCTGACCGGCGAGCCGGACCGGGTCCGCGCCGAGGTGGACGCCGAGCTGTCCTGGGTGGCGGACCTGCCCTCCTACCGGCGGCTGCTCGACCTGGAGGGAGCCGGCTCACCCGGGGAGATCACGGTCGCCGGGGACGAGCGGGCCGTGCGCCGGGGGATCCGCCGTCTCGCGGAGGCGGGCGCGACCGGCCTCAACGTCACCCCGGTGGGCACGCCCGCGGAGGTGGGCCGCACGATCGAGCTGCTGGGCGCCCTCGCCGGTGAGCTGGGCGGGCCCGTGGCCGGAGGCGCGGACGTCGGCGGGGCGGCGGAGGGCTGACCCCTCCCCGACGGGGACCGGGCGGGGACCGGGCGGGGACCGGCGGGGAGGGGCCAGCGGACCGGGGCGGGCGGCCGGCTCGGCCGGTGGCCGCGGCGACCCAGCGCGTGCGGCTCCCCCTCCGCCCCGGGGCGGGGCGTCGAGGGGCGCCGACAGTCAGCCTGACTCACCGTCAGATTTCCCACAAGGGAGCGAACGGGCATGTCACGAGCGCGACATCGCCCGGCAATCCCGCCGTTTCCTCCGCCCCCGGCGGAGCGCCACCTCCGGCGCCGGCCCGTGCCGGAGGCGACCGATCCGCAGCGGTCTCCCGGCCCTGCCGCCGACCGGACGGCGAAACCACGATCCATCCACGGCAAACGCGCACACAACGGGGTATTCCGGGTAAGGGACCCACATGCCCACCATGCCGTGCGGCGGTCACGGGGCTCCGCGTGCCGGAGCGCGGACCCCGCGCGGACCCGCCGCCACCACCGGATTCCCCGGCCCGCGACCGGCGCGTTCCCGCGGACCGGCCCTCGCGCTGGCCACCCTGCTCACCGCCCTGGCCGCGCTGCTGGGCGCCGGCCCCCTCGGCGGCGCGACGCCGGCCCGGGCCGCCACCGGCCTGGAGGAGATCGGGGCCGCGCTCCGCGACGACCCCGTCTACGTCGAGCCCTCCGTCTCCGACCGCCTCCCCGAGCGGGCCGCCGACGACCTCACCCGGCGGATCGACGCCTCCGACGTGCCCATCTACGTCGCGGTGCTGCCCGACGACCCCGCCTACGGCGGCGAACAGGTCTTCGAACGGCTGCGCGCGGCCGTGGGCCGACCTGGCGTCTACGCCGTCGCCCTCGGCTCCGACTTCGGCGCCGCCTCCGACTCCTCGGTGCTGCCCGGAGCCACCGCCCAGGCACTGGCCACCGCGAACCTGGCCGAGCACGACGGCGACCTCGAAGCCGTCCTCGACCACTACGTGGCCGACGTCAGCACCGCGGTGCACGGCACCGACGAGGCCGGCACCCAGGACGCGCGCGGCGGCGGCACGGTCGTCGCCGTGCTGCTGCCCCTGCTCATCCTCGCCCTGGCCGCCGGCGCCGGCGGCCTGTACCTGATGCGCGCCAACCGCCGCCGCCGCGACCGGGAACGGGAGGAACTCGCCCGGGTGCGCACCGCCGTGGACGAGGACATCACCGCCTACGGGGAGGCGCTGGACCGCCTGGACTTCACCCCCACCGACCCCGACGCCACCCCCGAGGCGCTCGACGACTACCGCCACGCCCTCGACGCCTACGACCTGGCCAAGCGGCGCGCTGCCGCCGCCCGCCGGCCGCAGGACGTCCGGGCGGTGACCGAGGCGCTGGAGGACGGCCGCTTCCGCCTGGCCGTCCTCGACGCCCGGCGCCACGGCCGGCCGCTCCCGCAGCGCCGCCCGCCCTGCTTCTTCGACCCCCGCCACGGCCCCTCGGTGCGCGACGTCGAGTGGACCCCGGACGGCGGCACGGCCCGCACCGTACCGGTGTGCGCGGCCGATGCCACCCGGCTGGACGACGGACTGCCGCCGGTCGTGCGCACCGTCCCCGGCGACGACGGCGGGCGGCGGCCCTACTGGGAGGCCGGCCCGGCCTACGGCCCGTGGGCCGGCGGCTACTTCGCCGGCTACGGCGCCACGCTGCTGCCCAGCCTGCTGGTCGGCACGATGCTGGGCAGCGCCCTGTACGCGCCCGGACCCGGCTGGTACGGCGGCGGAGCGGGCGAGGACGGCGGCGACTTCGGCGGAGGCTTCGGCGACGGCGGTGGCGGCGACGTCGGCGGCGGGGACTTCGGCGGAGGCTTCGGCGGCGACGTAGGCGGGGGGTTCTGACCCGGGGCGGCGCCCGCGCCCCGGCGCCCACCGGGGCCGGGGCGTCGCCTCGCGGTCGAAGGCGGCCAGTAGGATTTGCCTCCTCATGGCTGCCACCCTCGTCGCAAAGGAGCTCGCCGCCGGACACGGCGACCGGGCACTGTTCTCCGCGCTCGACCTCGTCGTCGCCCCCGGCGACGTCGTCGGCCTGGTCGGCGCCAACGGCGCCGGCAAGTCCACCCTGCTGCGCCTGCTCGCCGGCCTGGCGACGCCCGAGCAGGGCCAGGTCCGACTCAGCCCGCCCACCGCGACCGTCGGCTACCTGCCGCAGGAGCCGGAGCGCCGCCCCGGCGAGACGGTCGCGGCCTTCCTCGGCCGCCGCACCGGCGTCACCGCCGCCCAGGCCGACCTCGACGCCGCCACCGAGGCGCTGGTGGACGGCCGGCCGGGCGCCGACGACGCCTACGCCACCAGCCTGGAGCGCTGGCTGGCCCTCGGCGGAGCCGACCTGGAGGAACGGGCCGAGGAGGTGGCCGCCGCGCTCGGCCTCGCCGTCGGCCTCGACGCGCCGATGACCGCCCTCTCCGGCGGCCAGGCCGCCCGCGTCGGACTGGCCTCCCTGCTGCTCAGCCGCTACGACGTCTTCCTCCTCGACGAACCCACCAACGACCTCGACCTGGACGGCCTGGCCCGGCTGGAGGAGTTCGTCACCGGCCTGCGCGCCGGCACCGTGCTGGTCAGCCACGACCGCGAGTTCCTCACCCGCACCGTCACCCGGGTCGTCGAACTCGACCTCGCCCAGCAGCAGGTGCGCGCCTACGGCGGCGGCTACGCCGCCTACCTGGAGGAACGCGAGGTCGCCCGCCGGCACGCCCGCGAGGAGTACGAGGAGTACGCCGACACCCGGGCCGCCCTGGAGGCACGCGCCCGGACCCAGCGCGCCTGGATGGAGAAGGGCGTCAAGAACGCCCGCCGCAAGGCCGGCGACAACGACAAGATCGGGCGCAAGTTCCGCACCGAGGCCACCGAGAAGCAGGCCAGCAAGGCCCGGCAGACCGAGCGGCTGATCGAGCGGCTGGAGGTGGTGGAGGAGCCCCGCAAGGAGTGGGAGCTGCGGATGAGCATCGCCGCGGCGCCCAGGTCCGGGGCGGTCGTCGCCACCCTGCGCGGCGCGACGGTGCGGCGCGGCGGCTTCACGCTCGGACCGGTCGACCTCCAGGTGGACTGGGCCGACCGGATCGCCATCACCGGCGCCAACGGCGCCGGCAAGTCCACCCTGCTCGGCGTGCTGCTCGGCAGGGTTCCGCTGGACGCCGGGCACGCCGCGCTCGGCTCCGGGGTCGTCGTCGGCGAGGTCGACCAGGCCCGGGCGCACTTCCACGGCGCCGCGCCGCTGCTGGACGCGTTCGAGGCGGCCGTGCCCGAGATGACGCCCGCCGACGTGCGTACGCTTCTGGCCAAGTTCGGGCTGCGCGCCGACCACGTGCTGCGCCCCGCCGCCACCCTCTCCCCGGGCGAGCGCACCCGCGCCGCGCTGGCGCTGCTCCAGGCCCGCGGGGTCAACCTGCTGGTGCTGGACGAGCCCACCAACCACCTTGACCTGCCGGCCATCGAGCAGCTGGAGGCCGCGCTGGACTCCTACACCGGCACGTTGCTGCTGGTCACCCACGACCGTCGGATGCTGGACCAGGTCCGGACCACCCGCCGGATCGAGGTGGCCGACGGGCGCGTCGCCGAACGGTGACCGAGGGCACTGCTGGCCATCCGGCCCACGAGGTGAGACGGTGGGGGGACCAGCGGCCCGCCCCGGGCCGCGCCGGCGCCGCACGGGCGGCCGACCGCGTGTTGACCGACCGCGTGTGACGGCCGCGGACCGGCTCCAGACCCCTGCCATGGGAGGGGACCGACATGCGGGAACTGACGGTCACCGTCCGGCAACAGGACGGTGCGACAGTCCTCACCCCCGTCGGGGAGATCGACTACGACGCCCGCCCCGCGCTGGCCGCCGCGCGGGCGCGGCTGCCCGACCCGGTCGGGGTGGTGCTGCTGGACATGACGGAGGTGTCCTTCATGGACTCCACCGGCCTGCACTTCCTGATCGACCTGCGCCGGCGGGTCGCCGCCGGAGGCGGGCGCCTGACCCTCGCCGGGATCCAGGACCAACCGATCCGCCTGCTGCGGCTGACCGGGCTGATCGACTTCCTCACCGCCCCGCCCGCCCCCCGGCGCGGCTGCTAGAACCCGGCGCGCTCGCCGAGCCCGGCGCCGGACGGCCCCCGGAGCCGCCGCCCCGGGAATTTTCATCGTATCTTGATAAAGTTTTAATGGTTCGTCAGGTCGCGCTCCCTAGGTTGTCGAACTGTGACGACCAGGGGCGTGCGGTGGCGGATGGCGGGGGTGGTGGCGGTGGTGGGCGTGATCGCCACGGGCGTGGGGCTGGTCGACACCGCCCGCGTCGACCAGGGCGGTGAGCGGCTCGGCGGCCTCGCCTCGGCGGGGGACGTCGTCTCCGCCGTGCCGTCGCCCTCCGATCCTGCCGCCGCGACGGCCTCGCCCACCGACCCGGCCGCCGCGCCGGCCCCGTCCCCGGAGCCGTCCACCTCCACCGCCTCCGGCGGCTCCACCGCGCAGCGGGCCCGCCTGCTGGAGACGGTCGTCGCTGCGGTGACGGCGCGGGCGGAGGGCAACGTGGGGGTGGCGGTGCTGGACCTCGCCACCGGGCGGAGCGCCACCGCGGGCGACGACGAGCACGCCTTCGCCACGGCCAGCGTCGCCAAGGTCGACATCCTGGCCGCGCTGCTGCTCCAGGCCCAGCAGGAGGGCCGGGAGCTCACCGCGGAGGAGGAACGGCTGGCCGCAGCGATGATCCAGGTCAGCGACAACGCCGCCGCGGACGCGCTGTGGCGGGTCATCGGCGGCGCGGAGGGGCTCGCGGAGGCCAACGAGCGGTTCGGGATGACCGGGACCGTGCCCGGAGCGGACGGGCACTGGGGCCTCACCCTGACCACGCCCGCCGACCAGCTGGCCCTGCTGCGCACGGTGTTCGCCGAGGACTCGGTGCTGGAGGCGGAGTCGCGGGCCCGTCTCCAGTCGCTCATGGGGGAGATCGCCGAGGGGCAGGACTGGGGGGTCTCCGCCGCCGCGGAGGGCGGCGACTTCGCCCTGAAGAACGGCTGGCTGCCGCGGAGCGCCACCGGCCTGTGGGTGGTCAACAGCATCGGGTGGGTGGCGGTGGACGGCTCCGACGGCCTGCTGGTCGCCGTGCTCAGCGACGGCCAGCTCGACCAGGCGTCCGGCATCTCGCTGGTCGAGGACGTCGCCCGGGCGGCCGTCGGCGTCTTCCGCTAGGCGCCTTCCGGCATGCCCCCGCCCCGGGGCGTCCGGGCCGCCGGGATCCCCCGCCGGGGCGCCGCCGCGGCGCCCCGGCGGGGGAGGGGGTCACAGTTCCGGGATGAAGATCGGCGACAGGCTGATCGTGCCGTTGCCGGCGGCGCCGACCCGCGAGCCGGAGGTGGCCTTCTGGATGGTGTACCAGGAGTCGACGTAGTCCGGGTCCTCGGTCCACCAGTCGTCCGGGATGGCCGCGAGGACGGCGTCCACCAGCGGCACGTACTGGGTCTGCGAGATGACCGTGAGCAGGCCGGCGGCCACCGCCCGGGCCAGCTCCTCGTAGTTGGTGCCGGTGTCCTCCTCCATCAGCACGATGTCGACGGCGTCGTAGCGGAAGTGCGACCAGTTCACCAGGATCTGGCCGGGGGTGTAGGTGCGGCCGTCCTCGTCCAGGTAGGGCAGCTGGACGGTGTCCACCTGGGGCTGGCCGGCCGGGGACACCCCGGCGACCAGGGCGTAGATCTCCGCGTCGCCCCTGACCCAGGGCTCCTGGTCGTCGGAGAGGTGGATCGAGTCCAGCCGGGTGGCGTCGTAGCCGGCCAGCGCGCCGAGCTCGTTGGTGGACGCGGTGGAGGCGGTGCGCGCCGAGTCGGTGGCGGGGGTGGCGGTGGAGTCCGAGGTGGAGACGCCGTGCTCGCGCAAGGTCTCCCGGAAGGTCGCCAGGTGGGAATCGAGGGCGCGCCCGTGGTCGACCCCCACCACCAGGACGGGGCGGTTCGGCACGGTGTGCGCGTCCAGCTGGTGTTCCCGGCCGGAGGCGTCGTAGGCCACCACCGTGGTGGCCTCGTCGGAGCCCTCCGCGGCCACCAGCAGGCCCCGGCCGGCGTGCAGCCCGGCGCGCATCGACTCGTCCCCGAGCCGCACCTGGAGCAGCGAGCCGGTGTCGGCGGGCAGTCCCTCGGCGGCGAGCGCCGCCCGGTTGGCCGCGCCGGCGAGCCGGGCCAGCTCCGCGGGCGCGTCCGCCCGGTCGGCCAGGGCCAGCAGGTCGGCCTCGCCCTCCGGGCCGAGCGCGGCGCGCACCGTCCGCAGCCAGGTGGAGTCGCGCAGCGAGGCGGCCAGCTCCCGGGCCGTCTGGCGAGCGGCGCGCTCGGCGTCGGCGGCGGTCGTCGCGGAGGTCGCCGCGGGGGTGGTGCCGGTGGCCTCGACCGGTCGCGCGGTGGCGGTGCCGGCCGCGCAGACGCAGACCAGCAGGCCGCCGGCGAGCAGCGCTCCGGTGGTGCGAAGGGGGTTTCTACGCGCGTTGAACGAGAGCATGCGGGTCTCCCTGTCGTGGATGCGCGGGTTCGGGCGAGATTCTCGCCCGGCCGCCGAGAACCCGGCAAGAGGGCCTCGGCGGCCATTCCCGCAGCCGACCTCGCGGCCGTCCTCGCGGCCGTCGTCACGGTCGGTGGTCGGCTCGGCGCCGCGGGCGGGCGGTAGTCCGCCGTCGGCAGATCGACACCGGGAAAGCTGGAGGTTTCCCACAAGGGTCGGCGCCAGCGCGGGACCTGGCCGGAAATCTCCCTCGCATGCTCGGCCTCCTGCCCATGCGAGGGCGGAGGGCGTGCTGCCGGCCTGGGCCTTCGGGCTAAGCCGCGCCCCGAGAACTGTCACGGTCTCACAATGCCTCCTCCTGTTGGGCCTGGATACAGTCCAAACCCCACCAGGCACCCCCGATCTGGTACGAGCCCCCGCCCCTCCCCGATTCGGAGGCAATCCGTGACACTCGCCCTCAAGCCCGGCACGTCCTGGGCGGAGACCTACGCCCGGTGCGTGACGGTCGCTCCCGAGGCGTTCCGGGACGACCGGCTGCTCAACCTCACCCTCGGCGCGTGGCGCGCCGTGGGGACCCCCGGCACCCACGCCACGCCCATCGACGGCAGCAGCATCCCCGGGCCGCCCCGGATCGGCATCGAGGAGGCCCGCGCGGCGGTGGCCTTCGCCGGTGAGCAGCACGAGGAGTGGAGCCGCGTGCCGCTGGCCGAGCGCAAGCGGCGCGTCGGGGAGGCGGTGGAGGCCATGGCGGCCCACCGCGACCTGCTCGCGCTGCTGCTGGTCTGGGAGATCGGCAAGCCGTGGCGGCTGGCCTGCGCCGACGTGGACCGCGCGCTGGACGGGGTCCGCTGGTACCTGGAGAACATCGACCGCCAACTCGCCGTCGGCACCGAGGCCGAGCGCCGGGCGCTGCCCGGCCCGGTCTCCAACATCGCCAGCTGGAACTACCCGATGAGCGTGCAGGTGCACGCGGAACTGGTGCAGCTGCTCGCCGGCAACGCCGTGGTCGCCAAGACCCCCAGCCAGGGCGGGTTCCACTGCCTGACGCTGGCTCACGCCCTGATGCACCGGGCGGGGCTCCCGGTCACCCTGCTGTCCGGGATGGGCGGCCAGATCGCCGACGCGCTGATCCGCGACCCGCGTCTGGGCGCCCTGGCCTTCGTCGGCGGCCGGTCCAACGGCCGCAAGGCCGCCACCGCGCTGGCCGACACCGGCCGCCGCCACTTCCTGGAGCAGGAGGGGCTGAACTGCTGGGGCGTGTGGGACTTCAGCCAGTGGGACCTGCTCGCCGGCCACCTGCGCAAGGGCTTCGAGTACGCCAAGCAGCGCTGCACCGCCTACCCCCGCTACGTCGTCCAGCGGGAGCTGTTCCCGCGGTTCCTGAGCACCTACCTGTCCGTGGTGGAGGGCCTGCGCTTCGGCCATCCGCTGGCCGTCGAGTCGCCGGACGACCCGCTGCCCGAGCTGGACTTCGGCCCGGTGATCCACGCGGCCAAGGCGGCCGAGCTGCGCGGCCACTTCGACGCGGCGGTCGCCGGCCGCGGCGTCCCGCTGCACCGGGGGGACCTCGCCCGGGGACGCTTCCTCCCCGGGCAGGACACCTCCGCCTACCTGGCGCCCATGTGCGTGCTGGAGCCGCCCGCCAACTGGGCGCTGCACCACTCCGAGCCGTTCGGGCCGCTGGACTCCGTGGTGCTGGTGGACACCGAGGCCGAGCTGCTGGCCGCCATGAACGCCGGCAACGGCTCCCTGGTGGCCAGCGTCGCAACCGACGACGCGGACTTCGGCGCCCGGGTCGGCGAGGACCTGCTCGCCTTCAAGGTGGGCGTCAACAAGCCGCGCTCCCGGGGCGACCGCGAGGAGGTCTTCGGCGGCATCGGCGGCTCGTGGAAGGGCGCCTTCGTGGGCGGCGACCTGCTGGTGCACGCCGTCACCTACGGCCCCGAGGGTCCGGACGAGAAGCTGTACGGGAACTTCCCCGACTACTCCCTGTACCCGGCGCGCTGAGACCGCGCGGACCGGCCGGCCGCCCACCGGGACGCCCGGTGGGCGGCCGGCCGTGCTCCGCCGCGGCTCAGTAGGCGGCGGTGAACCTGGTCCGGTGGTGCTCCGGCCGTTCCGCCTCGTCCAGCAGCGCCACCGCGAGGTCCTCCATGGAGATCGCCGACCGGCCGGAGGCGTCCAGCAGCAGCTCGTCGGTGCCCAGGCGGTAGGCGCCGGTGCGCGCCCCCGGCTCCAGCAGCGCCGGCGGGCTCAGATAGGCCCAGTCCACCTCCCGCTCGGCCTGGCAGACCCGGAGCTGGTCGGCGCAGGCGAGCGCGATGTCCCGCCAGGCGGCGGGGAGGAAACGCGGGTCCTCCAGCACGGTGCGCCCGCCCGTGCCCGGCACGGTCAGCGTGGCGGCCCCGCCGACCAGCAGCAGCCGCACCCCGCTCCCGGCCAGACCGGCCAGCAGGCCCCTGGCCGCCCGGACCAGCTCCCGCTCGCTGCCGGGCGCCGGGCGGGTGGCGCCGATCACCAGGTCCCGGCCGGCGCTCAGCCGGGCCACGTCGCGGGGGTCGGCGGCGTCCCCGATCCGGGCGTCGGCGGCGGCGGGCAGCTCCGCCAGGCGCGCGTGACCGCGCACCACGGCGGTGACCCGGTGGCCGCGGGCCAGCGCCTCGGCCACCACCCGACTCCCCACGTTCCCGGCCGCTCCGAACACCGTGATGCGCATGGATTCCCCCTTGTTCTCCGTGGTCGACGAGGCGCGCCGGGACCAGATGTCTTAGCGCTAAGAGAATGTATCTCACCGCTAAGGAACCTCGCTAGGCTGGGCCCGTGGCGGATCACGTGGACCGGGTGCTGGAACAGTGGGGCGCGCACCGCCCCGACCTCGACGTCTCCCCGATGGCGGTGATCGGGCGGCTGTCCCGGGCCTCCCGGCTGATCAGCGCCGAACTGCGCCGCACCTTCGCCGCGCACGGGCTCGACGCCGCCTCCTTCGACGTCCTCGCCACCCTGCGCCGCAGCGGGCCGCCCCACCGGCTCACCCCCGCCGAGCTGATGCGCGCGGCCATGGTGACCTCGGGGGCCATCACCCAGCGCCTGGACCGTCTGCAGGCCGCCGGCCTGGTCACCCGGACACCCAGCGCCTCCGACGGCCGCGTCGTGCACGTCGCCCTCACCGACGAGGGGCGCGCCCTCGTCGACCGGGTGCTGCCCGACCACGTCGCCACCGAGCGGCGACTGCTCGCCGCCCTGACCGGCGCCCAGCGCGACGACCTCGCCGACACGCTGCGGCACCTGCTGGAGTCGCTCGGCGACACCGCCGACTGACCCCCGGAGCCGCCCGCCCACCGGGCCGCTCCCGTCCACGCCCCCGCGCCCCACGCCCCACGCCCCGCGCCGGGCGCCGCCGGCGCCCGGCGCGGACACTGGACGGGAGAGGAGGCGGCAGGCATGACGGACACCCGGCCCCCGGGCGCCGACCGGGCGCCCGGCACCCGCGGGCGCCTGGCACCGCTGGTCGCCGTGGCACCGGCCGGCGCCCTGCCGGTCCTGTGCTTCCCGGAACCCTCCTGGTGGTGGCTGGCCCCGCTGGCCCTGGTGCCGTGGCTGCTGCTCCTGCGCGCCTCCGGCACGGCCCGGGCCGCGGCGCTGCGCGGGTGGATCGGCGGCACCGCGCTGATGCTCGCCACCCACCACTGGCTGCTGCCGAACCTGCACGTGTTCACCCCGGTCCTGGCGGCCCTGCTGGGGGCCCTGTGGGCGCCGTGGGGCTGGCTGGTGTGGCGACTGCTGCGCGGTGTCCCGACGGCCGGACGGGCCGCCGCCGCCGTGACGCTGATCCCGTGCGGCTGGCTGGCCGCCGAGTTCGTCCGCTCCTGGGAGTACCTGGGCGGGCCCTGGGGAGTGCTCGGCGCCAGCCAGTGGCAGCTGGCCCCCGCCCGCCAGCTGGCCTCCCTCGGCGGCGCGTGGCTGGTCAGCCTGCTCCTGGTCGCCGTCAACACCGCCCTGGCGCTGCTGTGCGCCGTGCCGGGCGCGCGCCGCGCCGGGGCGCTGGCGCTCGCCGCCACGGCCGCCGTCGTGGGCGCGGCGGCGGCCTGGGCGCCGGCGCCGCGCCAGGCCGGCACCGCCACCGTGGCCCTGGTGCAGCCCGGTGTGCTGCCCGGACCGCAGGCCAGGTTCGACCACGCCGAGCGACTCACCCGGGCCCTCGCCGACCGCCCCCCGCACGACCGCCCCGACCTGGTGGTGTGGGGGGAGAGCGGCGTCGGCTTCGACCTCGCCGAGCGCCCGGACCTCGCCGAGCGGCTGCGCGCCCTGTCCGCCGACGTCGACGCCCCCCTGCTGGTCAACGTGGACGCGCGCCGGGCCGACGCGGCGGAGCCCGGGGAGGGCGGGATCTTCAAGAGCGCCGTCCTGGTCGAACCCGCCGGCGTCACCGAGCAGCGCTACGACAAGACGCGGCTGGTGCCGTTCGGCGAGTACGTTCCGGCCCGCCCCCTGCTCGGCTGGGTGACCGGGGTGGGGGAGGCGGCCGACCAGGACCGGCGGCGCGGCGAGCGGCAGGTGCTCATCGAGGTGCCCCCGCTGCGGGTCGGCCCGGTGGTCAGCTTCGAGTCCACCTTCCCCGACCTCACCCGCCACCTGGCGCGGGACGGCGCCGACCTCCTCGTGGTCCAGGCCGCCACCTCCACGTTCCAGGACAGCTGGGCCCCCGAGCAACACGCCGCCGTGGCGGCGATGCGCGCCGCCGAGACCTGGCGCCCCGTCGCGCACGCGACCCTCACCGGCGTGAGCGCGGTCCACGACGCGCACGGCCGCCCGGTCGGCCCCGCCCTCGGCACCGACCAGCGCGCCGCGCACGTGTACCGGGTACCGCTCGCCACCGGGACCAGCCCATACACCCGCTTCGGGGACTGGGCACCCTGGCTGGCCCTCGGCGCGCTGGCCGCCGCCGCGGCCCGCACGGCCGCGCCGGCGTCCTCCGGCGCGTGGCGGTCCGGGAGGTAGCCGGGCGTTCGCCCGGTGGGCGGCCGCGGTGTCGCGGCTAGAACGCCCCGCGCGGGCGATCGGCTCGCTCGGAAGGGCGAGGCGACGCGCTGTCGGTGCCCGCCCCTACGGTCCGTTCCATGACGCAAGCCGTGCAGGCGTACGCCTACCTCCGTCCCTCCACCCTCAGCCGCGAATCCGACCGGAACGACCTCGCCCTGCAGACCTCGGGCGGCGCCACCCCGGCCGGGCTCCAGGCCCACCCGCGGTTCTTCACCGGCTTCCTCACCGCCCCGGAGGCCGCCGCGGCCGCCCTGCTGTCCGTCGCGGACGTCGCCGCCGCCCGCTACCACCAGCCCCAGCTGCGCGCCTCGCTCGACCCGGTGGTGACCGCCGGCGGCGACCGGCTGCGGTTCGAGTCGTTCTCCGGCTGCTGCGGCGTCTACGCCCGCCTCGACGTCCTCCACGACGGCCTCGACGGTGACGACATCGGCCACGGAACCACCAACGTGGACGTCAACAACCCGCTCCGGGAGGCCCTCACCCGCGTCGGCGGCGCCGACCCGCTGCACCTGCGGGTCGGCCCCGACGACCTCACCGTCACCACCATGGACGGCCCGGTCGTCGAGAAGAAGGTCCCGCTGCCCGACCGCTGGCTGCGCGGCTTCGCCGAGACCCAGGTCATCGCGGCCGGCTTCGACCTGCGCGCCGAACTCACCGCCGCCGAGGCCGTCCGCTTCCTGCGCGCCCTGCCCCGCGGCGGGCGGGTCGGCGCCCGCCGCGGCGCCCAGTGGGTGGTCCCGGCCGGCCGCACCCTGCGCCCGACCAGCCGGCCCGTCCCCGGCGCCGTGTGCCTGCCCGGGCCGGAACGGCTGACCGCCCTGGCGCGGGTGCTGCGGCACGCCGTGGCGCTGCGCGTCTACGGGCCGCCGGTCACCGCCGGCGCCGCGCCCTCGGCGTCCGCCTGGGAGATCGAGCTCCCCGCGATGCGCCTGACCCTCACCCTCTCGCCCGACGCCTCGCGCGGCTTCTCCGGAGAGGGCGCGGTGCTCGACGCCCTGGCCACCGACGAGGCCGCCGAGGACGCCGAACTGGTCGGCGTCCTGCTCGCCTGGGAGCCCCGGATCGACGTCGCCGACCTCGCCGAGCAGGCCGGCCTCACCCCGGCGCGGGTCCGCGCGGCCCTCACCCGACTGGGCACCGCCGGCCGGGTCGGGTACGACACCGCCGAGGCCGCCTACTTCCACCGCGAGTTGCCCTACGAGGCCGAGCGGGCCGAGCGGCACAACCCCCGGCTCCGGGACGCCCGCGCCCTGGTCGAGGCCGGAGCCGTCCGCCTGGAGGCCGGCGGGCTGGCCACCGTCACCGTCGACGACCACCACCACCGGGTCCGCGCCGACGCGGCCGGCCGGCTCAGCTGCACCTGCCTGTGGTGGGCCAGGTACCGCGGCGGACGCGGCCCCTGCAAGCACGCCCTGGCCGTCCGGATCCAGCGCCGCGCCGCCACCGACGGCTCCGCCGGGCCGCGCGCGGGGGGATCGCGGAGCTGACGGCCGTGGCGGCGAGCGCCGGCCCAGTCGTCTGATCGGCGGGGCCCGCCTGCCGCGCGGCACCCGGGCCCGGCCTGGCCCGACCCTGGTCCTTAAACAAGTCGTTTTCAATAATGTGTTGCACACCGGGTGTTGCTCCTCCTAGGTTTGCCGCATGACGAACCATGAGACGACCGACGAACGCGTGCCCGCCGAGCCGTTCGCGGCACCCGATCCCGAACAGGCCCGAGCGGCACGGCGGTACCAGGCGCTGGCGCGGATCACCGAGCGCCACGGGGACGCCGACGAACGCCGGCTGTGGGAGGAGCGCGGCATCCCGCTCGGCCCGCTCGACGCCTGGCGCCGGGTGGCGCACCTGGCGGCCGGCGCGGCGATACCGGACGAGGGCCGGCCGTCGGTGGACGCCACCGACATCGCAGCCGCGCTCACCCTGGTGCACCAGGCCCGCGCCGAGGTGGACCAGTTGGAGATCGGCCTGCTGGAGATGGCCCGCGGGCGCGGCCTGACCTGGCAGCAGATCGCCTACAGCCTCGGCCTGGGCACGGCGCAGGCCGCCCGCCAGCGCCACCAGCGCCTGACCGGGCGGGCCGACTCCGACGAGGCGGGCACCGCGGACTGACCACCGCGCCCGTCCCACGACCGCCTCCCGCCTCCCGCCGGCCGCCGCCCGGCCCCGGGACGGGCGGCGGCCGGCGGGAGGCGCCCCACGCGGAGGCGCCGCCCGCCCGCGGGGCGGTCAGCCGTAGGTGTGCTGCTGCCCGTCACCCAGTGAGACGTGCTCCAGCACGTCCTCCATCGGGTCGTCGATCTGCCCCGTGGAGATCAGGGCGACCGTCGGCGCGTTGTGCGAGTCGGTGTGCGTCTCGTCGGCGTGCGCCGTGCCGACCGGCAGCCCGCAGGCCACCGCCGTCACCACCGCGCCGGCCAGCCAGCGGGCCGTCGTCCCCGCGCGACCGTCCTTCACCGTGTCCCCTCCTCATCTCTCCGGCGGCGTGGTCGCCGCCCGTCGCCAGGTGTATCCGCGAGGAGGGCGGTGAGGTCACGGGCCGGACGGCGAAGCCACCCGACGGTGGTCCGCGCCGCCGGCGAGGCCAAGGCCGCCGCGCCTCGGGCCCGGCGCCCACGGGCGGCTGGGTGGCGTGATCTTGCCGCTGTACCTACCAGTATGTACAGTGCTCGCGTGAACACCCCGGAACGCCTGATCGAAAGCACCCAGGAGCTCCTGTGGGAGCGCGGATACGTGGGCACCAGCCCCAGGGCGATCCAGCAGCGCGCCGGCGTGGGGCAGGGCAGCATGTACCACCACTTCGCCGGCAAGCCGGACCTGGCCCTGGCCGCGGTGCGACGCACCGCCGAGCGGATGCGGGCCCAGGCCGAGGCCCAGCTCTCCGGCCCCGGCACCGCCGTCGAACGGATCCGGGACTACCTGCTGCGGGAACGGGACGTCCTGCGCGGGTGCCCCATCGGCCGGCTCACCCAGGATCCCGACGTGGTCGGCGACCCCGCGCTCCGGCAGCCCGTGGAGGAGACCTTCGCCTGGCTGCGCGGACGCCTCGCGGCCGTCCTCGCCGAGGGCCGGGCCGGCGGCGAACTGCCGGCCGACCTCGACGCGGAGGACACCGCCGCGGCCGTCGTCGCCGTGCTCCAGGGCGGCTACGTCCTCGCCCGCGCCGCCGACTCGGTCGAACCGTTCGACCGCGCGATCAGCGGCGTGCTCGCCCTGCTCACCGCCCGGGCGGCACCCGCCACCGGGTGAGCGAGCCGGAGAGCGAGCCCGGTGACCGACCCGACCAAGGAGACCCGCCGTGTACGCCATGCAGTACGAGATCACCCTGCCCGCCGACTACGACATGGGCGTCATCCGCCACCGGGTGGCCACCAGGGGACACCGCACCGACGCCTTCCCGGGCCTCGGCATGAAGGCCTACCTGCTCCGCGAACGCGGCGTCGCCGGCTCCCCGGTCAACCAGTACGCCCCCTTCTACCTGTGGCACTCCGTCGGCGGGATGAACCGCTTCCTGTGGGGCGAGGGCGGCTTCGGCGGCATCGTCCAGGACTTCGGCCGCCCGTCCGTCGCCCACTGGACCGGCGTGGCCTGCCGTCCGGGACCGACCCGCGCCGCCGTCCCCCGCGCGGCCAGCCGCCGCACCGAGGCGCTGCCGGCCGGCGTCGACCCGGCCGTCGTCGTGCGCCGGGCCCTCGACGACCTCGACCGGCGCGCGGAGACCGACGGCGTGCACACCACCGCCCTCGCCGTCGACCCCGGGCAGTGGCGGCTCACCCGGCTCACCCTCTGGGAGCAGCCGGTCACCGAACTCCCCGCGCACACCGACGACGCGCCGGGCGGTGACCACGCGCGCTACGAGGTCGCCCACCTCTCCTCGCCGGAACTCGACGCCATCGCCGTGGGACGCCAGTGGTGACGGGACCGACGGGAGAGGATCGGCACGAGCACGAGCACGAGCACGAGCACGAGCAGGAGCGGCGGATGTCCCGGGAACACGCGGTCGCGATGATCGAGCGGCAGGCGGCGGCCTGCGCGGACCTCGGCTCGCCGCTCTACGCCGCCCTGCTGACCCGGGTGGCCGAGGACGTCCGCGCCGGCGGCCCGTGCGCGCAGGCCATCGCCGGGCACGAGGACGCCCCGGGGGACGCCCTGGTCTCCCTGCGGCTGCTCGGCGGGGTGCACGCCCTCGCCCTGAGCGGGCGCGCCCCCGAACTGGCCGCGCACTACCCCAGCACCGGCGGCGCCTTCGACCCGGCCCGACCGGACGCCGCCTGGCCGGCCTTCCGCGCGACCGTCGCCGCCCACACCGCGTGGATCCGCGACTGGATCACCCGGCCCCCGCAGACCAACGAGGTCGGCCGCGCGAACCTGCTGATCGCCGGGCTGCTGACCACCGTGCACGCCACCGGGCTCCCCGTCCGGCTGCTCGAGCTCGGCGCCAGCGCGGGCCTCAACCTGCGCGCCGACCACTTCCGCTGCGTCGGCCCGGGCTACGCCTGGGGCCCTGCCGACTCCCCGGTGCTCCTGGAGAACACCTGGCGCGCCTCCCCGCCGCCCTGGCTGACCGAGGCCGCCGCCGCGCACCCGGAACTGACCATCATCCAGCGCCGCGGCTGCGACCCCACGCCCATCGACCCCACCACCCCGGACGGCGCCCTGCGCCTGCGGGCCTACGTGTGGCCCGACCAGACCGCCCGGTTCGCCCGGCTGGACGGCGCCCTGCGGCTGGCCGCCCGGGTGCCGGCCGAGGTCGTCCCGCTCGGCGCCGCCGACTTCCTCGCCGGCGTCCGGCTGGAGCCCGGCACGCTCACCGTGGTCTGGCACTCCGTGATGCGGCAGTACGTCCCGGGCGCCGAGTGGGCGCGGGTGGAGGAGCAGCTCGACCGGCTGGCCGCCGCCAGCACGGAGCGGGCGGCGTTCGCCCAGATCGCCTTCGAGCCGCGGATCGGCGCCGAGCACAGCTTCCAACTGTCCGTGCGGCTCGGCGGCGCTCCGCCCCGGTACCTCGCCGAGGCCGCGCCGCACGGGTTGCCCGCCCACCCGCTGCCCGCCTCCTGACCCGTGGCCGGCCGCGGCTCGCCCAGCCGGTGTCGCCGGCCCACCGCCGGAGCCCGGCCCACCGCGAGCCCGCCCGGAGCGAGCGGGTAGCGTCACCGCCGTGACAGGCACCGCTCCCTCCGGGACTTCCGGGACGTACCGATGAGCGGCCTCGGGGCCGCCGAGATCGCGATCCTCGTGGTCGCCGCGCTGCTGGTGGGCTTCGCCAAGACCGCGATCGGCGGGGTCGGCGCGATCAGCGTCGCCCTGTTCGCCGCGGTGCTTCCGGCCCGGGAGTCCACCGGGGCGCTGCTCCCGCTGCTGCTGGTCGGCGACGTCCTCGCGGTGCGGGCCTACCGGCGGCACGTGGACTGGCCGGCGCTGCTGCGGCTGTTCCCCTCGGTGGCGGTGGGGGTGCTGTTCGGGGTGGCGTTCGTCGCCGTGGTCGACGACACCGTCATGCGGCGGACCATCGGCGGCATGCTGCTGGTCATCGTCGCCGTCCACCTGTGGCAGCGCCGGCGCTCCCGGGTGGCCGGGGGAGAGCTCGCCGACGCGGAGCCGCACCGCCCGCCGCCGGCGGTGACCTTCGGGTTCGGCCTGCTGGCCGGGTTCACCACGATGGTGGCCAACGCCGGCGGCGCGGTGATGTCCGTGTACCTGCTGTCGGCCGGCTTCAACGTGCTGGGCTTCCTCGGCACCGGCGCCTGGTTCTTCCTCATCGTCAACCTGTTCAAGGTGCCCTTCAGCGCCGCCCTCGGCCTGATCACCGTCGAGTCCCTGGCGCGGGCCGCGTTGCTCGCCGTCTTCGTGCTGATCGGCGCGGCCGTCGGCCGGGCGTCGGTGCGGCGCCTGGACCGGACGGTGTTCGAGCGCCTGGTACTGGTCTTCACCGTGCTCTCCAGCCTGAACCTGCTGCGCTGACGCCACCGGCGGGCGGACGCCCCCCGCGGGGCGCGCCCCCGGCCCGTGGTGCCCAGCCGCGCGGGCCGCGCGGGCCGCGCCCGGGGACGACGGTCGCGGGGATGTAACGATTCAAAGCAGGGGAGGGGGTGCTCCTTGCCGCGCTCCCGAACGGGTGGCAGTCTCCCACCCGGGCCGGAAAACGCTTACTGCGTGAGGCCCGAAGGCGCGACCCCCGCGGCCGTCGGCACCCCGTCCGACGAGCGCCACGGCGCTCCCGAACACAGATCGTGGTGATCGTGATCAACCCGACCAGCGACCGTCCGAGCCGGCCCGTCACCGCCCGTACGGCCCCGCCGACCTTCTGCACGCTGCCCGGGCCCGCCTACGACTTCTCCACGGTCACCGACGAGGTGGTCGACCGGGCCGTCCTCGGCCGGACCTGGGCCGGCATGGTCGTCGAACAGGCCCTGCTGACCCGGGGGAACCGGCAGTACGTCGGCTTCTACGACACCGCGCGGCGCATGGTGGTCGCCGGCCGGACCCTGGGGGACGCCTCGGAGTGGACCTACCAGGTGCTGCCGACGACACTGGGCTGGGACAGCCACAACCACATCGCCCTCGGGCTGGACCGCTCGGGCGCCCTGCACGTCTCCGGCAACATGCACAACGACCCCCTGGTGTACTTCCGGTCGGCTCCCGGAGGGGACGTCACCACCCTGCGCCGGGTGACGAACATGATCGGGCCGCGGACCGAGCGTTCCGTCACCTACCCCCAGTTCCTGAACCGCGCCGACGGCAGCCTCGTCTTCACCCACCGCGACGGCGGCTCCGGCGACGGCGTCACGTACGCCAACCTCTACCACGAGGAGTCCGCCGCCTGGACCAGGCTGGTCGACCGGCCGCTGTTCGACGGCGCGGGATCGGCGGCGGACCCGGCAGCCACCTGGAGCGCGTACTTCCAGGGACCGACCACCGGGCCCGACGGGCGGTTCCACCTGCTCTGGGTCTGGCGCGGCGCCCCCGACGCGGCCACCAACAGCATGCTGAGCTACGCGAGCTCCACGGACCTGGTGAACTGGACGGACCACCGAGGGGCGCCGCTGGCCACGCCGTTCACCTACGGCGGGGGCGACGTCGTCGATCCCGTGCCCGAGCGCGCCGGCCTGCTCAACGGCAACGCGAAGATCGGGTTCGACGCCGACGGACGGATCCTGATCACCTACCACAAGTACGACCGGGCAGGGAACTCCCAGATCTACGCCGCGCGTCCGGGCCAGGGCAGCTGGGAGATCCGGCAGATCAGCGACTGGCGCGGTCGCTGGGACTTCGGCGGCTTCGGCACCATCAACTTCCACGTCGCCCTGCTCGGCTCCCGGGTTCTGCGCAACGGCCACATCCAGGTGGACTTCGTCGGGTACGGCCGGCCCACCAGCATCATCCTGGACTCCGACCTCACCCCCATCACCCAGTGCCCGACGCCCCCGCTGCCCGCCCAGGCCGCGACCGTCCGCGGTGACCACCCCGGGCTGCGGGTGAACATCGGCCACGACAGCGGCGACGGCGCGACCACCGCCACCCCCCGCGGGAGGTACCTGCTCCGCTGGGAGAGCCTCGACGCCAACCGTGACCAGCCCCGGGACGCGTGGCCGACCCAGGGGAGCGAGATGGAGGTGCTCCTGCTCGGGCGGCGCTAGCCGCCGCTCCCGACGAGCCTCAGGCGGAGGCGATGCGCTGGGCGTAGGCCGCGGAGATCTGCCGCTCGGAGTCCTCCAGGTAGGCGGCGAGCAGACGCTCCGCGCGGTCGGTGTCGCCCTCCTGGAGGCTGCGCAGGATCTCCCGGTTGCGCGTCAGGTACGGCTCGTGGAAGCGGCGCGCGTCCTGCATCGCGTGGAAGACCAGCCGGAGTTCCGCGAGCACGCCGCGCATCAGCTCGTCGGTGCGGGGGCTGCCCGCCAGCGCGGCCACCGCCTGGTGGAAGTGGATGTTCGCGGTGCCGAGCGCCCGCCAGTCCTCGCGCTCGGCCGCCCGCTCACCCTCGGCCACCGCCTCGGCCGCGGCCTGGAGCGGGAAGGGCGGCGCGCCCAGACCGCGCACCGCGGCGCACTCGACCAGCCTGCGCACCCGGTAGATGTCCACCACGTCCTCGACGGCGTGCACCCGGACGAAGACGCCCCGGTTGAGCTCGTGGACCAGCAGCCGTTCCCGGGTGAGCAGCCGGAAGGCCTCCCGCAGGGTGTTGCGGGAGACGCCCAGGGCGCCGCCGATGCTGTCCTCGGACAGCCTGCTCCCGGGCGGGAAGAACCCCTCGGCGACGCGGGTGCGCAGGATGTCCGCGACGCGCTCCGCCGTGCTGGTGCGGCCGAGCAGCGGCCGGTCCCGCTCCAGCCCGGTGATGTCGACGAGCCCGTGGCCGGCCTCGGTGCCCACGGCTGCCTCCTTCCGAGCGCGCTGAACGCGGTTGTGAACGCCCGTGTGGGGTGGGGCTCCGAGTCAACCGCAGAAATGAGAACGAAACAACATGCCTCTTGTCGGATCGTTCAACGATCCTCAGCATGGGTAGGCATGGACCGGTGGCGGTCCCGACACCGGAGGGGAGTGCTCGGGGCCGTCACGCCGTCGCACCCGGCACCGTCGCACCTCGCACCGTCGCACCGTCGCCCAGCAACCGTCGCACTGTCGCACCGTCGCACCGTCAGCCGGATGTCGCGCGCGTCGACTTGGCGCCTCCATCGCGCGGCCCCGTCGCCTCCCGCGCCCGCCGACCCGCGCCGCTGCCCGCTGCCCTCTGCCCGCGCACGATTCCACGCTCCGTCACTCCTGTGAGGTGTGAGCATGATCAACGACGCGCCCTCCACCACCGCGACCGGGGTCGAGCAGGACACCGGACCCATGGCCTGGTACCGCGCCCTGGGGCCCCGGGGCCGGCGGGCCTTCGTCGGCGCCTTCGGCGGTTACGGCCTGGACGCCTACGACTTCTACGTCCTGCCGCTCGGCATGGTCGCCATCGCCGGCTACTTCGGCCTGACCACCGGCCAGACCGGCCTGCTGACCACCGTCACGCTGGTCGTCTCGGCCGTGGGCGGCGCCGTCGCCGGCGTGCTCGCCGACCGGATCGGCCGCGTGCGGGCCCTGGCCATCACCGTGACCACCTACGCGGTCTTCACGGTGCTGTGCGGCTGCGCGCCCAACTACGAGACGCTGCTGGTCTTCCGGGCCCTGCAGGGCCTCGGCTTCGGCGGGGAGTGGGCGGTCGGCGCCATCCTGGTCGCCGAGTACACCACGGCGCGCCACCGTGGGCGCACCGTCGCCGTCATCCAGAGCTCCTGGGCGGTCGGCTGGGGGCTCGCCGTGCTCGTCTCCACCCTGGTGTTCGAGTACCTGGACCCGGACCTGGCCTGGCGGGTGCTCTTCTGGACCGGCGTGCTCCCCGCGCTGCTCGTCGTCTACGTCCGGCGGAACGTCCGGGACGCCGACGTGGCGACCGCACGGATCGGCCGCGCCCGGGGCGGCGCCGGCGCCGGTTCGTTCACCGCCATCTTCCGCCGGGAGGGCGGCCTCGGGCGGACCACCCTGTTCGCCTCCCTGCTCGCCACCGGCGTCCAGGGCGGCTACTACACCCTCTCCACCTGGCTCCCGTCCTACCTGCGCGGCGAACGCGGCCTGACCGTGGTGGGCACCGGCGGGTACCTGGCCCTCCTCATCTCCGGCGCCTTCGCCGGCTACCTGACCGGCGGTTACCTGACCGACCGGCTGGGCCGCAAGCGGAACATCGCCCTGTTCGCCCTGCTGTCCGCCGGCTGCGTCCTCGCGTACACCAACATCCCCGCGGGCGCGGACGGGCTGCTGCTCGTCCTCGGCTTCCCGCTCGGCTTCTGCATGTCCGCGATCTTCAGCGGGTTCGGCTCCTTCCTCAGCGAGCTGTACCCCACCGCCGTGCGCGGCAGCGGACAGGGCTTCACCTACAACACCAGGCGGGCCGTCGGCGCCTTCTTCCCCACCCTGGTGGGGTTCCTGGCGGCGAGTTGGGGAGTGGGCGGCGCCCTCGTCTTCGGCGCCGTGGGATACGGCGTCGCCGTACTCGCCCTGCTCGGGCTGCCGGAGACCCGGGGCCGTGAACTGACCTGAACCGGTGGGCGGGTCCGCGCCGGCACCCTCCGGCGTGGACCCGCCCACCCCACCCTGCCGCGCCGCCCTAGCCGTCGCGGCCGATGGTCACGGCGCGTTCCCCCGGGGCGAACGCGCCGAAGGACTGCTGCCAGCTGTCGGCCGGTCAGTGGTAGGTCACCCGCCTCTCCGAGGGCCGGTACTCGGCGGTGCACAGGGTGCCCCACCCGGTCCGTCTGGGGCCCGGCGGGCGGCGGACGCGAAAACGGGTTGTTTCCGGGCGGGGGAGCGGTTTGGGTTCGTGAGCGTGACCGCTGTGAATGATCTCGTTCGTCCGGACCGCTATCCGCGGTCGTCCCGCTACGACCCGTCCTGGTTGCTCCGGCTGGACATGGGGCCCAACCCGTTGTGGCTGCTGGAGAACCTCGCCCAGGACCTCGATCTGCGCCCGGGGATGCGGATCCTCGACCTCGGCTCCGGCAAGGGCGCCACCTCGGTGTTCCTGGCTCGCGAGTACGGTGCCCGGGTCGTCGCGGCGGACTGGTGGATCGCCCCCGAGGAGGCGGCGGCCGTCTTCGCCGAGGCGGGTGTCGGCGACCGGGTCGAGGCCGTGCGGGCGGAGGCGCACGCCCTGCCGTTCGAGGAGGAGAGCTTCGACGCCATCGTCAGTGTGGACGCGTTCGAGTACTTCGGCACGGCGGACGGCTACCTGCCGTACCTGGTGCGGTTCCTGCGTCCCGGTGGGCAACTCGGGATGGCGACTCCCGCAATGACCCGAGAGGTCCGCGAGCTCGGGGCCATCCCGCCGCACATCAGGGCGGTGGTCGGCTGGGAGGCGATCGCCTGGCACACCGCGCAGTGGTGGCGGTTCCAGTGGGAGATCACGGAGCTGGTGACGGTCACCTCCGCACGGCTGCAGCAGGACGGCTGGCGGGACTGGCTGCTGTGGGCCCGGGCCTGCGCCGAGTACCAGCCGGACGGCCGCGCGGCGAACCAGCCGGTGATCGACATGCTCACCGCGGACGGCGGGGAGTTCCTCACCTTCGCCCTGGTGACGGCCCGCAGGAACGGGCCCGACACGGACCGGCGGGCCCTGCCGGCCGAGTGACGCCGCCGAGCCGGGCGCCGAGCGAGCGCCGAGCGCGGGTGCGGAGTGCCGGGTGTGGAGTGCCGGGTGTGGAGTGCCGGGCCTGCTGCACATGGCAGGTCCGGCCCCGCGCCGGCAGGGCTGCGCGGTGAACGCGCCAACCGGAATTGGGTGTGATACGCCCAGCGGAATCGGGAGCGATACAAGGTTCGGGGGTGATTTACAAGGGGGCGATCGACCCTGTGGATAACGGCGGGCCCCCTTGGTTCACAGGGGTAGCGCGGGTTCTGGGGTGAGTGCAAGGGGGCCCGTTTAGGCTGTGGACAACCGAGGTCCCCCTTGTTCACCAGGGGTAGCGCAGGTTGCGTGGCGCGCGCAAGGGGCCGGTTCTCCTTGTGGATAACGGCGGGCCCCCTTGTTTATGAGGGATGGCCCAGGTTCCGGCGTGTGCGCAAGAGGGCCTGTTCACCCTGTGCATAACGGCGGCCCCCCTTGTTCACCAGGGGTAGCGTACGTTCCGGAGTGCGTGCAAGGGGGATTGTTTTTCCTGTGGATAACCGCAGCCCCCTTGTTTGCCAGGGGTAGCGCAGGTTCCGGCGTGCGCTCAAGGCAAGGGGCCTGATTTTCCTGTGGACAACTGCGGGCCCCCTTGGTTCACAGGGGGAGCGCGTGGTCTGCCGTGTACGCAAGGGGGTCGGATCTGCTGGGGATGATCGCGGGGTCCCTGGAGCCAGGGGGTGCGGTCCGGCTGGAACAGGGGCGCGTCCGGGCGCTGGGGGAGCGAACGGACGCGGAAACGTTTCCCCCGGGGCCGGCGGCTACGGCGCGTCGGCGCGGGCGGCCGGGCGTGCCGGGGCCCCGCGTACCTCCAGCTCCGCCAGCAGCCGGCGGGTGGCCTCGGTGATCGTGTCGACCGCCTCGTCGAACACGGCGCGGTTGTGGGCGGCGGGAGCCCGGAAGCCCGACACCTTGCGGACGTACTGGAGGGCGGCGGCCCGGATGTCCTCCTCGGTCGGATCGGGCGACATCGGGGGCCTGAGGGTCTTGATGCTGCGGCACATACCACCAGTGTGCGCCCCCGGTCCGACAGTGTGCCCGCCCTCACAGCGGCGCGCTCCCGGCGGGGCCGCGAGCACGCTGTGAGCAAACCCACCCGGGTCCCGCGGCCCCGTGATGACCTGTGCGGTTGCTCGGGGAACAGACGATGCGTGTGCGCCGCGTGACGGAACGCGTTGGGACTTGCCGGGGCGGACTGTGAAGATTGCAGCGATCCGGGGTCTGGATCGTGTCGAGCCGGAGCATGCGCTCCCGCCACCCGGACCGTCCCCTTCCCCTAGCGCCGGCCCCGCGCCGGCCCGGGGACAGTCCGTGCGTGATCACGCGTTCCCGACCCACCCCACTCCCATGCCTCCTGACCTCTCCCTCCCCAACAGCCCCGACACGCCGCCGGAGGCTCCGGCCGCGCCCTCCTCCCGCCCGCCACGACCGCTGTCGGCGCGACGTCGCGGCCGGGGCGGGGCGGCGGCCGACCGCAGCCCGTGGCGCGCCCTGCGCCACCGCAGCATGCGCTGGTGGTCCGTGGCCAACCTGGTCTCCAACGCGGGCACCTGGATGCAGCTCACGGTGCAGAACCTGCTGGTCCTGCAGATCACCGGCTCCGCGGCCGTCACCGGCCTGTCACTGGCCGTGCAGGCGGCCCCCGGGTTGCTGCTCGGCGTGGTCGGCGGCGCGGTGGTGGACTCCTGGCCGCGCAAGGTGACCGCCACGGTCAGCCAGGCCGTGCTGGGACTGGTCGCGCTCACCACGGCCGCCCTGATCACCCTCGACCTGCTCAGCGTGCCGGCGCTGCTGGTGCTGGCCGGCGTCACCGGTGTGATCGCCACCGTGGACGGACCGGCGTGCGCCCTGCTGGGCAACGACCTCGTCCCGCGCGAGGACGTCCCCTCGGCCATCTCCGTGGGGTCGGTGGTGCACAGCGTCGGCCGGCTCGGCGGAACCGCGCTGGCGGCGGTGGCCACGGCGGCCTTCGGAACGCAGGCCGCCTACGCGGCCAACGCGCTGTCCTTCCTGTTCGTCGCCGCGGTCATCCCGTTCCTGAAGCCGGTCGCCCAGCAGCCGGCCGCCCAGCCGGCCGTCCCGCTGTCCGTCGTCAAGGAGCCGGCCGTGGAGGAGCCGTCCGCGCGGCGGGGGAGCGCCGGGCGGCGCCGGGCCGTCGGCGGCACCCGTGAGGGCCTGCTCTTCTTCCTCGGCCGGCGCCGGCTGGTGGCGCTCGCGGTGATCGCCGCGGTCAGCGCCGTCCTCGGCCGCAACTACTCGCTGACCCTGGCCGCCCTGGTCACCGGCCCCCTGGAGGGCGGCACCTCCGGGTACGGCACCGTCGCGACCGTCCTCGCCGTGGGCGGCATGCTCGGCGCCCTCCTGGCCGGGCGGCTGCGCCGGCCGTCCGTCCGGTTGGTCGCCGCGCTGGCCTCCGCCGGAGCGCTGCTCCAGGCGTTCGCCGGCGCCTCGCCCACGCTGGCCCTGCTGATCGTGTGCGTGGCCCCGATGGCGATCGTCGAGGCGATCTCGGACACCGCCACCACCACCGTCCTGCAGACCGACCCGCCGGCGGACATGCGCGGCCGGGTGCTCGGGGTGTGGCGCAGCCTGAGCACCGCCTGGAACCTCGCCGGCCCGCCGCTGCTCGGCCTGTTCATCCAGGTCGCCGGCGCGCGCACGGCGCTGGTCGCCGGGGGCCTCGGCATCGCGGCGGTGATCGGCGCCGGGGCGCTGGTCCAGGCGCGACGCCGCCCCGCCGTCGAACGCCTCGCCCCGGTCCCGCTCCAGGTGGACGGCGCCCCCGCGCGACGGCCCGACGAGGCCCCTGAGCTGGCGCCCGCCGGCCCCGCGGTCACCGTCTGAGCGCCCGGCCGGGCGCGGCGGTCACGAGCCGACGGCCGCGCCCGGCCGCTCCGCCGCCCAGTCCTGGTAGGAGGTCCAGGCCCGCAGGGTGAACCGGCTGACGAAGCGGCGTTCCCGGCCGCTGATCGGGTCGGTGAACTCCAGCACCCGGGCGAGCAGCTGCAGGGGCCGGCTGAAGTCGTCCGGCGCCCGCTCGGTGAGCACCGGATAGACGGGGTCGCCCAGGATGGGGATGCCCAGGCCGCTCATGTGCAGCCGCAACTGGTGGGTGCGCCCGGTGGTCGGCAGCAGCCGGTACCGACCGAGCCCGCCGCGCCGCTCGACCAGCTCGATCCGGCTGACGCTGTTGGGTGCGCCCGGGACCTCCCGGGCGGCGATCACCCCGCGCTCCTTGACGATGCGGTTGCGCACCGTGCGGGGCAGCGTGAGCCCCGGGTCGTACGGTGCTATCGCCTCGTACTCCTTGCGCACCAGCCGGTCCCGGAAGAGCGTCTGGTAGGCCCCGCGGTGCTCCGGACGCACCACGAACATCGCCAGCCCCGCGGTCAGCCGGTCCAGCCGGTGCGCCGGGCTGAGCGCGGGCAGCGCCAGGTCCCGGCGCAGCCGGGACAGGGCGGTCTCCGCGACGTGCCGGCCGCGCGGCATGGTCGACAGGAAGTGCGGCTTGTCGACGACGACCAGGCAGTCGTCCTGGTGCAGCACCTCGATGTCGAACGGCACCGGCACCTCGTCCGGCAGCTCCCGGTGGAACCACAGGTACGCGCCCGGCAGGAACGGGGCGTCGGGGGCGATCGGCCCGTCCGTGCCGACGATCCCGCCCTCGCGCAGCATGGCGTCGATCAGGCCGGGCGGCACCGCCGGCAGCCGGTCGACCAGGTGGTCCCGCACCGTCGCCCAGGGGCCGTCGACGGGCAGCTTCAACCGGACCGGGTCGACCCCGTCCCGCTGCGGCAGCGGCGCCGGCGGCACCGCGGTTTTGCGTCTCATCGGTGACGAGCTTAGGTCGTCGGCCCCCGGGGCGGTGTCGGCCCCGCGCCGTGGCCGGGGCGGCCTGCGGCGGGGCGGCGGGTGGTCATGGCGGGGCGCCGATCGGTGGGAGGATCGGGGGATGAAGGAACGGATCGTCGCCGCCTGTGACGGCGCCTCGAAGGGAAATCCCGGGCCGGCGGCCTGGGCGTGGGTGATCGCGGGCGCGGACGGCGAGGTGGCGCGCTGGGAGGCCGGTCCGCTGGGCCGGGCGACCAACAACGTGGCCGAGCTGACCGCCCTGCGGATGCTGCTGGAAGCCGTCGACCCCGCCGCGCCGGTGGAGGTGCGGATGGACTCGCAGTACGCCATGAAGGCGGTCACCACCTGGCTGCCCGGCTGGCGCCGCAAGGGCTGGAAGACCGCCGCCGGCACACCGGTCGCCAACCGCGACCTGGTGGTGCGCATCGACGAACTGCTGGCCGGGCGCACCGTGGACTTCGTCTACACCCCGGCGCACCAGGTCGACGGCGACCACCTCAACGCCGCCGCGGACGCCGCGGCCAGCCACGCGGCCCGCACCCAGCAGCCGGCCGGTTCCGCCCTGGGATCCGAGCTGCCGCCCAGGACCGAGCCGCGGCCCGTGGCGGCCTCGCGCCCCCGGGCGGCCTCGGGGGCGAAGGCGCCGCGCGCGCGGACCGGGGGCGGCTCGGGAGCCACGGTCAAGGCGAGGTTCCCCGGCCGGTGCCGCTGCGGCCGGTCCTACGCCAAGGGCGAGACGATCGCCAAGAACCCGGAAGGCTGGGGTCACGTCTCCTGCGCCACCGCGACCGCGACCACCGCGCCCGCCTAGCGCCCCGGACGAAACACCCCACACGTTTCCCGAGAAGCCTGGCGTCGAATTCGACATCGAATTCGACGCCAGGCTTCTCGACATTCCGGCGGGCACCCGCGGAAGGCGTCGGCCGCGCCCAGAATCAGCCACTCCCGCCTTATTGAGGGAAATTGGCGGCGAGCCTAACATCCGGGTGATCCCACCCGACTGTCCCGCCCGGGTGACCCGGTGCCGCCCACCTCCTCCCGGGGGGGGGCGGCGCTTCGCGCTGCGTCCCTTCCCGAGGAGAGTCATGGCCGGTCTGCGGCACCACACACGACGAATCAGATGGCGACTCGGTCTGGTTCCCGCCCTCGTCACCGCGCTGCTCGTCGGCCTCGGTGTCGTCGCGGCCTCCACCGCTCAGGCGGCCACCGGCTGCCGGGTGGAGTACACCACCTCCGCCCAGTGGTCCGGAGGATTCACGGCGAACGTCGCCGTGACCAACCTCGGCGACCCGGTCGACGGGTGGCGCCTGGCGTGGCGGTTCCCGGCCGGTCAGCGGGTCACCCAGGCCTGGAACGCCACGGTCACCTCCTCCGGCGACCAGGTGACCGCCACCAACGTCGGCCACAACGCCCGCGTCGCCACCAACGCCACGGTGTCGTTCGGCTTCAACGGGTCGTGGTCGGGGAGCAACCCGAACCCGGAGTCGTTCGCGCTCAACGGTGTCACCTGCACCGGCGCCGTCGGCGGCACACCGTCGCCCACCCCGACGCCGCCGGGTGACGCGATGGCGGAGGTGGCCGCGATGCAGCCCGGCTGGAACCTCGGCAACAGCTTCGACGCCACCGGCTCCGACGAGACCTCGTGGGGCAACCCGCGCGTCACCGAGGCCCTGCTGGACAACGTCAAGGCCCAGGGCTTCAAGAGCATCCGGATTCCGGTGACCTGGGGTCAGCACCAGGGCCCGGCGCCCGACTACACCATCGACGCGGCCTACCTGAACCGGGTCAAGGAGGTGGTCGACTGGGCGCTCGCCCGCGACCTCTACGTGATGATCAACATCCATCACGACTCCTGGCAGTGGATCTCGGGCATGCCCGGTGACCGCGCGGGCGTGCTGGCCCGCTACAACGCGATCTGGGAGCAGGTCGCCGAGGCGTTCCGCGGCTCCTCGCCGAAGCTCGTCTTCGAGAGCGTCAACGAGCCGCAGTTCACCGGCAGCTCGGGCGACGCCCAGAACGCCGAGCTGCTGCACGAACTCAACACCTCCTTCCACCGGATCGTGCGCGACTCGGGCGGCAACAACGCGAACCGGCTCCTGGTGCTGCCGACGCTGCACACCTCCTCCGAGCAGGCCCGGCTCGACGAACTCGCCGACACCTTCGACGCGCTCGACGACCCCAACCTCATCGCCACCGTGCACTTCTACGGATACTGGCCGTTCAGCGTGAACGTCGCCGGCGGAACCCGCTTCGACGCCACCGTCCAGCAGGACCTGACCAGCAGCTTCGACCGGGTCCACGACGCCTTCGTCGCCCGCGGCATCCCGGTGATCATCGGCGAGTACGGACTGCTGGGATTCGACCGGCACACCGGCACCATCCAGCAGGGCGAGAAGCTGAAGTTCTTCGAGTTCCTCGGCTACTACGCCCGCACCAAGCAGCTGACCACCATGCTGTGGGACAACGGGCAGCACTTCCACCGCACCGCCTTCCGCTGGAACGACCCGGAACTCTTCGCGCAGATCCGGTCCAGCTGGACGACGCGTTCCGGTACCGCCTCCTCCGACCAGGTGTACGTCGCCCGGTCCACCCCCGTCACCGCCAAGAGCCTCACCCTGAACCTGAACGGGACCACCTTCCAGGGCCTGCGCCACGGCACCACCCCACTGGTGAGCGGCACCGACTACACCGTCTCCGGCGACCGGCTGACCCTCACCGCCTTGCTGCTGACCCGGCTGACCGGGGCGCGGGACTACGGCGTCAACGCGACCCTGCACGCGCGGTTCTCCCAGGGGGAGCCCTGGCGCATCGACGTGATCACCTACGACACCCCGACCCTGTCGAACGCCACCGGCACGACCAGCGGCTTCGCCGTGCCCACCCAGTTCCGCGGTGACCAGCTGGCCACCATGGAGGCCAAGTACGCCGACGGCAGCAACGCCGGCCCGCACAACTGGACCTCCTTCAAGGAGTTCGACCGCGCCTTCTCGCCGAACTACGCCGCCAACACCATCACGCTGACCTCCGACTTCTTCGCCGAGGTCAACGACGGCGCGCGGGTCACGCTCACCTTCCACTTCTGGAGCGGCGCCACCGTGACCTACTACGTCACCCGGTCCGGGAGCTCCGTCACCGGCAGCACGGCCTGACCGGCACGGTCGCCGAGCACACCGGCGCGCCCACCCCGAGCCGCGGCTCGGGGGGCGCGCCGGTGTCGTCGGTCGGACGCCCGGTCAGACGGCCGCCAGGCGCTGCACCAGGCGACGGTAGCGCTGCAGGACCACCCGCAGTTCCTCGGTGCGCGCCGCGTCGCCCCGCTCGCTGCCACCCCGGCCCGGCTTCCAGGCGCCGCGCAGCTCCTCGCGCTGGGCGGACACCGCCTCGGCCAGCCGGGCCAGGGCGCCTTCCAGGAGACGGTCGGCCTCCTCCACCGACGCCGACGGCCGGTCCACGAAGGCGCCCTGGACCTCCTTCCAGCGGGTTCGCAGCTCGTCCCGCGCGGTGGCCGGCAGCAGCTCGCCGACCGGATCCGCCCCCGGGGGCGCCGGGGCGTCCGCGCCCTGCGCGGAGGTCTGCCCGGGATCGGCGCCCGGGCCGGACGCCGGGGCGCCGGTCAGGGCCCGCGCCGCCGCGTGCGCGTCGTCCGACCAGGTGGCCGGGTCCCCGGCGGCCTCGCCGGACTGGCCGGGCATGGGGGCGGTGGCGGGGGTGTCCGTCCCGCGGCGGGGCCGCGCGACGGGCCAGGCGCCGGTCAGCGGTCCGGTCTCCCGCCCGGGGATCTCATGCGTGCCGTGCTCGGTGCTCTCAGCCATGATCGCGTCCTTACACCTGGGGGAGTGGGGTTGGCCGTCCCGGCTCAGCGGGGATGGTGGCCGGCCTGCCGGAAGTGCCGTCCCGCCGCGCCGAACAGGGTGCCGTGCCGCTGGCCGCCGGCGTCCGCCCGGGACACCGGCTCCTCGCCACGCGGACGCCCGGCCGGCGCCGGACGGGCGGCGGGCGTACTGCCCCGTTCGGTCAGCAGCACCTCGAACAGGCGGCGGGTGCGCACCAGCGCCTCGCGCATCTCCTCCGTCGCGCTGCGCTCGGCGGCGGACCGCAGCGCGACCTCGCGGGCGGCCCGGTAGTCGCCGAGCACGTCGGCGTGGTGGACGGAGAGGGCGGCCATGGCGTTCTCCGGAACGTCCGTGGGGTAGCCGCGCTCCTGCATCAGCCGGCCGAGCAGCTCCTGTGCGGAGTGCAGCGAGGCGGCAGGTTCGTCGACGAAACGTTCCTGGAGAACGGCCCACCGGGCGCGGTAGCGCTCCGCCCGCTCGTCGGGAAGTGACCTGACCGGACGTTCGCCGTAGCGGTGCAGCCGGTCGCGCAGATCCCGCTCCGCGGACCGGCGGTCGCCGCCGTGCGCCGCGACGGTGCGCTCGTACTCGGCCCCGAAGCGCCGCCGGAGCCGGGCGCGGCGCAGGGCGGGGAGCGCCACCGCCACGACCAGGGCGAGGGCGACGACCACCACGATGGTGGTGGCGACAACAGAAGACATGACAATCCTTCGCTGGCTGTGGGCGCCGACGGCGCGCCCCACCGGGGCCCGCGCCTCCCGGTGGGGAGGCGCGGGCCGGCGGTGGCCGCGCGGCCGGCAGTGGGTGAGGGGGCAGCGCCGCGCTGCGCCCGGGCCGGTGACGCCCCGGCGACGACGCGCCCCGAACGGCCGGACGCCCGCGCGCACGCTGATCGGTTGTCAAACCCACCGGTGCCGGCGGATCGGAGGGTCCTTTGCTCGCACCGGACGCCTTGCCGACCGACGGCGCCCCAAACGTCCCCCACCGCCGCGAACCGCCGCCGACGCCCCGTCGGGCCGGTCGACCCTCGACGGCCCTCGTCGGCCCGGCCCCGCCTCAGCCCACCGCCGCCAGCGCCCCCCGCGCTCCGGCCGCCCGCCCGGAGCGGAGCCCGTCGGCGGCGCCGCTCCACAGGTGGTGCGTGGCGTAGGACCGCCAGGGGCGCCACCGGGCGGGATCGGCCGCACCGTCCCACCGGGCCGGCTCGGCCAGCAGCACGTCCGGGTCGCCCAGGGCCCGCATCCGCACGTACCCGGCCGTCCATGGCGCGACGCCGGGCACGGCCAGCAGGGACCGCTCCGCCTCCTCCCGGTCCGCCCCGGGATCCAGGCGGACCGTCCCGTCGGCCAGCGCCGCGCCGAGCGCGCGCAGCGCGCCCCACCGCTCCCGCGGCACCCCGAACTCCCCGGTGGACTCCCCGGTGGCCTCGGCGAGCACCTCGGCCGACGGGAACAGGTGGGTCAGCCCTCCGCTCGGCACCGGCAACGGCTCTCCGTGCGCCGCCACCAGCGCCTCGGCCCGGCGCCGCCCCTCCGCCACCGCGGCGCCCTGCCCGAGAACGGCCCGGAAGGCCAACTCGGCGGGATCCGGCGCGCCCGGCACCCGCAACCCCGGGCACCGCCGCACCGCCGGCCCGAGCAGCGGATCCCCGCCCAGCCGCTCGGCCACCGCGTAGGGGTCCGCGTCCAGGTCGAACAGCCGGCGGGTCCGCTGCGCCGCGGTGGTCAGGTCCCGCGGATCCCCCAGGTGCAGCCGGCACTCCAGCCAACCGCCCGTCCCCGGCCGCTCCCACACCTCGGCCACCCCGGCGCCGTGGGGCAGCCGCAGCGTCCGACGGTAGGTGCGCGCCCCAGGCTCGCCGACGACCTCCTCGACCCCGGCGACCGCCCGCGCCTGGAGGTAGTCGAAGACCTCCGCCGAGGCGTACGGCCCGCGGTAGGCCAGCCGCAGCGGCACGCCCCCGGTGCCGCGCGGACCGGCCACCGAGCCGGCGCGCCCGCCCTGCCCGCCCCGCCCGTGCCGCAGCGCCCGCAGCTCGCTCGGCGTGGCCGCGTAGATCTCCCGCAGCGTGTCGTTGAACTGGCGCACGCTGGCGAACCCCGCCGCGAAGGCGATCTCGGCGGCCCGCATGTCGGTGGTCTGCAGCAGCACCCGGGCCGTGTGCGCGCGCTGCGCCCGGGCCAGGGCGATCGGGCCCGCGCCCAGCTCGGCGTTCAGCTGCCGCTGCACCTGCCGGGTGCTGTAGCCCAGCCGGGCCGCCAGCCCCGGCACGCCCTCGCGGTCCACGACGCCGTCGCCGATCAGCCGCATGGCCCGGCCGACCACGTCCGCGCGGACGTTCCAGTCGGCCGAGCCCGGAACGGCGTCCGGCCGGCAGCGCCGGCAGGCGCGGAATCCCGCGGCCTGTGCCGCCGCCGCGGTGGGGTAGAAGGTCACGTTCTCGCGCTTGGGGGTGATCGCGGGGCAGCTCGGCCGGCAGTAGATGCCCGTGGTGGAGACGGCGAAGAAGAACTCCCCGTCGAACCTGGCGTCCCGGCCGCGCACCGCCTCGTACCTGCTGTCGTCGTCCATCACTCGCCAGTATCGGCCGCCGCCGTGCCCGGCGGCTGGCGGAAAACGGACACGGCGCCCCGGGCGGCGGCGCCCCGGGGCGGCGCGCCGCGCGGCCGGCCGGGACGCCACCGTGGCCGGGACGCCACCGTGGCCGTCAGGTGGCGATGCCGATGGTCCGGCCGACCGTCTCCGGCCGCTCCAGCGCGCGCAGCAGGCAGTGGGCGACGTCGGCGCGGGGGATCGACCAGCCGGCCCGGACGTTGCGTCCGTACGCCTCCCGGTAGGTCCCGGTCAGCGGCCGGTCGGTCAGCCGCGGCGGCCGTACCACGGTCCAGTCCAGGTCGCTCGCCCGCAGGACGTCCTCCATCCGGGCCAGGTCGGCATAGTGCTCCCGGAGCACCGACTTCACCAGCGGGGCGAACAGGTTCCGCATGAACACCCCGTCGCCGGGGTCGTGCCTCGGCGGACGCGGACGGTCGGGGGAGGGCACGGTGCCGACCGGAGCGGCGCTGACGACGACCAGGCGCCGGGTGCCCGTCGCCCGCATCGCCTGGACGATGGCCCGGGTGCCCCGCCAGGCGATCCCGGCCTCCGCCCTCGACCGTGCTCCCAGGGCGGACAGGACGGCGTCCGCCCCGGCGACGGCGTCACCCAGCGTCGCCGCCGGCGCGGTCGACAGGTCGGCGGTGACGACGCGCGCCGCCCCGGGCAGCGCAGCCCCGGGGTTCCTGGCCACCGCCGTGACCTCGTGGCCCGCGGCGACCGCCTGGTCGAGCAGCAGCCGGCCGACGCCGCCGGTCGCGGCGAAGATCGTGAGCTTCATCGGTGGTTCCCTCCGGTGGTCGTCCTAGGGGGAGGCGGGCTCAGCCGCGGAAGGCAGCGGCGTGGTCGGCGACCCACTGCGCGTAGCGGCGCGCCGGCCGCCCCAGCACCTCGGCCACGTCGTCGGTGGGCGGCGTCGGCCGCCCGAGCCCTCGGGCGTACCGGGCCATCAGCGCCGTGACGAACGGCTCGGGCAGTCCGGCGCGGACCATGCCGCGCGTGGCCGCCTCCGGCGGGACCTCCTGGTAGCGCAGCGGCCTGCCGAGCACCCGGCCGATCACGGCGACCTGCTCGGCGTGGGTGAGCGACTCCGGGCCGGTCGGCTCCAGCCGGCGGCCCACCAGTTGGTCGGTGAGCAGGGCGCGGGCGGCCACCTCGGCCAGGTCCCGCTCGTGCAGCGGCGGTTCGGCGAAGTCGGCGTACGGGCCGCGCACGACGTCCCCGGCGCGGATCTGGGCGCCCCAGGCGGTGAGGGTGTTGGCGGCGAAGGAGCCGGCCCGCAGGCTCACCCAGTCCAGTCCGCTGTGGACGGCGGCCTGCTCGGCCTCCCGGTTCCGGTCGCCCCGGAGGCGGGACGGCTGCTCGGCGGGATCGTCGTCGATGTTGGACGCCGACAGCGCGACCACCCGCCGGACCCCGCGCTCGCGGGCGAGCGCCAGCAGTTCCTCGGCGGCGTCCCCGACCGCGCGCGGGTGCAGGAAGAGGGCGGTGACCCCCTCCAGGGCGGAGGCGATTCCGCCGGGCACCGACGGGTCGCCCTCGACCACCTCGACGCCCGTGGGCAGCGCGGCGGCGGCCCGGTCGCGGGTCACCGCCCGGACGCCCGCGCCCGACGCGCGCAGGGCCTCGACGAGCGGACGCCCGACGGTTCCGGTGGCTCCGGTCACCAGGATCATGTCGTTGCCTTTCGATGGGACGGTGCGCGGACCGGCCGGGCGGCCGCCGCGGTCACCACCTGGGAGTGGTGCGGGAGCGACGGGTGTGACACCGGGAGCCGGAGTGTGACCGGCGTCTCGGCGGGCGGCGGTGTCCGCCGCCGCGTCCGCGCCGGGGCCTGGGCGACTGCGGGGCCCGGTGGGAGCCCGCGTGCGGCGCCGTCCGGCTGACGGTCTGTCATTGTCAGTTCCGGCCGGCGGGCCTAAAGTGTCCGTGACTCACGGTCGGTTCCGGACACCGGTGTTGTCCGTGGTCTTCGCGCGTAGATCCGCACTCTTCCTGACGACCCGCCCGCACCGAGGAGTGGACCAGCGTGTCCCTGAAACGGTTCCTTTCCTTCCTCGCCGTCGCCCTCATGGCGGCGGCGAGCCTGGTCGCCCTGCCGTCCCAGGCGCAGGCGGCGCCCAACTTCAAGGCGCCCTTCGCCTGCGGTCAGCGGTGGACCTACAGTCACCACTCCGCCGAGGTGCGCCGGGCGCTGGACTTCGTCCGGGCCGACGGCGGCGTGACCAACGGAGCCCCGGTGCTCGCCTCCGCCGCCGGGACGGCCACCCGCTACTCGCAGCCCAGCGGCGCCGGCAACTACATCGTCATCGACCACGGCGGCGGCTGGCGCACCTACTACTTCCACCTGGCCAGCTACTCCGTGCCGAGCGGCGCCTGGGTCGCCCAGGGGCAGCAGATCGGCACCACCGGCAGCACCGGCAACTCCTCCGGTCCGCACATCCACTACGAGCAGCTCTACAACGGCGTGGGCCAGAACATCCGGATCAACGGCGTGGCGCTGTCCTACCCGTCCTCCTACAACCAGGCGTACCTGACCAGCGACAACGGCTGCGCCGGCGGTTCCTCCTTCATGACCTGGGGGAGCGGGGTGCGGGTGCGCGCCGACGCCTACCTGTCCTCCCCGGTGGTGACCACGCTGGCCGGGCCGACCGCGGTGACGGTGGTGTGCCAGAAGCAGGGAGACACCGTCTCGGCGGAGGGCTACACCAACAACTGGTGGAGCAGGCTGCGCGACCAGGGCGGCTACGTCTCGAACATCTACATCGACCACCCCTCCGCGCAACTGCCCGGCGTGCCGATCTGCTGAGCGGTGAGCGGTGACCGCGGTCCGACCGGCGGTCCGCCCCCGGGGGCGCCCCCTCGCCCCGGGGTCGGGCCGCCGGTCGGCGGTCCCCCGGGCGGCGGTTGCCCGGTCGGCGGCGCGAGGCGTCAAGAGAGCGCTCTCAGTTGACCATTGACATGCGCATAGCACGACTCCTAGCGTGACTCGCGTCACGGAGCCCGGCGGTGGTGGGGGCGCCTCCGTATGAGAGCGCTCCCATCGCCGTGCCCAGCACCGCCTCCACCGACCCGCCACGGCGGGGGCGCGCACCAGGGCGGGGCCATCCCACTGGAGAGGACGCAACTGTGTCAGTGCCACTGAGGCTCGCCGGACGGCTGGGCGCGGGGGCGCTCGCCACCGCGCTGGCCGCGTCGCTGGTCGGTCCGCTGGCGGGCGCGCGGGCGGCCACGCCCCCGGACACCGCCGCGGCGGCCGAGGTCACCGCGGCGGCCACCGCCGACTGGCTGCACACCGACGGCAACCGGATCGTGGACGCGGCCGGCAACGAGGTCTGGCTCACCGGCGCCAACTGGTTCGGCTTCAACGCCACCGAGCGGGTCTTCCACGGCCTGTGGAGCGCCAACATCGAGACCCTGACCCGCTCCATCGCCGAACGCGGCATCAACATCGTGCGCGTGCCGATCAGCACGCAGCTGCTGCTGGAGTGGAAGAACGGTCAGGCCGCCGTCCCCTCCGGGGTCAACGCCTACGCCAACCCGGAGCTGGCCGGCAAGACCACCCTCGGCGTCTTCGACTACTGGCTGGAACTGTGCGAGAAGTACGGCCTGAAGGTCATGCTCGACGTGCACAGCGCCGAGGCCGACAACTCCGGCCACGTGCACCCGGTCTGGTGGAAGGGCTCGGTCACCGTCGAGCAGTTCTACGAGGCGTGGGAGTGGGTCGCCGACCGGTACAAGGCCGACGACACCATCGTGGCGATGGACGTCAAGAACGAGCCGCACGGTGACGAGAGCACCTCGCCGCGGGCCAAGTGGGACGACTCCACCGACGTCGACAACTTCAAGCACACCTGCGAGACCGCCGGCAACCGGATCCTCGCCCGCAACCCCAACGTGCTGATCCTCTGCGAGGGCGTCGAGATCTACCCCAAGGACGGCCAGAACTGGTCCTCCACCGACGGCGACGACTACCACGGCACCTGGTGGGGCGGGAACCTGCGCGGCGTCGCCGACCACCCGGTCGACCTCGGCGCGAACCAGGACCAGCTGGTGTACTCCCCGCACGACTACGGCCCCGCCGTCTACCAGCAGCCCTGGTTCGAGGGCGACTGGGACAAGCAGTCGCTCACCGAGGAGGTCTGGCGCCCCAACTGGCTCTACATCCACGAGGACGACACCGCGCCGCTGCTGATCGGCGAGTGGGGCGGCCACATGGACGGCGGGGAGAACCAGCGCTGGATGGTGGCCCTGCGCGACCTGATCACCGAGAACCGGCTGCACCAGACCTTCTGGTGCCTGAACCCCAACTCCGGTGACACCGGCGGCCTGCTCGGCTACGACTGGGCCACCTGGGACGAGGCGAAGTACGCGCTGCTCAAGCCCGCGCTGTGGCAGGACGGCGGCAAGTTCGTCGGCCTCGACCACGACGTCCCGCTGGGCAGCGCCGCCACCGGCAAGTCCCTGAACGACCTCTACGGCGGTGGCGACACCCAGGCCCCCACCACCCCCCTCGCCCTGCGGGCCGGCTCGGTCACCTCCTCCAGCGTCACCCTCTCCTGGAACGCCTCCACCGACAACGTGGGCGTGACCGGCTACGAGGTCTACCGCGGCGGCACCCGGATCGCCACCGTGACCGGCCTGAGCCACACCGACACCGGGCTGTCCCCGAACTCCACCCACTCCTACACGGTGCGGGCCAGGGACGCCGCCGGAAACCTCTCGCCGGCCACCGCGGCACTCACCGTCACCACCACCACGGGCGGCGGCGGACCGGACCCGGCCGGCGGGGTCACGGTGCGCTACAAGAACAACAACACCTCCGCCACCGGCAACCAGATCCGGCCGAGCCTCCAGGTCGTCAACACCGGGACGACGGCCCTGGACCTGTCCACCGTGAAGCTGCGCTACTACTTCACCCGTGACGGGGCCACCGGCCTGGGCTTCGCCTGCGACTGGGCGCAGATCGGCTGCGCCCGCGTCACCGGCACCTTCCACAACGTGACCCCGGCGGCCCCCGGGGCGGACGGCTACCTGGAGCTCTCGCTCACCGGCACCCTCGCCCCCGGCGCCTCCACCGGGGACATCCAGGTCCGCGTCAACAAGAGCGACTGGAGCAACTTCAACGAGGCCGACGACTACAGCCGGGGCACCAACACCGCGTACGCCGACAGCACCCGGGTGACCGCCCACATCGGCGGCACCCTGGCCTGGGGCACCGTCCCGGCCTGACCGGCGGCCGACGCCCGGGCGTGACACCGGCGGCGCGGCGGGAAGGGGACCGCCCACCCATCCCGCCACGCCGCCGACCGCCACGCCTCCCGCCGCTGCTGGCAGCATGGCGGTGAGGGGAACCCGAGCGAGAGGGACACCAGCATGGACGCGGGCCGGGTGCGGCCCCGCCGGGAGGCGGGCACGGGAGGCGCGCGGTGACGACGCCGCCGCTCTTCGACGGATTCGACGGGCTCGACGAGGCCGGCGCGGGGCCGAGGCCCCGGGTGACGGTCGCCCCGGGCGCCGTGCACGTCCCCGACTGGCTCAGCCTGGAGCGGCAGCGGGAACTGGTCACCGCCTGCCGCGGCTGGGCCACCGGCCCCGTTCCGATGCGCCACACCCGGCTGCCGGGCGGCGGGGTGATGTCCGTGCGCACGGTGTGCGTCGGCTGGCACTGGCAGCCCTACCGGTACACCCGCACCGCCGCGGACGCCGGTGGCGCGCGGGTCGCCGAGTTCCCCGACTGGCTGGCCGAACTCGGGCGGCGGGCGCTCGTCGCGGCGTACCAGGACCCCGCCGCGGGCGACGGCTACGACCCGGACACCGCGCTGGTCAACTTCTACGACGGCCGCGCCACCATGGGCATGCACCAGGACCGGGACGAGCGGTCGCGCGCCCCGGTGGTGTCGCTGAGCATCGGCGACAGCTGCGTCTTCCGCTTCGGCAACACCGAGAACCGGGGCAGGCCCTACACCGACGTCGAACTGCGCTCGGGCGACCTGTTCGTCTTCGGCGGGCCCTCGCGCCTCGCCTACCACGGCGTGCCCCGGGTCCGGCCCGGCACGGGGAACCCGGCCACCGGCCTGGCCGGCGGGCGCCTCAACATCACCCTGCGGGTCACCGGGCTGACCGGCACCCCCGCCGCCCGGCGCCGGTGAGGACGGCGCGCGCCGGCCGGCTCAGTCGTCGCGCACCGTGATGCCGAGGAGCTGGGCGAAGGCCGGGGCGAGGTCCATCAGCTGCGCGGTGCCGATGGTGGCCCCGGCGAGCCCGTCGTGACCGGCGGTGACGCCCAGCGCGCGGGCCTGCCGCAGGTCGACGTCCCGCATCCGGGCCCGCCCGAAACGCACCCCCTCCAGCGTGCTGCCGGGGAAGGTGACGCCGGTGAGCGACGCCCCGCCGAAGTCGACGTCCCGCAGCAGGCAGTCGACGAAGGCGACGTCACGCAGCGCGGCGGTGCGGAGGTTCACCGAGTCCAACTTGCACGCGTGGAAGGTGACCCGGTGCAGCTGCGCGCCGAACATCTCCATGCCGGCGAGCATGCTGGAGATCACCTCGGCGTCCATCCAGCTGGTCTCGGCCAGGTCCGTGCCGACCCAGCGCACGGTGTGCATCCACACGTCGAGGAACCGGGCGCCCCGGTAGCGGCCCGCGGCGAAGGTGACCGAGGAGAACGCGGACTCCATGAAGCGGCAGCTGCCGGCCTCCGTCCCCTCGAACGTCGTCCCGTCGAGGTGGACGGTGTCGTAGTCGCCGTCGCGCTCCAGGGGCCCGGCGTGGGGCCGGAGGTGGTGCGCGAAGGGCAGGTCGTCGAGTTGGCGAGGCGCGGGCATGCCGGCCATTGTGCCGGTCGGCACCGACAGCACCCCCCGAACGGGCCGGCCGGTCGTCCCCCGTCCCGGACGGGTACCCCTGGAAGACCGGCGCGCCGTGGTCGATCATCGTCAGGGGGCGTGCGCCGGTGGAGGCACCGGCCGCCCGTCCGTCGCCGCGCCGGTGGGGGAAACGCGGGCGCGGCCCGGTGCGTCAGTCGAGCGGGAGGGCGTGGTGGACGCGCCCCGGGGAGGAGATGCCATGGTGCTGGTGCGGGAGATCCGGACGGACGATCTTCCGGCGGCGGAGCGCTTCGCCGCCTGGCACGCGATGACGGCCGAGGCCCTGCTGCCCGGCGTGCTGTGCACCCCCCGCCGTGACCTCGGGGACGACCTCCGCGCGAGCGCGCGGGTGCTGGAACTCGGGGCGGTGCGGGTGTCCGCGCTGAGCTATCCCCCGCTGGAGACCCGCCGGACGCCGCGACCGACCGGGCGGTCGGAGCCGGAGTCCTGCCAGCTGATGCTGAACGTGCGCGGCGGGCGCCGGATCGTCCAGGGCGGCCGGGACACCACGATCGGCCCGGGAGAGCTGACCTTCTTCGACGCCGCCCGTCCCTGGCGCGGCTGGGCGGGTGGGGACGCGCCGCTGGTGGAGGGCGTGATGGTGCGTTTCCCGCGGGCGCTGTTACCCCTGCCGGCGCGGTCGATGGACCGGTTGATCGCCGCGCGCCTGTCGGGCCGGGAGGGCGTCGGCGCCCTGCTGGCCGGCTTCCTCCGGCAGCTGACCGACGGCGCCGCCCGGTTCCGGCCGGCGGACGGCGCGCGGCTGGCGGGTCTCACCGTCGACCTGGTGGCCGCGGTGTGCGCCGAGGCGCTCGACGACGCCCCGGGCACGGTGGCGCCGGACAGCCACCGCCGGGTGCTGCTCACGCGCATCCACGACTACATCGAGCGCCACCTCGGTGATCCCGGCCTCGGTCCGGCCGGCATCGCGGCGGCCCACCAGATCTCCGTCCGGCACCTGCACGCCCTCTTCCACGAGCAGGGGATGACGGTGGCCGGCCGGATCCGCCAGCGGCGGCTCGAACGCTGCCACCACGACCTGGCGGATCCGCGGTTGCTCTCCCGCCCGGTCCACGCGGTCGCCGCCCGTTGGGGGTTCACCGACGCACCGCACTTCAGCCGGGTCTTCCGGGCCGCCTACGGCATGTCGCCCAGCGACCACCGGGCCCTGGCCTGCCGGCACCGGGACGCGCACGGATCGGCAAGCGCCGGGCGCTGACGGACAATGACTCCCCGGCCCGCGACTGGCACGCTGGCAACGCGAGGGGGGACACCGGGCACCGTGCCGGTGACGACACGGTGCCCGGTGGGAACACCCGGACTCCGGCGGGCTCGCCGGCGCCTGTTCAGCCGAGAGCGCCCGCGGCCCGCAGGATCCCGGCGGCCCGCAGGGTCCCCACCGGGCGGCCCCCGCCGAGCACCGGGGCGGTCGCGAACTCCTCCAGCGCTTCGGGTGCGATCCCGCACCGGGCCAACGCCGCCGCGGTCACCGGCATGCGGGCGCGGTCCCCGCCGTCGGCGATCTTCACGCCGACGGCCCGCCCGTCCGGCAGGGCCGCGACCTGCACGCCCTCGAAGCCGTCCTTGGCCAGCAGGCCGGGAACGGCGCGCATCAGCCGGGCGACGTCCCGCCCGGTGCCGGAGACCGCCTCGGGGTGGGACCGCATGGCGTCCGCGACCCGCGCCAGGTCGGTGCCGGGGGCGGCGGAGGCGATCCGGGCCACCGCCCGGGTGAGGCCGTGCAGGGAGACGGCGAACAGCGGCGCGCCGCAGCCGTCGACGCTCACCCGGGCGACGCCCTGGCCGGTGAGGTCCTCGACGGTCTCGGCGACCGCCCGCTGCAGGGGGTGCTCCGGCGCGAGGTAGTCCTCCAGGGACCAGCCGCGCACCCGGGCGGTCAGCAGCATCGCCGCGTGCTTGCCCGAGCAGTTCTGGGCGAGCCGGGAGGGGCCGAGCCCGCGGCGCAGCCACTCCTCCCGCTGTTCGGCGCCGTACGGCAGGTCGGGGGTGTTGCGCAGGTCGTCCTCGGTGAGGCCGGCGGCGCGCAGGATGCTCCGGGCTCCGGCGAGGTGTCGTTCCTCGCCGGAGTGGCTGGCCGCGGTCAGCGCGAGCAGCTCGCCGTCGAGCGGCAGACCGGCGCGCAGCAGGGCGACCGCCTGGACCGGCTTGAGCGCCGAGCGCGGGTAGAACGCCGCCTCGACGTCGCCGGCCTGGAACTCCACCCGGCCGTCCGGCGCCAGGACCACCACCGAGCCGTGGTGGACGCCCTCGACGATGTCCGCCCGGACCAGGTGGGCCACGGGCACGTGCCCGGGTTCCCGGATGGCCGGCGGCGCCGCGCGGCGCGTGTCGGGCTCGGCGTCCCGCTCCACCCGGTGCGCAGGGGAGGGCCGGCTCATCGGCCGCCCTCCGACGCGTCGCCCTGCCGCACGGCGGTCACCCGGCCGCGCACCGCGAACCAGCCGGCGACCAGGGCGGCCACGATCAGCGGGAGGCACATCACCGTGACGCGCCCGGGGCCGTCGTCCGCCCACATCAGCACCAGCACCGAGGCGAGGAAGGCCAGGGTGACCAGTTCCGTCCACGGCGAGCCGGGCAGCCGGTAGCCGGGGCGGGTGACCAGGCCGGCCCGCGCCCGCCGCCAGAACAGCAGGTGGCAGACCATGATCATGGCCCAGGTGCTCAGGATGCCGATCGCGGCGAAGTTGAGCACGATCTCGAACGCCTCGCTCGGCACGACGTAGTTCAGTCCGACGCCCAGCACGCAGACGAGCGAGGTGAGCAGGATGCCGCCGTAGGGGACGTGGCTGCGGCTCATCACGCCGGTGAACCGCGGAGCGGAACCGGACAGCGCCATCGAGCGCAGGATCCGTCCGGTGGAGTACAGGCCGGAGTTGAGGCTGGACATCGCCGCGGTCAGCACCACCAGGTTCATCACTCCGCCGGCCGCCGGCACGCCGATGCCGGAGAGCACGGTGACGAACGGGCTCTCGCCGGCCGAGTAGGCGTTCCAGGGCAGCAGCACCGACAGCAGCACCACGGAGCCGACGTAGAACAGGGCCACCCGCCACATGATGGAGTTGATCGCCCGGGGCATGATCTTCTCCGGATCGCGGGTCTCGCCCGCCGTGACGCCGACCAGCTCCACCGAGGCGTAGGCGAACACCACGCCCTGGACGACGAGCAGCATCGGCAGCACGCCGGCGGGGAAGATCCCGCCGTGGTCGGTGATCAGTGCCGGCCCGGGGGTGTGGCCGTCGACCGGCTGCTGGGTGACCAGCAGGAAGATCCCGATCACCATGAACAGGGTCAGCGCGCCGACCTTGATGATCGCGAACCAGAACTCCAGCTCGCCGAAGATCCGCACCGAGATGAGGTTGACCGCCAGCACCACGGCCAGGGCGAGCAGGGCGATCACCCACTGCGGGACGTCGGTGAACATGCCCCAGTAGTGGGTGTAGGTGGCGACCGCCGTGATGTCGGCGATCCCGGTGGTGGCCCAGTTCAGGAAGTACATCCAGCCGGCGGTGTACGCCCCCTTCTCGCCGAGGAACTCCCGGGCGTAGGAGACGAAGGCCCCGGAGGACGGCCGGTGCAGGACCAGCTCGCCGAGGGCGCGCACCACCAGGAAGGCGAACACGCCGCACACCGCGTACGCCAGGGCCAGCGAGGGGCCCGCGCCGGCGAGCCGTCCGCCGGCGCCCAGGAACAGGCCGGTGCCGATGGCGCCGCCGATGGCGATCATGCTGACGTGCCGGGACTTCAGGGACTTGCTGTAGCCCCTGTCGCCCGCGTCCACGTGGGCGGCCGCTGGTGGCCGGAGTTCTTCCGCTTGCCGGAGGGTCTGTTCGCTCAACGCCGGTGTCCGTCTTCGGTGGGGGGAGCCGTGCGCGCGGGCCGCACGATGGAGGTGAGGGTGGTGCCGACGCGCTCCAGGTGGTGCGCCATGGCCTCCACCGCGTCGCGTTCGGATCCGTCGAGGATGGCCTCGACGATCGCCCGGTGTTCCCGGTTCGACTGCTCGCGGCGGCCCCCGAGCTCATTGAGGAACGCCGACTGGTGGGCGAGCGCGTCGCGGATCTCCTCGATGATCCGGCGGAAGACCGGATTGCGCGCCGCCTGCGCGACCGCCAGGTGGAACAGCGTGTCCATCGCCACCCAGGCGAGCGTGTCGGTCTCGCGCTCCATGCGTTCCAGCAGGTCGGAGAGGCGGTCGAGGTCCTCCGGGGTGCGCCGGGCGGCCGCGTACCCGGCCACCGGGATCTCCACGTGCCGCCGCACCTCCAGCAGGTCGCTCGCGGTGTAGTCGCCGAACGTCGGATCCTCGACGGGCCCGGCGGAGACCACGAACGTGCCCTTGCCGGTGCGCGAGACGGTCAGCCCCATGACCTGGAGGGCGCGCAGGGCCTCGCGCAGCACCGGGCGGCTGACCCCGAGCCGGCGGCAGAGTTCCGCCTCCGAGGGCAGCTTCCCCCCGACGGGGTACTCACCGCGTTCGATGGCGCCACGGAGGTGGGTGAGGACCGACTCCATGGCGCTGACGCGCCTCGGCACCGGGAACCCACCTGTCTGGCTGTCTGACAGGTTCACTCGGCGGATCCTGAGGGCCCGGGGCGCCCTTGTCAAGGACGCCCCGGGCCGCCGACCGGCCGCCCCGGCTCCCGGAGGGCTCAGCCGGTCCGGACGTCCTGCGTGGCGGCGCCGCCGGCCGTGTGGGCGGGAGTGGGGGCGTCGCTGGGGGCGGGGGATGGGGCGGGGGTGGGGATGGGGGCGGGGCGACGGGCGAGCTCGGGCAGCAGGGTGACCGCTCCGAGCACCGCCAGGCCGGCGCCCAGCCACAACGGGGCGCGCAGGCCGAAGGCGTCGAGGGTCGCCCCGCCGACCGAGGAGCCGATGATCACGCCGAGGGTGATGAAGGAGGAGTGCACCGTGTTGACCAGCGGCCCGGCGTTGCCGGCCCGCTGGACCCTGGTCACCATGGCCGGATTCATGGTGACCCCCACCAGCCCGATGCCCATCATGAACGTCACGGCCGGGACGGGGAGGTGCGCCCAGAGCGCGAAGCCGACCAGGAAGGACAGGTTCAGCAGCAGGCCGGCCAGCTGGACGCCGATGGCGTGCCGGTCGGCGAGGCGTCCGACGACGGTGTTGCCGACCACGGTGGCGGCGCCGTAGGCGACCAGCAGCAGCGGGACGGTTCCGGCGGCGAACCCGGTGACCTCGGTGAGGATCGGGTTGAGGTAGCTGAACGCGCAGAACGTCGCGCCGATGATCAGGGTGCTGGTGGACAGCGCCAGCCACAGCCGGGGGTTCCGCCGGAAGACGCCCAGCTCCCCACGGACGCCGCCGGCGCCCTCGGCGCGCTCCAGCCGCGGCACGCCCACCAGCGTGCTCAGCGCGGCGAGCACCGCGAGGACGGAGATCGCCCAGAACGCCGCCCGCCAGCCCAGGCGCTCCCCGATCAGCGTGGACAGCGGCAGGCCCAGCAGGGTCCCGAGCATCAGCCCGTTCATGGCCGCGGCGATGGCCCTGCCCCGGATCTCCGGGCGGGTAAGCCGGACGCACAGCGCGATGGCGACCCCGAAGAAGGCCTGCGAGGCCACGCCGGTGATGATCCGGGCCACCAGCATGACCCCGTAGCCGGCGGCGGTGGCGGCCAGCACGTTGCCGACCAGGAAGATCGCGAACAGGGTCAGCAGCGCCGGCGTCGGTCGGGCCCGCGCCACCGCCATGGTCAGGAAGGGGCCGCCGACGGCCATGGCCACCGCGAACGCGGTGATCAGGTAGCCGATCCAGGGGAGGGGGACGTCCAGCCCCTCGGCCATCTGCGGCATCAGCCCGGCGACCACGAACTCGCTGGTCACCATGGCGAAGATGCCGAAGGCCAGCACGTACACAGCGCGTGGCATGGTGCTCCTTCGGGGTGTGTGCACTCGTTTTGGATTGATCGGTTCAAAATCTGGACGTGCGAAGCCCGCGGCGCCGCCGGCGCGTCGACGCGTCGGAACGCCGGGTGGGCACCGCGTTTCAGCGGGTCAGGGCGTCAGCGGGGCGGTGGTCAGGGCGTCAGTGCGTCCATGGCCGTCGCCGCGATGGACTCCATGGCCGCCCGGTCGGCCCCGCCCTGGCCGGCCACCCGCATGCCGGCGATCACCGCGTTGAGGAAGCGGGCGAGCGAGTCGGCGTCCCGCGCGGAGGCGATCTCGCCGGCGCGCTGCCCGCTCTCCAGCACCACCCGCAGCGCGGTCAGCCGACGGGCCGTGTCGCGTTCCAGCATGCGGTCCGCCTCGGCGTCGCGCCCGGCCAGCTCCACCGTGGTGTTCACGGTCAGGCAGCCCAGGCTGCGCCCGTCCCGACGGTTCTCGAACTCGCGGTCGATGATCTGGGCGAACAGGGCGCGGACCCGCTCCAGGGGCGACCGCTCCTGGTCCTCCAGCACCGCGAGCTGCGCCGCGGTCATGGCCTCGATGTAGCGGGCCAGCGCTCGCCGGAAGAGGTCCTGCTTGCTGCTGAAGGTGTTGTAGATGCTGCTGCGGCCCAGGCCGGTGGCGTCGCACAGGTCCTGGGTCGAGGTGGCCTCGTAGCCGTTCGCCCAGAAGGCGCGCATCGCCGCGTCCAGGGCCCGCTCCTCGTCGAAGGTTCTCGGTCGGGCCATGGCGGAACCATAGCATGTTCTGGAACGACTAGTTCAAAACATTTCCATGCGTGCGGCCGGCGCCCTCCGGGGGCGATCACCCGCCCCGGGACGCCGGGTGCCGCAGAGGCCGGCTAGTAGTGCAGGGCCCCGTGCTCCTGGGGGTTTTCCAGATGGGCCTCGGAACCGGGGAAGAACAGGGTCTCCTTGTCCTCCCCCTCCCAGCGCACGTAGTACGGGGGAGACCCGTCCGGGTGCGCCAGCCGCACCACCTCACCGCGTCGACGGTGCGCACCGAGGTGCACGGGCTCGACCACGATCCAGTCTCCGACATGAACTCCCATGGCGTCGCTCCCTCTCACAGGCCGGTGACGACCGGGATGCCTTCGGGTTCCGCCAGTCTCCTTCGATGGTATGCCGCCGGCCCGAAGACCGCAGAGCCCGCCACTGGCCTGTTGACCAGGGGGTTTGGAGTTTTCCACAGGGCCGCGACGCCCTCTTGCGCGGCCGGTTGGGCATGGGTTACCCCTGGTGACCAGGGGGGTTCGGAGTTTTCCACAGGGCGGGAGCGCCCTCTTGCGCGGGCGGCCCCGGCCTGCTTTACGGGCGGGCCGCCGGCCATACCGGGTGCCGGCCCGTCCCAGCCCGGCCTGGCGCACCGCCACCCGTTCCGCCGGGCGTGCAGCGGCGACGTCAGGGCGCGGCGGGCGGGTCCGGGGTGAGCCGGAACACCCGGATGCCGCGTCCGGACCGCGTGGCGTAGGTGTCGTACGCCGGCCACTGCTCCGCCATCACCTCCCAGGCCCGGGCCCGTTCGGCGCCGGTCAGCAGGGTGGCGCGGACATCGACCACCCGGCCCCCGACCGTCACCCGCGCCCGCGGGCACGCCAGCAGGTTCCCGGACCAGGCCGGGTGGTCGGAGCGCCCCCAGTTGGAGCCGACCACCAGGTAGCCGCCCCCGTCCTCGGCGTAGATCAGCGGCACCGTGCGTTCCCGACCGGTGCGCCGCCCGCGCGTGGTGAGCAGCAGCGGGTGCATGCCGTGCCGCCCGACGAGCATGGTGCGGCCACGGGAGACGCGCTGGACCAGCCGGTCCACCCGCCACAGCCGCCGACCGACGGCGGCGAACCACCCCCGGTGTCCGAGCCGGCGCGCCAGGGCCGCCACGCGTCGTCCCACCGTGCCCCGCCTCCTCCCGCCACCGGCGCCGGCGCCATCCGTCCGGCCCCGGCAGCCTTCCCGGGCCGCGCCCGCCTACACGGACGATCAGCCGTTCGCCTCGGCGCCGCGCCCCGGCCGTCGGCGGCTCACGGGAAGGTGGCGAGGACGGAGCCGTCGGCGGCGTAGGCGGTAACGGTGACGCGGGCGTCGGGGTCGGTGCCGGGCGGGGGGAGTTGGTCGCTGTACACGTGGTAAGCGGCCCAGCCGGGGGCACCGGGGAGGGTGATGACCTGCGCCTCGACGGTGACGCCCTGGGAAGCGAGGGTGACGCGGTGGAGGTCGCCGTCGCCGCGGTAGGCGCCGGTGAACAGGGTGCCGTCGGGGCGGGCGAAGCTGCGCAGCCCGATGGTGTCCTCGGGAACGTTGCCGTCGGTGATCTTCCTGCCCTGCTCCAACTCGGGCATCTCCGGGTCGACGATCACGTGCTCGTCCTGTGCGGTCAGCCAGACCAGGAAGCCGCCGCCGGCCTCGATCCGCTCTCCAGGCCGGACCACCCGCGGGAGCCCCGCCGAGGTCTCCTCCCCGGCGGGGGGAGGGGGCGATGATGCCGGGGCGGCGGGCACCACGACGCTCTCCGCCGGGTCCTGGCCGGAGAGCACCAGCGTGCCGGTGAACCCGAGGACAAGCGCGGCCGACGCGCCGACCACCACGCCCAGCAGCGCCCGGCGCCGCCGCCGGACGACCCGCCCGCGAACCAGCATCTCCCGCAGTGGAGGGGGACCGACCGGCAGGTCGGCGGTCAGCGCCTCGCGCAGTGCCCACCCGGTCCGCTCGTCCTCCTCCCATCCCGGCCGCTCCCCCCAGGACCGGTCCGCCTCCCCTGCCGAGGCCCGATCGGGCGAACGATCCCCGTGGATCATCGTGGCTCCTCTCCCGGCCCGGCCCCCGCCCGGCCGCCGGTGACCGGCACCAGCTCGGCCAGTGCGCCGTCCTGGCGCAGCTTCGCCAGGCCCCGGGACGCCTGGCTCTTCACCGTCCCCACCGAGCTGCCGAGCACGGCCGCGGCCTGGGTCTCGCTCAGGTCGGCGACGTAACGCAGGATCACCGCCTCGCGCTGCCGCCTCGGCAGCCGGCGCAGCGCCGACAGCAGCACGCTACGCCGGTCGGTCTCGTGCGTGGGATCGGGCTGGGGCGTGTCCGGGATGCGCGTGGTCAGCCACTCGCGCAGCCGGGCGCGCCGCAACCGGTCCACGTTGGCGTTGAGCACCATGCGCCACACGTAGGCGTCCGGGTTGTCGGCGCCGGACACCCGGCCCCACCGCGCGTAGGCGTTGGCCATCGTCTGCTGCACCAGGTCCTCCGCGTCGTGGTGGTTTCCGGTCAGGGCATAGGCCGTGCGGACCATCCGGGTCCAGCGCGCGGCCACGAAGGAGCTGAACTCCTCATCCGCCTGGGTCTGCACTTCGGTACGGTCCTCGGTTCGCCGCGGGTCGAATGCCGTCGTGCGCGGGGGCCGCCGCCCCGACCGCCCCCGGACGGGGACGGTCGGGACGGACGGCCTGGATCCGCGAGGGCGGTCGGTTACGGGAGGGTGGCGAGGACGGTGCCGTCGGCGGCGTAGGCGGTGATGGTGACGCGGTCGTCGGGGTCGGTGCCGGGCGGGGGGAGTTCGTCGTTGTGGAGGTGGTAGGCGGCCCAGCCGGGGTTGCCGGGGAGGGTGATGACCTGGGCCTCGGCGGTGACGCCCTGGGAGGTGATGGTGACGCGGTGGAGGTCGCCGTCGCCGCGGTAGGCGCCGGTGAACAGGGTGCCGTCGGGGCGGGCGAAGCTGCGCAGCCCGATGGTGTCCTCGGGGACGTTGTCGTCGATGATCTTCTTGGCCTGTTCCAGGTCGGGCATCTCCGGGTCGACGACCACGTGCTCGTCCTGCGCGGTCAGCCAGACCACGAAGCCGCCGCCGACCTCGATCCGCTCACCGGGCTGGACCACGCGCGGTGCGGCGGCGTTCTTCGCCTCGGCGCCGGCGTCGGCACCCGCCCGCAGGGCGGTCGCGGCCGCCGGGGCGGCGACCGGAGCCGCCGGGCCGGAGGCGTTGGCGGTGGCCCCGCCGGCGACGGCCAGGGCGCCCACGGCGACGGCGCCGACCAGCGGCAGCGCGATCCGGCGGCGCGAGTTCGGTGTTCCGGCGGTGCGCCTGTGTGCGTTCACGATCTCTCCAATGACGGTTGGTTTGGTCCGTAGCGGTGTCGCCGTCTGCCGGGCCACGCGTTGCCCGAGCGGCGTCCGTTCCGCCGGGAACGGCGCCCGCCCTGCTCCCGCGCGTCCGCGGGAGCACGACCGCTCGGCGCCGTTCCGCCCTCCAGACGGAGCGCCGGCCGCGGACCGTTGCACCATCCGCGCGACATTCTCCGAAGCCCCCCCGGCCACGGCGGTCGCCGCCCGCGGCGCCAGGGGGGCCATCATGGAGGGCATGTCGCGACGTCGTGCCCGGCCGCAGCCGGCCCCCACCACCACCCCCACCGACTGCCCCTGCGGTCTGCCCGCCCGGTACGCCGACTGCTGCGGACGGCTGCACCGCGGCCAGGCCGCCCCGACCGCGGAGCTGCTCATGCGCTCCCGGTACAGCGCCTTCGCCGTCCGCGACCGCGCCTACCTGCTGTGCACCTGGCACCCGGACACCCGCCCGCCCCGCCTGGAGCTGGAGCCCGGGCTGCGCTGGCGCCGCCTGGAGGTCCTCGCCGCCACCGACGGCGGCCCCTTCCACACCGAGGGCACCGTCGCCTTCCGCGCCCACTACACCGACCGCGGCGGCGACGGCGTCCTCGAGGAGCACAGCCGCTTCCTCCGCCACGACGGGGCCTGGGTCTACCTCGACGCGCTGACGATCGGCTGAGCGCGGCCCCGGCGGCGGGGCGCACGCCGCCGGGGCGCGCACGGGGCGGGGTGACCGGCCGTCAGAGGCACCGTTGACGCGCGTAGAGCGTCCCTGCATGCTTACAGGCCAGTAGATGTCGCACCGCCGCCCTGTCTCCCCCTCATGAAGGACGTCCCATGCGACTGTGGCGCCTCACCCGTGGACCGGTCACCGCCCTGACCGCCACCGGGAGCCTGCTCGCCCCCGCCCTGCTCGGAACGCTCGTCATGTCGCCGAGCGCCGCCGCCTCCCCGACCGTCCCCGAACCGGCCGCCGCCTCCGCCGTGGCTCCCGTGTCGGTCGGGGCGCCGGTCGACGACGGCCGCGAGGTCACCTTCCACGGCTACCGGCTGACCGTCCCCGCCGACTGGCGGGTGGTCGACCTGACCGAGGATCCGACCGCCTGTGTCCGGTTCGACGTCCCGACGGTGTACCTCGGTCACCCGGGCGCCGACCAGAACTGCCCCGCCGGCCTGCGCGGACGTACCGACACCGTCCTGGTCGAGCCGCTGGACGCCACCTCGGCGCCGCGGGTGGCCGCGCACGCCGCCGTCCCGCGCGCCGGCCAGGGCGCGCCCGCCGTCCCTCCGCTCTCCCGTGGCGGCGAGCTCCAGGTGGCGGTGGAGGACGCCGGGGTGCTGGTGACCGCCACCCACGGCGACGACCGGGGCGCGGTGCTCGACGTCCTCGACGGGGCCCGCCTGGTCCCCGGCGGCCGGCGCGTGGCACTGGACACCCTCACCGAGCCCTCCGCGCGGACGTCCGCCGCCGACGGGATCGGCACCATGGCCGTGGTGCCCGGCACCTACGTCGGCCAGGGCTTCGACGCCTGCGCGGCGCCGTCCTCCAGCGCCATGCAGGCCTGGCTGTCCTCGCCCTACCGGGCCGTCGGGGTCTACATCAGCGGGTCGGTGCGGGCGTGCGCCCAGCCCAACCTGACGGCGGGATGGGTGTCCGAGCAGACCTCCGAGGGCTGGCGCCTGCTGCCCATCCACGTGGGCCGGCAGGCCCCGTGCAACAGCTACTCCTCCGAGGTCTCCACGGACCCGGCCACCGCGCGGACCCAGGGCCGCGCCGCCGCCGACGAGTCGATCGCGGCCGCCGCCAACCTGGGCATCCAGGCCGGCAGCGTGCTGTACAACGACATGGAGGCGTACGACAACACCAACACCACCTGCTCCCGCGCCGTGCTCAGCTACCTCGACGGCTGGACCGACCGCCTCCACGAGCGCGGCTACCGCTCCGGGGTGTACTCCTCGGCCTCCTCGGGCATCCGCGACCTGTCCAACAACTACAACTCGACCACCTACACCCGGCCGGACCACATCTGGTTCGCCTGGTGGAACGGCGTGGCCAACACCGACGCCGGCTCCTACGTCCCCGACTCCCAGTGGGCCAACCACCAGCGCGTCCACCAGTACCGGGGCGACCACAACGAGACCCACGGCGGCGTCACGATCAACATCGACAGCAACTACCTCGACGTGAGCACCTCCACCGGCGGCGGGGTCAACCTCGACTTCCCCTCCTACACCACGCTGAGCACCGGCTCGACCGGCGCGCAGGTCAGCGCGGCGCAGACGCTGCTGAACGCGCAGGGCTTCAACGCCGGCACGGTGGACGGCGTCTTCGGCTCCGCGACCGCCACCGCCGTGCGCAACTTCCAGAGCGCCCGCGGCCTGTCCGTGGACGGCGTGGTGGGCGCCCGCACCTGGACCGCCCTGCTCTCCGCGGGCAGCACACCGTTGCTGGTCAGCGGCAGCACCGGCCCGGACGTGGAGCGCCTGCAGCGCGCCCTGACCGCGGCGCTGGGCCGCACCGTCACCATCGACGGCGTGTTCGGCTCGGGCACGCAGACGGCGGTCCGCGACTACCAGAGCAGCCGCGGCCTCTCCGTGGACGGTGCCGTCGGCGCGCAGACCTGGGGCGCCCTCCAGGCCGGCCGCTGACGGCGGACGGGGGTGGGGTGGCCGGGGGCGCCGGCCACCCCACCCCCGTCACCGCCGCGCGTCAGTGGACGCGTGCGCGCGGCGGCCGCCGGGTGGCGTTCACCACTGCTTGCCCACCGAGGTGGCGGCGGCCACGGCGCCGTTGGCCACGGTGACGGTGGCCACCCACTGGGCGGCGTTCGCGGCCTGGACCCGGTCGGTGTCCCGCGGGTCGACCGCGTAGGCGGGCAGCTCGGCCAGCTCCGGGTGCAGCGCCCGCTGCTCGGCGGTCAACCCGCCCGGCAGCGGGACGAGCCGGACGAGGCCGGCGTCCTCCGCTCCGGTGAGCCGGCCGTCGGCCACGGCGATGTCCCCGACCGGGTCGTGGCGCAGCTGCACGGTGGTGCCGGCGGGTGCGGGCGCGTCCCACACCACGGTGTCCGGGGCGATCCAGTGGGCGTCGGCCCGACCGAGGTCGAGGTCGCCCGCGCCGGTGGCCGGCGGCAGCAGGGGGCGTTCGCGGCCGTCGAGGAGCCACACCTGGCGGCCCGTCTCGGCGAAGTCCAGGACCTGGGTGCCCGGGAGGTCCCGTTCCTCACCCTTGTGCAGCACGTAGTCCAGCGAGTCGGCGCCGGGCAGCAGGGGCACCTCGAAGGTGACGCCGTAGCCGTCCCGGGAGACCGGTTGGAGCGGGGTCTGCCACGTGGTGGGACTGGCCGCTCCGGCCTCGACGTGCAGGCCCCAGCCGTCGTAGGCGCCGTCGTCGCGGTGGTAGTGGATGACGGCCGTGTCGACGGGGGGATCCGGCTGGGCGACGGGTGGTTCGGTGAGCATCTCGGTCGATCCCTGACGGATCCACACCTCGCCCGTCGCCGCGACGTCGATGGCGCGGTCCTCGGCCACGTCCTTGTCGCCCTGGCCGTCGACGACCAGGAAGCCGACCTGGTCCGCCCCGGGCTTGAGCGGGATCCAGGCGAAGGCGCCGTAGGCGTCGCGGCCGAGGAAGCGGTGGCCCTGGGGCCACGGGGTGGCGGCGCCGTCGGCGATGTCGCCCCAGGCGAAGACGCTCCAGTCCGCGTAGTTCCCGTCCTGGCGGGCGTAGTGCACCACCACGTGGTCGCGGGAGACCGCGGAGGGCGGGGGCTCCACCGGTTCCGCCCCGAGCACGGTCTGCCCGGTGGCGGAGGCCAGGGCGCCGGCGCCGTCCTCCACCACGGCCTTGTAGCGCACGGTCGTGCCGGCCGGGACACCGCTCAGGGCGTGGGTGATCCGGTAGGTGCTGCCCTGCCCGGAGGGGGCGTCGGCGGTGCCCAGCACCTCCCACTCGCCGTCACCGACGGCGGCGGCGAAGGTGACCCGCTGCGGGCCGGTCCCGGGAACGTCCGCCGCGACGGTGACGGTGCCGGTGGAGCCGTCGGCGGGCGCGGCCAGGGTGATGCCCGGCGCGGCGGCCGGGGCGGCGAGCGGGGCGGTGGCGCGGTACACCACGGCGGACAGGGCGGGCACCTGGAGGGTGACCCGGGTGTCGTCACCGGAGGTGAGCGTGGCGCCGGCGTCCGCGGCCGCCGGGTACAGCCGCCGGAACTCCATGCCGGCGGAGTAGGTGGGCACCTGGACGGTGCGCGCCTGGTCGGCGTTGTTGACGGCGACCAGGTACTCGACCGCCTCGCCCGAGGCGGCGTCCGGCTCGGTGCGGGAGAAGGCGTAGACCCCGGCGCCGTCGTCGGCGTACCGCTCGGTCTGGGTGCCGTCGCGCAGCGCGGGGTGCTCCCGGGTCAGCTCCGACAGGGCCTGGATCGTCCGGTACATCGGCGCGCCGGTGTCGTACCGGTCCATGGCGCCGCTGGTGCCGCCGAGCACCGGGTCGTCGTTGTAGTCGGCGACCTGGGAGGCGAACAGGCTCTGCCGGGAGTCCTCGGCCGTTCCGCTGCCGGTCAGGCCCTGCTCGTCGCCGCTGTAGACCACGGGCTGCCCCCGGCTGAGGAAGATCAGCTCGTGCGCCAGCCGGTCGCGGGCCAGCAGCTCGTCGCCGGTGGCCGCGGGGTCGTCCTGGACCAGGAGCCCGCCGAACCGCCCGATGTCGTGGTTGCCCAGGAAGGTGGGCAGTGCGTAGGCGTTGGTGTCCGCTGTGGTGTAGCGGTAGTCCTGGGCGAATACGTCGGCGAGGGCCCGCGCCGAGCCTCCCCGGGAGGCGTAGTCGCGCACCGCGCCCTGGAGCGGGAAGTCCAGGGTGGCCTGGAGCTCGCCCTCGGTGACGTAGCGCGAGGTGTTCGACGGGTTGGGGTCGTGCACCTCGCCGAACATGAAGAAGTCGTCATTGCCCTGGTCGGCGGCGTGCTGGCGGACGGCCGGCGCCCACTGCTGCCAGAACTCCATGTTGACCTGTTTGACGGTGTCGATCCGGAAGCCGTCGATGCCGACGTCCTCCACCCAGGTGGAGTAGATGTCGATCATGCCCTGGACGACCTCGGGACGCTCCGTCCACAGGCCGTCCAGGCCGTGGAAGTCCCCGCTCTCGGCGCTCTCGCCGATGAAGGTGGAGTCGCCGCGGTTGTGGTACATCGTCGGGTCGTTGAGCCAGGCGGGGCTCTTCGCGGCGGCCTGGCCGGCCGGGACGACCGGCGTGCGGGCGAAGGACTCCGTGTTCACCTCGGGGAAGGTCCCGGTGCCGGCGTAGTCGCTGTCGTCGAACGGCACGCCGTCGGCGTCGAGGTAGGGGTAGGCGCCCTCCGGCCGGTAGGCGCGGTCGCCCTCGGCGTAGTCGATGACGTCGGCGGTGTGGTTGGTGATGACGTCGAAGAACACCTTGATGCCGCGCGCGTGGGCCGCCTCGACCAGCTCCTCCAGCTCCTCCTTGGTGCCGAAGTGCGGGTCCACGGAGGTGAAGTCGGTGATCCAGTAGCCGTGGTAGCCGGCCGAGGCGTCCTCGCCGGTGCCCTGCACCGGGCGGTTGGTGAAGACCGGTGCCAGCCACAGGGCGGTGGTGCCGAGGTCCTCGACGTAGTCCAGCCGGTCGATCAGGCCGCGCAGGTCGCCGCCGTTGTAGAAGCGCTTGTCGGTGGGGTCGAAGCCGTGCTCCAGGGCGCCACCGGGCATGCCGCCGGTGTCGTTGCCGGCGTCGCCGTTGGCGAAACGATCCGGCAGGACGAAGTAGAACTGCTCCCGCGTCAGGTCGTGCCGGGTCGCCGCCGCGGCCAGGGCGGCGTCGGACGGGGGCGGTGGGAGCGCCTGGGCGGTGGCCCCGGCGGCCGGGACCGGCGGCAGCGGCAGCAGGGGGAGCAGCGCCCCGGCGGCGAGAGCCGTTAACCGGCGGGAGCGGCGGGACGAGGGCCGTCTGGTCACGGGGACCTCCTCATGGGTGGGGACTCGGACGCACCGGCCTCCCGCGACCACCGCGACAGCCCCTTCCCCCGGCGAGGTCCGTGCGAGGGACGCCTCGAAGGGCCGGCGCGATCATGATGCCATGAGCTTGCAGCAATTTTCCGCAAAGCAATTGACGGTGTGACGGATCCGTCCCGGGCGCGACGGGGCCCGGAGGGACGACGGCTGTCGACAATGTGACGTGGCGGCAACACGACATGGGGACAATGTGACTGCAGGGGCCACGGACCGCCGTGGAACCGGCCGGCTGGACCGCGGCGCCGCGGACGGCCGCCGGCACCGGGGCCGGAACCGGAGAGGAGTGCGCGCGTGCTGACGCTCGTCGGACTCGATGCGGAGACGGAACGGGTCTACCGGCAACTGGTCCGCCTCGGCTCCGGCTCCGTGGCGGAGCTGGCCGGCCGCGCCGGCGTCGACCCGGAGACCGCGCGCCACTGCCTGCGGGCCCTGCGCCGCCGCGGCCTGGTCTCGCGGGAGAGCGGGGCCGACGGCCGGCCGCCCGCGGAGGGCGCCGACGGCGCCGCCGCGGAACGGTACACGGCGGCCCCGCCCGCGGTCGCCCTGGCCGGAGTCCTGGAGCAGTACCGCCACGACCTGCGCCGCGCCGAACTCGCGGCGACCGACCTGGCCGGGCAGTTCCGCGCCGACGCCCCGCCCGATCTGCCGCACGAACTGGTCGAGGTGGTCGTCGGGGCCGAGGCGGTGCGGCAGCGCTTCGCGCAGATCCAGTCGGGGGCCGGCGAGGAGGTGCTGGCGTTCGTCACCGCCCGGCCGACCCTGGTCACCGGCGCCGAGAACACCGCCGAGGACCGCGCCGTGCGGCGCGGAGTGCGCTACCGCGTGGTCGTCGAACGGCCGGCCGTCGAGGCGCTGCGGGGCCGGGCCGGCGGCGAGCCCGCGCAGGACCCGGCGGCGGAGGAGCTGCGCCAGCTCCGCGTCATGGAGACGGTGCCCGGCAAGCTGGTCGTCGCCGACCGTCGGGTGGCGCTGCTGCCGCTGACCGACGCCACGACCGACGCGCGCGCCGCCGCCCTGGTGGTCCGGGCCCCCGCCCTGCTGGAGTCACTGGTCAACGCCTTCGAGGCGATCTGGAGCCGGGCCTGGCCGATCCCGGTCACACCGGACGGACGGGTCACCGTGGGGCGGCTGCCGGCCCGGCTGCCCGAGGACGGGCCGGACACCACCGACCTGCTGCTGCTGTCCCTGCTGATGGCAGGCATGACCGACGCCGGCACCGCCAGGCAGCTGGGGCTCAGCGAACGCACCGTGCAGCGCCGGGTGCGCCGCCTGATGGGCATCGCCGGGGTCACCAGCCGCCTCCAACTCGGCTGGGTGGCCCGCGACCGCGGCTGGGTCCCCTCCTGGCGCTGAGGACCACCACGACCCCCACACCCCCACGGGGCGCTGACGACGCCTCCCCTAACGAGCCGTCACACGCTACCGTCGGCCTGATCGCCCCCGCCCGGGGGCCGGCCGTCGGGGGAACCCATGCGTCGAACCGTGATCGGAGTCGTGCTGGCCGCGTCGCTGCTCGCCGGGTGCGGCGGCGACGCCGAGGCGCCGGCGGTGCCGGACGCGCCCGCCGCACCCAGCCCCGGCGTGTCCGGCGCCACCACCGCCGACTCGGCGCCGGTGCCGATCGGCGGCACCTTCGTCTGGCCGGAGGGCTTCGAGGCCACCGCGACCGTCGTCGGCGAGCTCCGCCCGGTCGGCGAGGAGGACGGCGCCGAGGGGGACGACGGATCGGACATCGCGGGCGGGACGGTCGACGCCGGCCTGCTGGCGGCGGCGCGGGAACGACTGGACGAGCCCAGCACCCCGCTCGGCCTGCGGGTGGAGCTCACCAACACCGGCGACGTCCCGCGCGACCTCGGCCAGGTGCGGCTGGACTGGGTGGGCGTCCAGGTGGGCGGCATGTCCGAGCCGATCACCGACGACGGGGCGCTCACCGGGGAACTCCCCCCCGGGGAGAGCGTGACCGGGCTGAGCGCCTGGCTCGTGCCCGAGACCGTCTCCGCCGGGTACCAGGTCGTGGTGTGGCTGGAGGACGGGTACCAGGGCCTGGCGGGCAAGTTCGCGGGGAGCGCGGACCTCCCGCAGGCGCCCGCGGAGGAACCGGACGGGCACCAGCACGAGCACGGCGACCACTCCGCCCACCAGGAGTGAGCGGCCGACGCGCCCGGCCCGCCCTCCGCGGCTCGCCTCCCCGGCCCGCCCTCCCCGGGGCGGTCCGCGTGGTCACCGCTACCGCGGGGCGACCCACGCGGTCACGTCGGCGTCCCCTTGGAGCACCAGCTCGGAGAGCACCACCGAGGTGGTGGTGTCGCCGAGCGCGGTGAGCTCCTCGACCACCTCCTCCAGGTGGCGGGCGTCGCGGACGGCGACCGTCAGCTCGTAGCAGTTCTCCCCGGTGACGTGTACACAGGACAGCACGTGCCCGATCGTCAGCAGACGCTCCCGCAACCGCCGCGCGTCCCGCCGCGACCGGTACCGCGGACGCAGCGCGACCCGGGCCTGGAGACCCAGGCCCAGCCGGGCCAGGTCCAGGTCGGCCCGGTAGCCCCGGATCACGCCGCCCTCCTCCAGCCGGCGCACCCGCTCGGCCACCGCGGGCCGGCTCAGCGACACCCGGCGGCCCAGCTCCGCGACGCTGATCCGGGCGTCCCGCGCCAACTCCCGCAGGATCCCCAGGTCGACGGCGTCGAGGTCCGGCGTTCCGACGGTGTTCAACGGCGATCATCTCCCTTTCGATCCCGCCTCGTCCAGCATGCCGTCACTATGGCATGCCGCGGCGGTGTCCCGCCGGCCTAGTGTCTGCGGCATGAAGGCGACCGTGCTGAACGACATCGGCGACATCCGGCTGATCGACGTACCCGACCCGGTGATCCGGGATCCCACCGACGCGATCGTGCGGGTGCGGCTGGCCGCCGTCTGCGGGTCCGACCTGTGGCCCTACCGCGGCCGGGAGGAGTTCCGCCCCGGCGACCGGATGGGGCACGAGTGGATCGGCACCGTCGAGGAGACCGGCCCCGAGGTCACCCGGCTCAGGCACGGCGACCTGGTGCTGGCCCCGTTCGCCTTCGCCGACGGCGTCTGCGCCGCCTGCCGGGGCGGCCTGCCCACCTCCTGCCGGCGCGGCGGCTTCTGGGGCGGGGCGCACGACGGCGGCCAGGCCGAGGCCCTGCGGGTCCCGTTCGCCGACGCCACGCTGCTGCCGGTCCGCGCCGCCGTCGACGACGCGCTCCTCGGCCGGCTGCTGCCGCTCACCGACGTCATGGCCACCGGCCACCACGCCGTCGTGCTCGCCGGCGTCCCCCGGGGCGGGAGCGTGGTGGTGATCGGCGACGGCGCGGTCGGCCTGTGCGCCGTGCTGGCCGCGCGCCGCGCCGGGGCCGAGCGGATCCTGGCCGTGGGCCGCCAGCCGGACCGCGCGGAGCTGGCCCGGCACTTCGGCGCGACGGCGGTCTTCGACGGCCGCGCCGCGGACACCGCCGGCCGGATCATCGAGCAGACCGGTGGCGGGGCGGCCCACGTGGCCGAGTGCGTCGGCGGCCAGTCCGCCCTCGACCTCGCCATGGCGGTCACCCGCCCGGGCGGCACCATCGGCTCGGTGGGCGTGCCGAACGGCGTCGACCGGGTGGACCTGTACCGCCTGTTCCGGTCCAACATCGCCCTGCGCGCCGGCGTCGCACCCGCCCGCGCCTACCTCGACGTGCTCGCCGCCGACGTCCTCGCCGGAGCCCTCGACCCCTCACCGGTCCTGACCGCGGCGTTCCCACTGACCGACATCGCCGACGCCTACCGCGCCATGGACCGTCGACGGACCGTCAAGGCCGTGGTCCGCCCGGACGGCAGCTGAACCCACCCGCCCGGTCCCCCGGGCTCCGCCGCCCTCGGCCGCGCCGCCGCCCCCACCGGCGGCGGAGCCGGGGGCGGAGAGGGCCGGCAGAAATTGTCATGAACGGATCTGTGCGGCCCGTCTTGTCAGCCCCTCCGGATGCTCCTAGAGTCCCCGCGACGGTCATGAGAGCGCTCCCACCACACCCGCACGGTTGAAGGGACGACATGAAACCTCCTCTACGCTCCGTCGCGATGGCCCTGTCCGTCGTACTGGGAACCCTGGCCGCCCTGCTGAGCACGGCACTGCCGGCCCAGGCGGACGTCCTCATCTGCGACCAGTACGGCAGCGCCACCGTCCAGGGCCGGTACGTTGCCCAGAACAACCGCTGGGGCACCAGCGCCACCCAGTGCATCAACGTCACCAGCACCGGCTTCCAGGTCCGTCAGGCCGACGGCTCTGTCTCGACCAGCGGGCCGCCGAAGTCGTACCCCTCGATCTACAACGGCTGCCACTACGGCAACTGCTCCCCGGGCACCAACCTGCCGATGCAGCTGAGCGCCATTAGCAGCGCGCCCAGCAGCATCTCCTACGGCTACGTCAGCAACGCCGTCTACAACGCCTCGTACGACATCTGGCTCGACCCGACCCCCAAGACCACCGGCGTCAACCAGACCGAGATCATGATCTGGCTGAACCGGGTCGGCCCGATCCAGCCCATCGGCTCCCGCGTCGGAACGGCCAGCGTGGGCGGCCGCTCCTGGGAGGTGTGGACCGGCAGCAACGGCTCCAACAACGTCATCTCCTTCGTCGCCTCGTCCGCCGTCGCGAGCTGGAGCTTCGACGTGATGGACTTCGTGGACGAGACCGTCCGGCGCGGCATGGCCCAGAACAACTGGTACCTCACCAGCGTCCAGGCCGGCTTCGAGCCGTGGCAGGGCGGCGCCGGCCTCGCCGTCAACTCCTTCTCCAGCTCGGTCAACGCCGGCGGCAGCGGGGGCGGGGACGGGGGCGGGCAGAACCCGAGCGGCTGCCGGGTCAGCTACACCACCTCGGTGTGGACCGGCGGTTTCACGGCCAACGTCGCCATCACCAACACCGGCTCGACCGCCATCGACGGGTGGCAGCTCGCCTTCGCGCTGCCCAGCGGGCAGAGCGTCACCAACGCCTGGAACGCCTCGGTGACCCCGTCCTCCGGCACGGTGACCGCCAGGAACCTGAGCGGCAACGGCCAGATCCCGGCCAACGGCGGAAGCCAGTCGTTCGGATTCCAGGGCACCTACTCCGGGACCTTCTCGGCACCCACGCAGTTCACCCTCAACGGAACCCCCTGCACCGTCGCCTGACCCCGGCGGCCCACCGCCGCCCGTCCGGGGCGCGGGGCCGGCCCTCCTCGGGGAGGGCCGGCCCCATCGGCGGTCAGCCGGAGCCGGGGGCGTCGACGAAGGCGGCGCCGACCTCCACCATCCGCTCGACCGCGTAGGCCGGGTCCAGCAGGGCCTCCGGGGTGTGGACGCCCGGAGGGACGGGCTCGCCGCGCAGACCGAGCAGCCGTTCGACGCCGAGGGCGACGCCGAGCGCGGTCAGCGGGCGCTGCCCCGCCGGGTGGACGAGGTAGCGGCCGGTGCGCAGCGGTGCGCCCGCCGCGTCCACCCCTTCGAGGTCGATCCGGAACTCGACGGAGGCGCCTTCGCCCCGGCGCCGGCCCGCGGACTCGCCGACGGCGAGGGCGAAGCGGACGTCCGGCGCGCCCGTCGCCAGGGCGAGGCTCGGCACGTCCAGGGTGGCGATGCTCTGGCCGGGCAGGACGGTGCCGTCGGCGCTGGGCACCTCCACCTGGGCGTCGGGGCCGGTGACCCAGGTGAAGACGCCGTCACGGCGCACCAGCCCCGCCGAGGTGACGGCGGACAGGCGCTCCAGGTCCGCCGCTCCCGCAGGCCCGCCGGTGTCCAGTTCGTCCAGCGCGGCGCCGATCCGGACGGTGTCGACCCGGTCGAACCCCCGGGCCCACTCCAGTGCCGCGAGGACGACGACTCCGGCGCACACGTGGCTGGCCAGCAGGATCGGCGCGGCGTTCGCCCGCTGCGCCCCCGCGACCACCTCCGGCGCGATGTCCACCAGGCCGCTGGAGAGGTTGAGGTACGGCAAGCCGTGCCGCTGGGCGTGGCGCAGCCCGTGCAGGTGGTCGTCCCAGAGCGCGGAGACCACCGCGGAGTGCTCCTGGTCGGCCGGGAGGCCGAGGTCGCCGCGCCGCAGATCGATGGTCACGGCGGTCGCGCCGCCGAGTTCGTCGGCCACCCGCCGTGCCCGGTCGAGGTCGCGGCCGGCGATCGTCAGCGGCAGCGTCGGGTGCCATCGGCGCAGCAGGGCGGCGGCCCCCGAGCCCGCCTGACCCGAGCCGCCCAGGATGAGTACCGATCGCGACTGTCCCACTGTGGTTTCCTCTCGGAGCGTGAAGCTACATTCTGTAGCCTACGTTTTGTAGGTTACGTTTTGTAGCATAGGGTGGGAGGGGACGCAAGGGAGGACCATGGCCACCACGCCCACGCGCCTGTCCAAGCAGGCCAGGCGGGAGCAGCTGCTCGACACCGCCGTGGCGGTCGTGCGCGCCCAGGGCGCCGACGGACTGACCCTGGTCACCCTCGCGGAGGCCGCCGGGGTGAGCAGGCCGATCGTGTACGACCACTTCGGCACGCGCTCCGGCCTGCTCATCGCGCTCCACCGGCGACTCGACGAACGCCACCGGGCGGCGATCGAGCAGGCGCTGCGGGACGCCGCGCCCACCGCCGACGGCGTCGCCCGGGTCCTGAGCAGCGCGTACTTCGCCTGCGCCGCCGTCATGCCGGAACTCAACGCCGTGTCCGCCGCGCTGAAGGGCAGTCCGGAGATGGAGGCCGTCCAGCACGAGGTGACCGACACCTACGCGGACCTGATGGCCACCGCCCTGCGGCCGTACTCCGACCTCGCCCCGGAAGCCCTGCGGCTGCGCTGCGTCGGCGTGCTCGGGGCGGCCGAGGCGATCGCCGCCGAGCTGACCCGCGAGCGGGTGACCGCCGACGACGCGGTCACCGCGCTGACCGGCCTGATCGTGGGCGGCCTGCACACCGGGACCGACCGCTAGGGTCCCGCGCCGGGAAGCCGGCCACGGCCACGGCCACGCCTGTTCGCCGTCGGCCCGGACGCGCTTGTCCGCCGCTCCGGTGAGGCACTAGCGTGCCGGAGTGGATCTCTTCTCGCGCTCCTGGACGGCGTTGCGCACGGCGGTCGACGAACTCTCCGACCAGGACTGGGAACGGCCGTCCGGCTGTGCCGGCTGGCTCGTGCGCGACCTGGTCTGCCACCTGGTCATCGACGCCCAGGACGTGCTGATCACGCTGGTCACCCCCGCCGCGACCGAACCGACCGTGGACTCGGACACCTACTGGCGGCTCGTCGAGCCCCCGACCGGCGAGGACCCGCTCGACGCGCTGATCCCGCGGCTGGCCGCCGCGTACGGCGAGCCCAGGTGGCTCAGGTTCCATTTCGACGACGTCGGCTCCGCCGCCGGGCGCGCCGCCGAACTCGCCGACCCCGACCTCCGGGTCAGCACCCGCGACGAGGTGCTGACCGTCCGCGACTACCTGTCCGCGTACGTCGTCGAATGGACCCTGCACCACCTCGACCTGATCGCCCACCTGCCCGCGGCCGCCGAACCGCCCGCCGAGACCCTGGCGGCCGCCCGCGCGTCGCTGGAGAGGATCGCCGGGGCACCGATTCCGGCCTCGTTCTCCGACACGGAGGCGCTGCTGGTCGGCACCGGCCGCCGCGCTCCCACGGACGCCGAGACGGCAGCGCTCGGCGCGCTCGCGGCGAGGATCCCGTTCGTGCTCGGCTGAGCGAATGGGCTGGGCGGAGGGGGGCGATGGCCTGCCGCCGCACGTCCCTCAGCGCACGCCGCCCTCGGGCGCCGGATCCCCGGGCGCCCACCGGGGTTTCCGCCTGGCGACGAAGGCGGCCACGCCCTCCCGGCGGTCCTCGGAGAGGGCGGCGGTGCGCCAGGCGGCGTCCTCGACGTCCAGGCCGGCGTGCGGCGGCAGGCCATCGCCCCCGCGCAGGGCCCGCTTGGCGGCGCGCACGGCGATCGGCGAGTGGCCGGCGAACCGCCCGGCCAGCCGCAGCGCCTCCGCCCGCGCCGTCCCGGCCGCCACGACGCGCTCCACCAGGCCGATCCGGCGCGCCTCCGCGGCGTCCAGGCGCTCCGCCCCGTAGATCAACAGCGCCGCCCGGCCCGGGCCGACGCGCCGACCGAGGAGCTGGGTGCCACCGCCGCCGGGGACCAGGCCGACGGACACCTCCGGCAGGCCGAGCACGGCCGTCTCGTCCGCCACGATGACGTCACAGCCCAGCGCGATCTCCAGGCCGCCTCCCAGGGCGTAGCCGTGGACGGCGGCGACGGTCGGCACCGGGAGGCCGAGCACCCCACGGTAGGCCGCCCGGGCCAGCGGGCGCTGCCGCAGGAGTTCGGCGTCGCTCGTCTCCGCGCGCTCCTTCAGGTCGGCGCCGACGCTGAAGGCCCGGTCACCGGCCGCGGAGACCACCACCGCCCGAACCCAGGGATCGGCGGACACCGCGGCGGTCGCGTGGGCCAGTCGCTCGGCCAGGGCGGTGGAGACGGCGTTCAGCGCCTCGGGCCGGTTCAAGCGCAGCTCGGTGACATGGCCGTGCCGGATGACCTCCAGCTCGGAGCGGGCGCCGGTCCTCGCGCCGCCCGCCTGGTCGGTGGGCACGTCGGACATGGAGAGGCCTCCTCGCGGGAGCGGGCCCGACCGGGGCCGGGCGGGGCTGGGGCTGGGGCTGGGCTGGGGTGGGGTCGGGGCTGATCCGAGCAGGAGCGGGGCCGGGCAGGGAGCTGGCCTGGGGGTTGGGCCGGGCCGGGGGTTGGGCCGGGCCCGGACTGTGGACCGGCTGCGGGTTGGGCGGGGACGGGCGCCGGGCGCCGACCGGGCGTCGGGTTGTCCACAGGCTGGAGGAGGGGGCTGCGGCGCGCCGCAGCCGCGTGGGATCCTGAGAACAGGGGGTCCCCCCTCGAACAAGAGGGCAGTGGGCGGCGATGGCTGGCATGTCCCTGGCTGGCATGGTCCGGGTCGGCATGGTCCGGGTCGGCATGGTCTGGGCTGGCGCGATCCGTGTTGGCATGCCCGGGTCGGCTTCTCCGCGTCTCCCTGGCCGGCACGGTCCCTGACTCGCCCTCGGGTCCTTCCTCCCTCCTCCTCGGGTACTCCTCGGTCGCCCCTCTCCTTGAGCCGCCGGCGCGCCCGCCGGCTACGCCGCCGTCTCCAGGGCGAGCACGGAGGTCTGGCTGCCGAAGGCGAAGGAGAGGGACACGGCGGTGCGCACCTCCGTGTCGCGCGGGCCCTCGGCCACGTGGTCGTGGTCGCACTCCGGGTCCGGCGACGTGAGGTTGATGGTCGGTGCCAGCCGCTGGTGGTGCAGCATCAGGCTGGTGGCCGCAGCGTTGATGACGCCGGCCAGGCCGAAGGTGTGCCCGTAGATGGGCTTGTTGGAGCTGATCGGCGGCAGCCGCCCGGGGGTGCGGTCCGGGTACAGGGCGCGCAGCGCGCGGCTCTCGGCGAGGTCGTTGTAGCGGGTGGCGGTGCCGTGGGCGCAGAAGTAGTCGACGTCCTCCGGGCGCAGCCCGCTGTCGGCGAGCGTCCGCCGGATCAGCCCGGCCGTCAGGCGACCCGTGAGGTCCATGGTGGTGGGGTGTCCGGCTTCGTTGAGGTAGCGGTGGGCGAGCAGCCGGGCGTAGACGCGCGCCCCCCGCCGCCTGGCCGTGGACTCGCGCTCCAGGCAGAGCACCACCGCGCCCTCCCCGAGGGCGAACCCCTCGCGGTCGTCGTTGTAGGGCCGGACGGCGTGCGTGGGATCCCGCTTCTCGGAGGAGATGACGCCGCGTCCCATGGCGCGGTAGGAGTGCAGCACCTCGGGGACGATGGGGAACTCGTGCCCGCCCGCCAGCACCGCGTCCGCGCGGTCGGACAGCAGTTCTTCCAGCGCGATCCCGATGGCCTGGTGGCCGCCCACGCAGGCGTTGCTCACCGTGGTCACCAGCCCCCGGGCGCCGATGTGGATGGCGGAGAGCGTCGCCGGGAAGCCGGGGAGCCCGGCGAACATCGGCGCCCCCCGTTCGGCGAGGACGTCCGGGTCCTCCCCGCGCAGCACCGGCCGCCACCAGGCCAGCGGCCCGCGGGAGGAGGACATCACGACGCCGAGCCGGCTCGGATCGAGGTCGCCGTCGCGCAGGGCGGCGTCCTGGCGGGCCTGGACCACCGCGGCCATGGTGATCAGGATCTCCCGGCTGTACTTGGCGGCGTGGCGCGCGTCCAGGTCGGGCAGCAGGCGGTCGGCGTCGAAGGAGTCGATCTGGGCCGCAGCGTGCACGGCCAGGCCCTGCCCGGGGGCGTCGAAACGGGTCAGCGGGCCGATCTGGGAACGCCCTAGAGAAACGTTTCTCCAGAAGTCCCGCACTCCGGAGGTGCGGGGCAGCATCACGCCGATGCCGGTGACGACGACGGCGTCCGGGGCGGTTCCGCGCCCCCGGCGCGACCCGGAACCGGGACGGGGACCGGAGGCAGGAGGGTGCTCGCTCATCACACGGTGCTCCTTGTCACAACGGGGGTCACTGGGGAGCGGGGGAGACGATCGGTGGTCCGGGCGGTCAGCGTCCGGCCCGGGCGCCCGCGTCGGCGGTGCTGTCCCGGCGCGGGCGGTAGGCGGCCAGCGCCAGCGACAGGGCGGCCGCCCCGAGGAGCGCGGCGGGCACGGCGAGCCCCGGCGCGTCCGCCACCCGGAGCAGCACGCCGCCCACGGCGCCGGCCAGGCCGATGCCCAGGTAGAGCGCGGAGCTGTTCAGCGCCACGGTGAAGGGCCCCGCCGCCGCGCTCAGCTCCAGGAGCCGGTGCTGCTGGGGCACCAGGTACATCCATCCGGTCACGCCCCACAGGAACATCGCCGCCACGGCCAGCGGCAGCGACCGCGACCACCAGGGCGCCAGCGCCAGGTCGGCCGTCATCCCGGCGACCGCGACCACCAGCACCACCCGCGCCCCCCAGCGGTCGGTGGCCGGCCCGGCCACCGCGTTGCCCACCACGGCACCGATGCCGAAGACGAACAGCAGGGTGGCCAGCGTGCGGCCGTCGCCGCCGGTGGCGGGGGACAGCACGGAGCCGATGTAGGTGTACAGGACGTGCTCGGCCATCACCGCGAGCAGCGTGACCGTCAGCGTGGCCAGGACGGGACGGCTGCGCAGGCCGGCCAGCCGCTGCGCCACCGTGCTCCGGCCGGCCGGCACCAGCACGGGCAGCAGAACGCTGCCCGCCAGGGCGACCACCCCGAGCAGGGCGACGAGGAGCAGGGTGGCCCGCCACCCCAGCGCCTCGCCGACGAAGGTGCCCAGGGGCACGCCGAGCGCCGTGGCCACGGTCAGCCCGCCGATGACGATCCCGAGGGCGCGCCCCCGGCGCTCCTCGGCCACCAGGCTGGAGGCGGCCGCGGACGCCTGCGGCGTGTAGGAGGCGGCGCCCAGGGCCGCCAGCACCCGGCCGGCCATGGCGAGGGGGTAGGAGTCGGCGGCCGCGGTCAGCAGGTTGCCGGCGACGAACAGGGCCAGCGCCCACCGCAGCACGGTGCGCCGGGACAGCCCGCCGGTGAGGCCGGCGCTCACCGGGGCGGAGACCGCGTAGGTGAGGGAGAACACCGTGACCAGCTGGCCGGCCGTGGCCGTGGACACCTCCAGGTCGGTCGCGATCCGGGGCAGCACGCCGGCGATGACGAAGGCGTCGGTGCCGATGGCCACGGTGCCGACGGCCAGCAGCCACAGCACGGGGGGCAGGGCGGGGGAGCGGGAGGGCATCGGGTGGTCCTCGCGGCGGTGGTCGGGTGGTGGGCGTGGGCGTGCACGGGGGCCGGGGCGGGTGGCCGGGGGTGGCCGCGGGCGGCCGGATCACCCTTCCCGGGGCAGGCCGAGGGCGGTCCAGGAGGTGTCCAGGGCCTCCACGAAGGTCTCCACGTCCTTGGCGGTGTGCCGGGAGGTGGGGGTCACCCGCAGCCGTTCCGTGCCCGCCGGGACCGTCGGCGCGTTGACCGGCTGCACGTAGATGTCGTGCTCCTCCAGCAGCAGCGCGCTCAGCCTCTTGTTCCGGTGCGGGTCGCCGACCAGCACCGGAACGATGTGGCTGTCCCGTGAGACGACCGGGATGCGGCGGTCGGCCAGGGCGGCCTTCAGCTCGGCGCAGCGCTCGGCGAGCAGGCGGCGCTCGCGGTCGTCCTCGCGCACCCGCCGGACGCCGGCCAGGGCCCCGGCGACGAGGGCGGCGGGGGCCGAGGTGGAGAAGACGAACGGCACGGCGAAGGACCGCACCAGGTCCACCACCGCCCGGGGCGCGGCGATGTAGCCGCCGGCACCGCCGAGGCCCTTGCCGAAGCCGCCCTGGATGACGGTGATCCGCTCGCGCAGGCCGAGCTCCTCGGCGCGGCCCGACGCCTGCTCCCCGTAGATCCCGACCGCGTGGACCTCGTCGAGGTAGGTCAGGGCCCCGGCCTCCTCGGCGATCTCCACGATCTCGGCCAGCGGGGCGAAGTCCCCCTCCATGGAGTACAGGGATTCGAACACGACGAGCTTGGGGGCGTCGGGGTCGGTCTCGGCGAGCAGTTGGCGCAGGTGGGCGGTGTCGTTGTGCCGGAAGATCCGCTTGGCCGCGCGGCTGTGGCGGACGCCCTGGATGATCGAGGCGTGGTTCAGCTCGTCGGAGAAGACCACCAGGCCGGGGATCCGCTGCCCGAGGGCGGAGAGCGTCGCGTCGTTGGCGGTGAAGCCGGTGCTGAACAGCAGGGCGGCCTCCTTGCCGTACCAGTCGGCCAGTTCGGCCTCCAGCCACCGGTGGTGGACGCTGGTGCCGGAGATGCTGCGGGCTCCGCCCGTGCCCAGGCCGACGGCCCGGACCGTGTCGGCCACCGCCTCGATGACGGCGGGGTGGTGGCTGAGCGCCAGGTAGTCGTTGGAGCACCACACGCTGATCTCCCGGACGCCTTCGGGGGCGTGCAGCCGGGCCCGTGGGGCCAGTTCGGCGTCCCGTTCGAGGTCCAGGTAGGTGCGGTAGCGCCCCTGGGCCCTGACCTCCTCGATCTCCTCGGCCAGCAGGGCGAGCACGTCCATGGCGTCAGGCTCCTTTCGCGGGCGCCGGGTCGGGCGCCGGAATGGGTGGGGGAGCGGCGTGGAGCGGGTGAGTCGTGTGGAGCGGGTGCGGGTGCGGGTGCGGGACGCGGCCCGCGCGCAGCGGCAGGTCGGCGAGGGAGCGGCGCCGCAGCAGCGGGGAGGGGCGGTAGCGGCCGTCGCGGTAGTGGTCGCCCAGGTTTTCCAGGAGCCGCAGCACGCGCCGCGGGCCCACCCGGTCGCCCCACTCCAGCGGCCCCGCGGGGTGGTTGGCGCCGAGCCGCATCGCCGAGTCCACGTCGTCGGGGGCGGCGATTCGGTGCAGCACCGCGTCGGCCGCCTCGTTCACCAGCATCGCCACGGTGCGGAAGACCAGCAGGCCGGGGAGGTCGTCCAGTTCCGTGACGGCCTTGCCCAGTCGCTGGAGCAGGCGCACGGCTTCCGCGCGGGCCGCCGCGGGACAGCGGTCGTCGAACGCGAGGGCGAGCCGGGAGGCGGCGCGGTAGTCGTGCGAGAGGTCGAGCAGTCCCACCGGCCGGTCCGTCTCGCGGGCGTGTTCCCCGGCCGTGCGGCCGTCCGTCAGCCGCAGCAGCGTGCCGTCCGGCAGTTCCAGGGTCGGGGGCTGCCCGGGCGGGCGGGCCCCGTCGACCGCCACCTCGACGCCGGCCTCCCGCAGCAGGCGTACCAGGGGTTCGGCCGGTCCCAGGTCGCCCCGGGCCCGCACGGCCGCTCCGGCGGGGCCGTCGGACGGCGGCAGCACGGGCGGCCAGGTCGCCGGCGCGGGAGACTCGGCGGGCCCCGCCGGCCCGGCGGGGTAGTCGAAGAAGCCGCGTCCGACCTTGCGCCCGAGGTGGCCCGCTTCGACGAGTTCCCGCTGGACCTGCGAGGGCGTGTAGCGGGGATCGTGGTGGAACGCGCGCCACAGGCCGCGGGTGACGGCCTCGTTGACGTCGTTCCCGATCAGGTCCATCAGCGCGAACGGCCCCATGCGGAAGCCCCCGGCCTCGGTGAGCACGGCGTCGATGGTGGCCGGGTCGGCCGCTCCCTCCTCCAGGGCGCGCAGCGCCTCGCCGTAGTAGGGCCGGGCGATCCGGTTGACGACGAAGCCCGGCCGCGCGGCCGAGCGCACCGGCGCCTTGCCCCAGCGGCGGGCGGTCTGCGACAGCGCCGCACAGGTGGCCTCCGCGGTGCCGCGGGCGGCCACCACCTCGACCAGGCGCATGGCCGGCGCCGGGTTGAAGAAGTGCAGGCCCGCGAAGCGCTCGGGGCGGCGCAGCGCTGCCGCCAGGCCGGTGACGGAGAGCGAGGAGGTGTTGGTGGCGATCAGGCTGTCGCCCGGGACCACCGCCTCGACGCGGCGGAGCAGGTCGGCCTTGGCGGCGAAGTCCTCGGCGACGCTCTCCACGACCAGGCGGGCGTCGCGCAGCTCGGACAGGTCGGTGGTCAGCCGCAGCCGCGCCAGGCGTTCGGCGGCTCCGCCCGGCTCCGCCCGGCCGGAGGCCTCGCGCCGCCGCAGGCGCTCGGCCAGGCCCTCCCGGGCGGCCTGAAGGGCCGTCGCCCGGCGGCCGTACAGGACGACGCGTTCGCCCGCGTCCAGCGCCACCTGCGCGATGCCCGTCCCCATCACCCCGCTGCCGACCACGCCGACGGGTCGGCCGCGCTCGTCGTTCCCCACTCCGCCCCCTCCACCGCCCCGCCGCCCGGAGCCCGCGGCGTTTCCGCCCGGGCTCCGACGGTTTTCCGGGGCCGTTCGACAGTCGAACGGAAAGCGCCCGTGAAACCGAACTCGCTCCCGGTCGTGCGGTGAAATCGACCGGTGTTCGGCCGGGTGATTGCATCATCCCGCGCACGGGAATCGGCAGCGCGGAATCGGCCACCCTCGGCGGGCGCCGGCTCGGGCCCGCGCTCGGCGCCCGGGCCGCCGCCCGCCCCGGCCGCCGCCGGGGTGCGGGGCGACGTCCCCGGTCCGTCCCGTGAGCGGTTCCGGCCCCTGACGTACGCCCCGGCACGTGGGCCGTTGGCCGCGAATCGGGGTGGGGGGCCGGGCCACGGGCGGCCGTGGGCCGGTCCGCTGCGCGGCACACCGCCGCGCGGTCCGTGGCCGGTGGCCCGGGCCTGCCGGGCCGCCCCCGGGTGCCGGTCCACCCGGACGGCACTGACCGAAAAGCATCACGGGGGAGCCCGGCGGTGCTTTTTCCGGCGGGGCGGACAATTAAATCTGCGTGACGATTGTGAATGCCCGATTGCCGTGCATTGCGGAATTCTTTCGGGTGCCGGCCGGTCGGCCGCCGCGTACCGCCCACGCCGCGCCGCCTCCCTTCCGGTGACGGTGCCCGGTGCCGCCACGGCCGCGCGCCGGCGCCGTGCCGGACGGCCGTGCGAGAATGCCGGGCCGGCACGGAGGGGGAGGCGGTCATGGACCGGACACGTGAGTTCGTCGGGCGGGAGCAGTTGGCGGGCGTCGCACGCGCCGCGCTGGGCGCCACGCGCCGCCTGGTCGCCGTGGAACGGCTGCGCGGCGGCAGCAAGAAGGGCGTGTACCGCCTCCACCTCGACGACGACTCCACCGCGATCTGCTACAGCTGGGACGCGGCGGAGAACTACTGGCCGTCGGCACCGACCGACCCGGCGGGCGGCGACCACGCCGATCCGTTCTCCCCGGCCACCGGGCTCGACCTGCTCCAGGCCGCCCACGAGCGGCTGACCGCCGCTGGCGTGCGCACGCCCCGCGTCCACCTGGCCGACCGCAGCCGTGCCCACTTCCCGGCCGATGTCGCCGTGGTCGAGGACGTGCGCGGGGGCACCCTGGAGGCGCTGCTCCAGCACGACCCCCGGGCCGCGCGGGCGACCATGGCCCGGCTGCGCGAGGCGCTGGAGGCCATGCGGGAGCAGCGGGGACCCCGGTTCGGCAAGGTCGCCCTGGTGGACGCGGGCGGCAGCTCCCGGGGCCTCAGCTGCGAACAGACCCTGCTCGACCGGGCGCTCGCCGACCTGGCCGAGGCCTCCGCACGCGACCGGCGCCTGGCGGAGCCGCGCGACCGGATGGCCGACGTCCTGCGCGAGCTGGCCGCGGCCGTGCGCCCGCGCGAGGACTTCGCGCTGGTCCACGGGGAACTCGGGCCGGACCACGTGCTGGTGGACCCGCAGGGGGCGCCGGTCCTCATCGACATCGAGGGGCTGATGTACTTCGACGTCGAATGGGAGCACGTGTTCCTGGAGCTCCGCTTCCGGGAGCACTACGGGCCGCTGCGCGCGGAAGGGCTGGACGAGCGGCGCCTGGCGTTCTACACCCTCGCCATGAACCTGTCGCTGGTCGCCGGGCCGTTGCGGCTGCTCGACGGTGACTTCCCGGACCGTGCCTTCATGCGGGCGGTGGCGGAGCACAACCTCCGGTTGGCGCTCGCCTTCCTGAACCAGCGTCTGTGACTCACCCGGCCTCGGGGAACGCGCCGAGCGCCCTGGCGATCGCCACGTGGTCGTGGTAGTCGCGGGAGGAGACGATCAGTCCGTCGCGGACCCGGAGGGTCTGGACGTTGGCGGCGCGGAACGTCGTGCTGCCGGTGGTGACCCGGCCCTCGTAGTCGAACTCGGCCACGACCACCTCAGGGTCGTCGGTCTCCCGAACCACCACGTTGACCGGCCGCAGCTCCAGCGGCTGGCCGGTGGCGGCCAGGAAGTGCGCCCGGATCTGCTCCCGGCCCTCCAGGCGGAGCGGGGAGGGGAGGGCGAACGGCACCTCGACGACGGCGTCGGCGGCGTACAGATCGGCGAGCTCCTCCCAGTGCCCCGACGCGATGCCCTGGAGCAGGCGGTGGAACACCTCGCGCGGGCTGGTCGGCTCGGTTGCCACGGACATGCGGACCTCCGGTGACGGCATGAAAGACGCGACTAGAATCGGAGTTGTGACTCCGATAAGAAGATACGGACTGACGACTCCGCTTGTCCATCGTTTTCGGGAAGGAGACGGACAGTGACGCCGCGTCAGCGCGGTGCGGGCGCCTCCGACCGCGCCGCCGCGCCCGTGCCGGCCACCCCGGCCGAACGGCCGCTGCGCGCCGACGCCCGCCGCAACCGGGCCCGGCTGCTGGAGGTGGCCGAGGGGGTCTTCGCCACCCAGGGCACCTCCGCCTCGACCGAGGAGATCGCCCGTCAGGCGGGGGTGGGGATCGGCACGGTCTTCCGGCACTTCCCCACCAAGGAGGCGCTGCTCGAAGCCGTCTTCGTCGGCCGGCTGCGCCGCCTGGCCGAGGAGGCCCGCGCGCTGGCCGAGACCACGGACCCGCGGGGCGCGTTCTTCGTGTTCTTCACCCGGGTGGTGGACCAGGCGGCGACCAAGAACGCCTTCGCCGACGCCCTCACCGAGGCCGGGGTCGACCCCCGGGACGCCGCCTCGGAGGTCGGGCGGGAGCTGCGCGACGCCCTGGGCACCCTCCTGGCCGGGGCGCAGCGGGCCGGATCCGTCCGCGCGGACGTCGGCGTGCCGGAACTGATCGGGCTGCTGATCGGCACCTCCCGCGCCACCGAGCAGGCCGGCGACGGCGAGGTGCGGGCCGGGATCCTCAGGGTCGTCCTCGACGGCCTGCGCCCCGACCCGGCTGCCCGTCCGCCGTCCGCCGGCCCGCCGGCCGCCCGTGCCGGGGAGTCCGGCGCTACGGAGTCCGGCGCAGCAGCAGGGTGACGAACCCCAGGGTGCCGCGGTAGCCGTGCAGCCAGGCGGCACGGTGCTCGCTCGCCGCCCGCAGCGCCGCCTCGCCGCCCGGATCCTCCGGGTGGTCCAGGGCCCAGCGGGTCAGGGTCCCGGTCCAGGACCACTCGTACTCGTCCCACTCCGCGCCGGTGCTCACGTGCCCGTACACGGGAGCCCAGCCGGCCGCGGTGATCCGGTCGACGGTCGTCGCCAGGTCGTCGTACTCGTCCGCGGCGAACCCCGCCTCCAGGGTGCCGCGGTCGGGGGCCCGTTCCCAGAACCCGTCGCCGACCAGGACGCCGCCACCCGGGGCGAGGTGCCGGCGGGCCGCTTCGAGCGCCGGGAACAGGCCGCCGAAGGCGTGCGTCGCGCCGACACAGAGCACCAGGTCGTACGGGACCGCCGCGGTGAACTCCGTGGCGTCCCGGACGTGCAGCGCGAGCCGGTCGGCGAGGCCCTCCGCGGCCGCCGCCTCCCGGCCCGCCGCTATGGCCGCCGCGTCGGTGTCGACGCCGTCGGCCCGCAGACCGGGTCGGTCGGCCAGCGCCCGCCGGAGCCAGGTGCCGGTGCCGCACCCGAGGTCGAGGAGGCGGCCGGTGCCGCTCGGGACGGCTCGGTCGAGCAGCCGGGCCACGGACTCCTCGCTGAGCGGTGCGGCGATCGGATGGTCGCCGTGGGCGATGGCGCTGATGCGTTGACGGTCCATTGCGGCATCGTGCCGCCCACCGGTCCACCCCGTCTCCCCAAATACCGCCGCCGCCCGCCGCGGCCGCTTCCCCACGGGCCCCGCCCGCCCCACGCGACAATGGGCGGGTGACCCACCGCTACCGCGTCCTCGGCACCACACAGGCACTGCGCCCGGACGGCACCGAGGTGCCGCTCAGCGGGGCGCGGCTGCGGGCGCTGCTGACCGCGCTCGCGGCCGGCGGCGGCCGGGCCGTGCCGGTGCGCGACCTGGTCGCCCAGGTGTGGGGCGAGCGGGACACGCCGCCCGCCGACGAGGTGGGCGCCCTGCAGGCACTGGTGGGACGGCTGCGGCGGGCGCTGGGCGGCGGGGCGGTGGCCTCGGTGCCCGGGGGCTACCGGCTGGCGGTGGAACCGGACGCCATCGACCTGTTCCGCTTCGAACGGCTCTGCGCCCGGGGAGCCGACGCGCTGCGCGCCGGCGACCCGGCGACGGCGGCCGAGCTGCTGCACGACGCGCTGGCGCTGTGGTCCGGACCGGCCCTGGCGGACCTGCCCGGCAGGGACACCGACCCGCTGGCGGCACGGGCCGAACGGCGGCGCGCCCGGGCCCGCGCGGACCGGCTGGCCGCCGAGGTGGCGCTGGGCCGGTCGGACGGCGCCCTCCTCGAACTCGCGGCGCTCGCCGCCGAGGAACCACTGGACGAGCCGCTGCAGGCGCTGTGGATTCGCGCCCTGTGGGCCTCCGGCCGACGGGCCGAGGCCCTGCGCCGCTACGAGGAGGTGCGCCTCCGGCTGGCCGACCGCCTCGGCACGGACCCCGGCCGGGAGCTGCGCGCCCTGCACGCCGAACTGCTCTCCGCCGACACCGCCCCCGCACCGGCCGCCGCCCGGCCCCCCGTCACGCCCGCCACCGGCCCGACCGCCCTCCCCGGCAACCTGCGCGCCCGGCTCACCTCCTTCGTCGGCCGGGAGACCGACCTCACCGCCCTGACCGACCGGCTGCGCACCGGACGCCTGGTGACCCTGCTCGGGCCCGGCGGCGTCGGCAAGACCCGCCTGGCGCTGGAGGCCGCCCAGGCCGCCGCGGCCCACGGCGGCTGGCCGGACGGGGTGTGGATCGCCGAACTCGCCCCGGTGGGGGAGGAGCACGCCGTGCCGGAGGCCGTGCTCACCGCGCTCGGCGCGCGCACCACGGTGGTCCGGCCGCCGTCCGCCGCCGGCGAGCTGCGCGCCGCCGAGGCCGCCCGGCGCGACCCCCTCACCGAGCTCGTCGAGCACTGCGGACAACGCCGGATGCTGCTCGTCCTGGACAACTGCGAACACGTCGTCGGCACGGCCGCCGAACTCGCGGAGACCGTCCTGGCCGGCTGCCCCGGCGTGACCGTGCTGGCCACCAGCCGCGAGCCGCTGGCGGTGCCCGGCGAGTCCGTGTGGCCCGTCGAACCCCTGCCGACGCCGGCCGCGCTCCGGCTGCTCGCCGAGCGCGGCGCCGCCGCCCGCCCCGGCTTCCACACCGAGCAGGACCCGCCGGCCTGCGCCGAGATCTGCCGCAGACTCGACGGACTGCCACTCGCCATCGAACTGGCCGCCGCCCGCCTGCGGGCGCTCACCCCCCGGCAGATCGCCGACCGGCTCGACGACCGCTTCCGCCTGCTGGCCGGCGGCAGCCGGGCCAACCGCACCGCACTGCCCCGCCAGCGGACCCTCTGGGCGGTCGTGGACTGGTCCTGGGACCTCCTCGACGAACGCGAACGCGCCACGCTGCGCCGGCTCGCGGTGTTCTCCGGCGGCTGCGAACTCGCCGAGGCCGAGGCGGTCTGCGGCCCCGACGCCCTGGAAGCCCTGACCGGCCTGGTGGACAAGTCGCTGGTCGTCGCCGACCCCGGCGGGCCGCGCGGGATGCGCTACCGGCTGCTGGAGACCGTCGCCGAGTACGCCGCGCGACGGCTGGACGAGGCCGGGGAACGCCAGGCCGCCGCCCGACGGCACCTGGAGGTCTACCGCGAACTCGCCCGCACCGGCGACCCGGAACTGCGCGGCCCCCGGCAGGCCGAGTGGCTCGACCGCTTCACCACCGAGCACGACAACCTGCGGGCCGCCCTGCGCACCGCCGTGGCGCTGCGGGAGGAACAGGAGGCGCTCTGCCTGGTGCTGTCGCTGAGCTGGTTCTGGCAGCTGCGCGAACACCAGGCGGACGTCCGCGGCTGGGTCACCACCGTCGCCCGACTCGGCCCGGACCCCTTCCTCCCCGAACCCAGGCCGGCCGTGCCGCTGCGCGACCCCTGCACCACCACCCCGCCGCCCTGGCCCGAGGAACACCTGTGGGAGGCACGGCGCGGCCTGCGGCTGCTGGCGCTCGCCAGCAACGAGGGCGACGGCACCGCCCTCGGCACCCCGCGGACCCGCGCCCACCTCGAGGCCATCGTCGCGGCCTACCGGCCCGGCATGCCGCAGACCTGCCGCCCGCCCGGCTTCATGTGGTTCATCGCCCAGCTGATGACCGGCCGCTTCGACCAGCTCGGCGAGGCACTGGACGCCATGGTGCGCGGCTGCCGGGAACTCGGCCACGACTGGGAACTCGGCTTCGCGCTGCTGATGCGCGCCAAGATGCTCGGCGACCGCCCCGACGGCCTGGAACAGGCCACCACCGACGCCGACCAGGCACTGGCCCGGTTCGAACGCGCCGGCGACCAGTGGGGGATCGCCGAAGCGCTCTCCGCGCGCGGCGAGGCGCTCCACCGGCGCGGACACCACGCGCGGGCCGCGGCCGACTACGAACGCGCCATCGACAGCGCCCGGCGCATCGGCGCGGACAGCCAGGTGCCGGTGTTCCGCGCCCGACTGGCGTCGGTGCGCCTGGAGACCGCGCCCGACGCCGCCGCGCGCGAGCACGCCGAGCGGCTGCTGCTGGAGGCCGTGGACGAGGCCGACCGCTTCCCCGGCGAGGCCGTCAGCATGGAACGACTGCTGCTCGCCCAGCGCTACGGGACCACCGGCCGCACCGACCGGGCACGGGAACAACTACGCCGCATGGAACAGACCTTCACCACGGCCACCCCCACCCTCTTCACCGGCATGGTCGCCGGCCTGCACGGCTGGCTGGACTGCCTCGACGGGGAGTACCCACGCGCCCTGCGGCACCTGCGGCAGGCCGTGCGCCGCCTCGACCCCCTCGGCTACCTGGTCGCCCCGCAGGTCGTCGCCGTCCAGTTCCTCAGCGCCGCCTGGGCCAAGGCCCACCTCGGCGCCGCCCCGGACGGCGCCCGACTGCTCGGCGCCTACGACCGGGGCGGCGCGGCGACCGGCCTCGCCTTCCGCGCACTGCCCGACGAGGCCGGGACCCGAGCGCGCGCCGAGGCCGAGCTGCGCGCCGTGCTGCGGCCCGACACCTATCAGCACGCCTACGCCGAGGGCGGCGGCCTCGCCGTCCGACAGGCCGCCGCCCTGGTCTGAGCCCGCGCCGCGACTCACCACTCGCCGGCGGCCGGCGCCTGCGCGAGGCGCTCACGCGCCTCGGCGAGGTCCTCCTCCGTCGGGGCGTCGTCCTGGGTCAACGCCAGCCGCCAGTAGCCGGCGAAGTCGACCGACCGCCGGTCCACGCCCCGCTCACCCACCAGGTGCCGCCGCAACGACCGCACCACCCCCGACTCGCCCGCCAGCCACACGAACGGCGACCCCGATGGGAACTCCGCGCCACGCACCGCGTCGACCAGCGCCCGGCTGCGCCCCGCCGGCACTGCGCCCCGGTGCAGCCAGTGCACCGTCAGCGCACCCCGGGTGGTGAACCGCTGCTCCTCCGCCGGGCCGCCCACCTCGACGTAGGCCACCGCCCGGGCGCCCTCCGGCAGCGCCTCCACCAGCGTCCCGATGGCCGGCAGCGCCGTCTCGTCCCCGGCCAGCAGCACCCAGTCCGCGGAGCCCAGGGAGCGGGTGAGCGGGACGGGCCGGGCGAAGTCCGCCGACGGCCCGAACATGCCGATCACCTGGCCGGGCCGGGCCGACCGCGCCCACCGGGTGGCCGGGCCGGCGTCGTCGTGCAGCACGAAGTCGACGTCGACCGCGCCCTGCTGCGGACGGCGCGCGCGGATGGTGTAGCTGCGCATCCAGGGGCGTTCCGGCTCGGGGATCGCCTGGTACGCCTGGTACCAGCGGACCAGGTCGCCCTCCCGGGCCGGGTCCGGAAGACGCGGGACGCTCTGCCCGGGCCTCGGGAAGTACAGCTTGACCTGCTGGTCCGGTTCGTGGGGCCCAGGGTCGGCCAGGCCGTCCCCGGTGAAGGTGACCCGCGCCATGTGCGGCGTGATCCGCCGCACGTCGGTGACCTCGACCAACCGGACCGGCAACGACTTCTCCACGGAACCTCCATGACGGTAGTGCGTGGGTGTGGACTGGAACGCCACGACGATCCCGGCCCCGACCGACAGACCACCGACACGGCGCCGACACGTCCCCGCCGCCCCGCGCCGCCGCCCACCCCACCCCGTCCGCCACCCCGCCGAGAGGGTTCTGCGATCATGCTGCGGGGCCGGGTGAGGGCCCGGTGAGCGCGTCTTCGAGGAGGCCGACATGGTGAACGAAGCCGACCTGCGGCACCTGCGCCGCTGCGTGGAACTGGCCGCCCAGGCCCTCGACGCCGGCGACGAGCCGTTCGGCTCCGTGCTCGTCGCCGCGGACGGAACCGTCCTCGCCGAGGACCACAACCACGTGGCCTCCGGGGACCGCACCCGCCACCCGGAGTTCGAGCTGGCGCGCTGGTCCGCGGCGCACCTGACGCCCGCGGAACGGGCGGCGGCGACCGTCTACACCTCCGGCGAGCACTGCCCGATGTGCGCCGCCGCGCACGGCTGGGTCGGCCTGGGGCGCATCGTGTACGCCACCTCCTCGGAGCAGCTCGCCGGCTGGCTGGCCGAGCTGGGGGTGCCCGCCCCGCCCGTGCGCACCCTGCCGATCCAGCAGGTCGCGCCCGGCGTCCCGGTGGAGGGCCCGGTCCCCGAGCTGGCGGACCGGGTGCGCGAGCTGCACCGCCGCTTCCACGGCCGGTCCTGAGCCCCGCACCCGGGCACACCGCCCCGGAGCGTGAGCGCGTCCCCACGAGCGGGGCGGGGCCGTGCCCGCGCGCTCAGCGATTGAGCGCCCACCGCTGGAGCGCCTCCAGCGGCCCGTGCGAGAAGCGGCGCAGCCACAGCGTGGAGCCGACCACCAGCAGCAGGCACACCGTCGCCCACAGGCCCATCACCCACCACGGCCCGCTGTCCTCGAAACGGGTGGCGAGCCCCAGCCCGATGCCGTAACAGGCCAGCACGCACAGCGCGTTCTGGGCGACGTAGCTGGACAGCGCGGTCCGGCCCACCGAGGTGAGCGCCGCCACCAGCCGTCCCGGGCGACGCGTGCGGTCCAGCAGCACCCCGATCAGCCCGATGTAGCCGATCGCCACCAGCGGGGCCGCCACGTAGCGGCTGAGCAGGAAGAAGTCCATCCCGCCCAGCGCGGTGGCCGCGTTCAGCGGCAGCCCCAGACCCAGGCCCCAGCGGAGCATCCGCACGCGCAGCCGGCGGCCGGCGGCGTCCGGCTGGAAGGCACCCGCCCGGAACAGCCGCACACCGAGCAGGAACAGGAAGAGCAGCAGCCCGAACGACAGGACCGGTTCCAGGCGCAGCAGCACGGCGTTGTCCAGGCGGAACGCCACCTGGTCGAGGTAGCCGCCGTCCGCGTACAGCGCCACCACCTCGGCGTCGACCTCGCCGGTCGCGGAGTCGGCGGCGACCAGCCCGGCGGTGAGCAGCGCCATGCCGGCGACGTGCAGCCCCGCCGCGCACCACATCACCGCCCGCCGGAACCGCTCGGACCGGGTGAGCAGCCCGGCCACCAGCAGCGCGGTGACGGCGTAGCCCATCAGCACGTCCCAGGCGAAGACCAGCAGGAAGTGCGCGGTGCCCTCGGCGAACAGGAACAGCGCCCGCCGGCGGTACCGGCCCGGCCACGGCTGCCCGCGCCTGGCCGCGGAGGCGAACTGTATCGCCAGGCCGACCCCGAACAGGATGGTGAGCATGGACAGGAACTTGCCGTCGGCCAGGAACCGGAAGAGGCTCTCGGCCGCCAGGGCGGGCGCGGGGTCGGACAGCAGTTCCCGCAGTGAGGAGCCCGGGGTGGCGCCGGTGAGGATGCCCCATTCCGACCCCGGAGAGCTGAAGATCCACACGTTGGTCATCAGCGTGCCGAGGATCGCCGCCCCGCGCAGCACGTCCAGCAGTGGTAGGCGGCCCGTCGTGCCCGCCGGACCGGTGACCGGCGTGGACGAAGGCACGGCTGACCGTATGGCGTCCGCCATCGATTCCCCCTGAGTAGTGGTTCGTCCCTCTCATCGTCGTGGCGGGTCGGGGCGCGTCCCTCGTAGGCGCTGATGAAAAGCGCGGTACATCTTTCGATGTACCGGGGTGCTGCGGCCGGTGGAGCCGGCCCGCTCGCGGGAGCGGCAGCGCGGATTCCGGGGAGTGGTGGCACGGGCCTCCGGAACGGGCTGCCCGGACTCGCGGGAGTGGCAGCATGGGGCTGTCCGGAAGAGGGGCGGGGCGTGGGGGAGGGCTCGCCGCCCGGGCCCTCAACCCCCCCTTGGGGGGGCTTTTCGGCCCCCTTTTTCAGGATCCCACGGGGTGGTGGCGCCCCGCAGCCCCCGTTTCGCGGCCTGTGGACAACTTCGGTGCTGCGCATGTCATGGGCCCGGGGCCGCGTCGGAGCACTGTTCGAGCCGTGCCATACTTGGCGCGCGAATCGAGGCGGGACTCCGTTGGCGGAGTGTCCGAAAACGGGGGGTCAGCAGCAGTGCGGTGGTTGCCGGGTGTCGGCCCGACGGGGCGCCGGGGCCGCGTCGGATGAGCGGGATACGGCTCGCCGCCCCCTATCTCGACACGGGCGCCGACCAGCTCTCCTTCGCCCTCGGCCTGCCGGCCCGCGAGGCCCTGGCGGTGGCCGAGGTGCGGGCCGGCGGACTCACCGTCCAGCTCCGGCTGCTCGGCGCCTCCCACCAGGTGATCGCCGGCCCGGTCTGCGAGACCGTGGCCTGCCTGCCCGGCAGGCCGGGATGGCTTCCGGAGGCGGTGAACGAGGAGATCGGCGGCTGGAAGTATCGTTTCACCGCCCGGATCGACACCTACCCGCCCCAGGAGTTCGGCGACCGCGCCCAGTGGCTGCGCGAAGGGCTGGACGGCCGGCCGGACGCGCTCTGCGGGATCTTCCCCGGCTCCCCCGACGCCGTCACCGCGCTCGTGGTGGAGTCCGACGCCGGTGTCGCCTGGCGCACCTGGCACGCCTACCCGCAGACCCGGCAGATCGTCACCACACACACCAGGCTGGAGGCACGGTGAGGCACACTCGGCTGTCCGCGGCGGCGCTGGTCGCCGTGACGCTGCTGACGGGCTGTTCGGGCGGTGATGCCGACGACGACGCCCCGAGGGACTGGATCGCCGAGCAGTACCGCTCCAGCGACGGCGACTACCTCGACGAGGTCGACGCGCCGGCGCGCGTCGCGAGCGAGATCGAGAACCACCGCTCCGCCCGGGGCCGCATCGACAGCGACACCGACGACATGGTCTTCCTGCGGTACGAGGACGACATCGTGGCGCTGAGCCCGTACGGATCCGGCAGCCGGATCGAGATCGAGGACTACGCGACCGGCTACCGCCGCTGGAACTCCCACGTCAGCACCTGGCCGGTGCCGGGCAGCCACGACGACGAGTTCCGCGGCGGCGGGCCGGGATCCGGAAAGTAAGCGGTCAGGGGAGAGAGGGAAGACGTTGACGGACATCGTGGAAGCGGCCGGTTCGGCGCTGCTGTACGGCCTGGTGGGCTTCGTCGTCATGGCGGTGGCGTTCGTCGCCCTGGACCTGGTGACCCCCGGCAAGCTCGCCTCGGTGGTGTGGACCGAGCGCAACAAGGGCGCGGCCGTGGTGCTCGGCGGTCAGATGCTCGGCGTGGGCATCGTCATCCGCGAGGCGATCGCGGCCAGCGAGTCCGAGGCGGGGCTCGGCTACGGCCTGCTCAGCACCCTGGTGTACGGGCTGGTCGGCGTGCTGGTGATGACGCTGGTGTTCGCCGTGGTCGGCATCGTCACCCCGGGCCGGATGGGCGCCGTGGTGCTCCAGGACGACGGCGACCGTCCCCACCCGGCGGCGTGGGTGCAGGGCGCGATGTACGTCGGCACGGCGCTCATGGTCGGCGCCGCACTGTCGTGAGCACGCTCACGGAACCGCCGCGGGCCGCGGCACGTCCGCGCCTGGCCCGGTTCCTGCTGCTGTTCGCGGTCTTCCTCTGCGCCGCCTGCGGACTGGTCTACGAGCTGGCGCTGACGGCGCTGGGCAGCTACCTGGTCGGCGACACGGTGCTGCAGACCTCGGTCGTGCTGTCGGTCATGGTGTTCGCCATGGGCATGGGCTCGCTGGCGGCCAAGCCGCTGCAGCGCCGCGCCGTCGGGGCGTTCGCCCTGGTGGAGGCGGCGCTGGCGCTGATCGGCGGGCTGTCCGTGCTCGCCCTCTACGTGGCCTTCGCCTGGCTGGGCGTCTACACCCCGGTGATGGTCGCCATCGCCTTCGTCGTCGGCATGCTGATCGGCGCCGAGATCCCGCTGCTGATGACGATGCTCCAGCGGATCCAGCGGCAGGAGGCGGGCGGCGCGGTCGCCGACATGTTCGCCGCCGACTACATCGGCGCGCTGGTCGGCGGGCTCTGCTTCCCGCTGCTCCTGCTGCCGACGTTCGGACAGCTGCGCGGTGCCCTGGTGGTGGGCGCGGTCAACGCCACCGCCGGCGTCGCCCTGGTGCTGTGGATCTTCCGCCGGCAGACCCGCCGGGTGGTCCAGGCCGGGCTGCTGGCCGGCATGGCGGCGGTGCTCGCGCTGCTCGGCGGGGCCTACGCGTTCGCCGACGACCTGGAGGTCAGCGCCCGCCAGCGGCTGTACCGGGACCCGATCGTGCACGCCGAGCAGACCCGGTACCAGGACATCGTGATCACCGAGTCGGTCGCCTTCACCGGAGACCCCGACCTGCGGCTGTTCCTCAACGGCGACCTCCAGTTCTCCTCGGTCGACGAGTACCGCTACCACGAGGCCCTGGTGCACCCGGCGCTGGCCGGCGCCCGCTCCTCCGTGCTGGTCCTCGGCGGCGGCGACGGGCTCGCCCTGCGCGAGGTGCTGCGCTACGACGACGTCGAGCGGGTGACCCTGGTCGACCTCGACCCGGCCGTGACCGAGCTCGCCCGGTCCTACGGCCCGCTGCGCGCGATGAACCACGACGCGCTGGCGGACCCGCGGGTCACCACCGTCAACGACGACGCCTTCACCTGGCTGCGGGACGCCACCGGCAGCTACGACGCCGTGGTCGTGGACTTCCCCGACCCGGACAGCGTGGCCACCGCCAAGCTGTACTCGGTGGAGTTCTACGGCATGCTCTCCCGCGTGCTGGCGCCGCAGGGCCGGGTGGTGGTGCAGGGCGGATCGCCGTTCTTCGCCCCGCGCACCTACTGGTCGATCGAGGCCGGCATCCGGGAGGCCGGCTTCGCCACCACCCCCTACCAGGTCGACGTGCCCAGCTTCGGCAACTGGGGATTCGTCCTCGCCGACCTCCCGGAGGGCCGCGGGGCGGGCGATCCGCCGCTGCGCCTGGCGCCGGACGCCCCGCCGCTGCGCTTCCTCGACGACGCGGTGCTGCGGGCGGCCGCCGTCTTCCCGCTCGACCGCCGATCGGCCGACGTGCGCGCCAGCACCCTGATGGAGCCCACCGTGCTGGAGTACAGCCGCCAGGAGTGGCGGACCTACTGACCCGGCCGATCGCCCCCGGGCGTCATCGGTGCGTCCTCCGTGGCGAACCAGGTCGGTTCGTCGGCCAGCGCCTGCTTGATCCTCAGCTGACCGAACTCGCCGAGGTCGGGCAGCGCGTCCAGCGAGAACCAGCCCACCTCCAGCGACTCGTCGTCGTTGACCCGCGGCTCGCCGCCGACCGCGCGGCACCGGAAGGTGATGTCCATGTACTGGCAGCGGTCCCCGTTGGGGTACTGCATGGGCTCCAGGGCCTGGACCAGGACCACGCGCTCGGCCGTGCAGCGCACCGCCGTCTCCTCCTCGACCTCCCGCACCGCCGCGACGGCCGGCTGCTCGCCGGGCTCCGGGATGCCGCCGATCAGCGACCACTCGCCGGTGTCCGCGCGGCGGACCAGCAGCACCCGGCCGTCGTCGTCGAAGACCACGGCCGTCACGCCGGGCAGACAGAGCAGTTGGTGGCCCGCGGAGGCGCGGATGGCACGGATGAACTCGGGCGTCGGCATGCCCCCGACCCTAGCGCGGCCGGCCGGGGCGTCGCAGCAGGGTCTCCGCCCGGTGCCCGCCCTCTGCCGGACGGTCGCTGGCGCGCTGTCAGTGCCGCCGTCTACGGTCGGAGCATGATCGATGCGGAAGACGTCCGGCGGATCGCGCTGTCCCTGCCGGAGACGGAGGAGAAGATCGCCTGGGACATGCCGACCTTCCGCGTCCGGGGCGGTCGGATGTTCCTCACGCTGGCCCGGGACGACGCCTCGATGGCGGTGCGCTGCCCGGTCGAGGACCACGCGGAGCTGATGGCCTCCGAGCCGGAGAAGTTCTCCCGGGAGGACGTCACGCTGGCCTGGTTGCGGGTCCGGCTGGCCGCCCTGGACGACCTCGACGAGCTGCGCGCCATCATCGTGGACGCCTGGCGCCAGGGCGCGCCGAGCGCCCTCCTCGACGCCGTCCCGGCCGCCGGCCCGGAGCGCCCGGCGCACTGACCCGCCGGTGCCCCGCGTGCCTGGGGGGGAACCGCGGCAGGGGGTGCGGCCGGCGGGCCGCACCCCCCACACCCCGCGCCGGCGAGCGCCGCGCCGCGCGGTCGACGGGCCGGGCGTTCGACGGGCGGGTCAGCAGTACAGGTTGGCGCCCGCCGTGGTGCCCAGGATGGAGACGAACCGCTGGTAGGTGGTCACCCGGCTCTGCACCTGGGCGGGATTGCCGCCGTTGCACTCCAGGGCCCCGTTGATGCTGCGGATGGTCTCACCGAAGCCGTGGCCGCCCACCATGGCGTTGTGCGGCGTCATGGTGCCCGGCCCGCTCTGGGTGTTCCAGTACCACAGCGCCGTGCGCCAGGCCACGGCCGCGTCCTGCTGCACCAGCCAGGGGTTGTTCAGCAGGTCGATGCCGAGCGCGTCGCCGGCCGCCTTGTAGTTGAAGTTCCAGCTCAGCTGGATCGGGCCGCGACCGTAGTAGGCGGCCTGCCCCGCGGGGCACCCGTAGGGCTGGGTGGAGTCGCAGTAGTGGGGGTAGTTGGCGGTGTTCTGCTCGACGATGTGGACCAGACCGCCGGTCTCGTGGCTGACGTTGGCGAGGAAGGCCGCGGCCTCCTGGCGCCGGACGGTGTCGCTGCCGGTGGTGGTGAAACCGGGGTAGGAGCTCAGGGCGGCGGTGAGCCCGCTGTAGGTGTAGAAGGGGTTCCGGTTCGGGAACATCTGGTTGAACTGCGCCTCGGTGACGATGAAGCCGGAGGGGATCGGCGGCGGCGTGGTGGTGCCGCACGCTCCCTGGTCGGCCCACACGCCGGAGGTGCCGGGCGGCGCCTCGCCGAGGGTCCACCACCTGGCGGTCCAGTTGCGGCCGTTGTGGGAGACGGTCGTGCCGCCCCAGTAGGTCGTGGTGGCGCTCCAGGCGGGGGCACAGTCCGCCGCGTGGGCAGTGCCGGCCGGTACGACGACCGCGAGGGCGCCGGCGAGCAGCACGGCGAGGGCGGCGAGCACGGAGGTGAGGCGTCTGGTGAACATCTGATCACTCCTCGGTGCGGCCCGGGCCGCACGGATCGACGGCGGGACGGCCGCGGGTCGGCATGATGTCATGGCCCCGTCAGAAAGCTGGCCGGCTCTCGGCGGCTCGGCCGCCCGGGGTGACACCCACTCAAGCGCGTTGGTCTATACCAGTCAAGGGTGGGTAATCGGACAGCCCGCCGGCTCGGCGGCGCCCGCGCACACGACCGGAGGTGGCGGACGCGGAACGCGCGCGCCGGTCGACGCCCTCGGTGGGGCCTCGACCGGCGCGAGGGGGAGCCGGCCGGGTGGAGACCGGCCGGCGCGGCGCTACACCAGCACGTTCTTGTAGAACAGGTTGCTGCGGCGGTCGCCCGCCTCGCCGGAGGCGAAACCGAGGAACAGCCGGGTCTGGCCCGCGGCGGTGCGGTACACCGCCATGCCCTCGGGCTCCCGGTACGTCAGGGTCGAGCCCGCGCGGGTGAAGCTCCGCTGGACCATCGCGCCGGTGTTCACGTTCACGCTGGAGACGTACGCGTTCCCCGGGCTGGGGTTGTCCGGGCCGTAGGCCGTGCCCTCGATCTGGTAGACGAACGATCCGTACAGCGTGTAGCCCTGGAAGACGCCCAGCCCGCCGGGCTGCGCCACGTCGGCCAGCCGGTTGGTGTAGACGCCGGCCGCCACGTCGCTCACGTTGAAGATGGCGTACCGCTTGCCGCTGCCGGTCTCGTAGCGGACCGCCATCCGGTTGTGCACCGGATCGATCGCGCAGGTGGTCTCCAGCGCTCCGGCCACCGGCGAGTGCTTGGTCAGCGCGGAGGAGGTGTTGCTGAGCGTCGTCCCGCTGCTCCAGCGGAACCGGGCCAGCCGGGTGCCGCGGGCGTTGCTGTTGACGTCCACCTCCGTCCACAGATAGGTGGCGGTGCCCACCGGCTGCGCCGCGATCGACACCCCGTGTCCGAACCCGCTGAGGTACATGTAGCCCAGCTGGTTGCCGGAGAAGTCCAGCTCGGTGATGCACAGGTCCCCGCTGTCGTCCGGGGAGCCGGAGCGGAGCTGGGCGACGAACAGCCGCCGGTTGACGTTGTCGAAGCAGAACGACTGCTGGACCCGGCCGTCGCGCAGGGTGACGTGGCGGAACAGGTCATAGGAGGGCTCCGACAGGTCGAACCGCTGGGAGGTGGGCACGGCCGCGGCGGCGGTGGGCGCCGTGATGCCGAGCCCCAGCGCGGCGCCGGCCGCCGCGCCCCCGCTGATCCGGAGCACCCGCCGCCGACTCCAGGACTCCGACGCGTGCGGCGTGTCGCTGGGTGAACGGTCTGTCGTCATGGTTTCCCACTCCCCGTCGTGAGATGGACCGGCCTCGGCGGTTTCTACGCGCGTAGCGCCGGAATCCGCGTCCACCAAGCCTCCGGTGGATCACCACTCGGCGCCACGGGGTTCACCGGCCGCCCGGACGTCACCGCTGGTGAGCGGCGCTCAAGGCGGGGAGTCTCGGGCTCCGCTTGCGGCCGCAGGCGGCCGATTGGCGCGGACACGCCGCGGCGCCCCCACCGTGTGGTGGGGGCGCCGGGCGGGGTTCACGGCTGTCTACCGGTGTCAGATGGTGATGCCGTTGGCGGCGAGGTAGTCCACCGGGTTGATGGCGGAGCCGTAGACCGGGGTGGTGCGGACCTCGAAGTGCAGGTGCGGGCCGGTGGAGTTGCCGGTGTTGCCGGACAGACCCACACGGTCGCCGGCGCTCACCTTCTGACCAGCGGTGACGGTCATCTCGGAGAGGTGGCCGTACAGGACGTACTTGCCGTCGGCGTTCTGCACGATGACGTTGTTGCCGTACGAGGAGTCGTAGCTGGCGGAGTAGACGACGCCGTCGGAGACGGTGTCCACGCCGGTGCCGGTGGGGACGGCGAAGTCCTGGCCGGAGTGGGTGCTGGCCCAGTTGCTGCCGGCCTGGGCGAAGGAGGCGCTCAGGGTGTAGGAGCCCTCGATCGGCAGGGCGAACCCGCTGGTGGCGGCCTTGGCCTCGGCCACGGTCGCCACGGGCACGGCGGTGGCGTGGGTGGCGGCCAGGGCGGTTCCGGTCATGCCCGCGGTCGCGGCGGCCAGCATCGTCGCGGCGGCAACCGTGCGCGCGGAGGCGCGGCGCAGGCCGCCCAGGGTGGAGGTGATGCGGCCGGTAGCGGTGGTGCGGGTGATCGTCACGAAAGCAACCTTTGTTCGGGGACTCCAGCACCCCGCGGCCCGTGATTCCAGTGCTCCTGGAGGGCGGCGTGGGTGCCGGGGGACCAGGCCCACCACCGTCGCCGGCGCGGACCCCGCCCGCCCCGTCGGCATCCCGTGTGGACTGCCGGGTGGGGCGAACGAGTCCAAGTAGTAACAACCCCCGCCGAGCCCGCCAAGAGCCCCCAAAACGACGCCGGATAGTAGCGACGAGGGCCGGGAACAAGCCACTGGCAGGCCCACACGCACCACCGGGAACAGGCCACGGAGAGGACCGACAGGGCCGGAGGAAGCACCGCGACACCACGGTGACCTGGGTGTTTACCCGGTGCCCACCCCCCGCGGTGAATGATTCAACCACTCTCGGGCGCAAACATCCCCATTCGTCCCGATTTGAGGTTTGAGGCTCTCCTACCGGCGATCGTAGACGCCTGGAACCCTGTGAGCACCCTCACCGCAGCACCCCACTCCCCCGTGACCGCCACCACGCGGAAGGCGCCGGCGCTGCCCCCCGAGCAGTGCGGTGGTTCAGGTGGGAGTGGGGGGCGGCCAGCCGTGTTGGAGGTAGCCGGTGGTGCCGGTGTCGGCCGCGTGTACGCAGGCGTTGATGCGGCGCGCCTTGTGCGGGGCGAGGCGTTCGGCCCACTGTTCGGGGGTGCACCAGGCCACGCTCCTCAGTTCCTCGTCGTGTGGCCGCAGGTCGGCGGCCACGTGGTCGGGGAGGATGCCGCCGTCGAAGAGGAAGTTGATCAGTGGGGGGCGGCCTCGCTCTGGGCGGGGACGATGTCGGTGACCAGGAGGCGTCCGGGCAACAGGTCGAGGCCCAGTTCCTCCCGGACTTCCCGGGCAGCCGCCTCCCACGGGTACTCGCCGTGCTCCAGTGCCCCACCGGGAATCTCCCAGCTGTCGCGCCGGTAGGCCGGCTCGACCAACAGAACGCGCCGGCGCCGGTCGCGCAGCAGGAGCCCGGCACCGACCAGGTGGGGCGGGAGCGTGGCGTAGTACTGGGCGGGCGGCAGGTGGTCCGTGCTGTCGGGCATGCGTCGGAAGGTAGTGGATCGGCGGTCGCGCTGGGCGGGCGGCGCACGAGTCCGTCTCGTCGTTCCACCCGGCCGGCGATTCCCCTTCGGCGTGCCGGAGGGGGAGACGGCCATCGGTCGGCGTGGCAGAATCGCGCTGTGCTGCTGCTGTGTGATGTCGTGTCAGCCGTACTCCTCGGCGAGGCGGGAGCCTCGGTGGAGTGTGTCGACGTCCCCGGTGGCGGCTGGTGAGGGCTCCGCGTGTTCCCCGGGAGCAGGCACCGGGGCGGCTCCCCGCGCAGGGCACCACGGCGGCGCGGAGGACGGCCGTCCCGCGGCGGGCCGTGGTGGCCCGGGCGGCTTCCCCGTCGCTCCCCGGGGTCGGTCCGTTGCGTGTGGTCGCGCGTCTGCACGCGTACCCGCCCGCCCACAACGCGGGGGGCGAGTGGATGATCCACTCGATGTTCCGGGCCCTGGTGGACCACGGGCACCAGGTCACGGTGTGGCTGTCGAAGGACGGGCCCCTCCGCGCCGAGTACGGCCTCGACGGGGTGCGGGTCATCCCCTTCCAGTCCGGGGTGGACTTCGCCACCCAGGCGTCTCGGGCCGACGTGCTCGTGTCGCACCTGGAGAACGTCGCGGCGACGGCCGGGTACGGGCGCCGGTACCGCGTCCCGGTCGTCTCCGTCTGCCACAACACGTTCGACCCGACCTTCGGGGACATCGCGACCGGCGCCGTCCCCTTCGCCGTCTACAACTCGCTGTGGATGCAGGACGCGGCGCGCGTGTGGTTCGCGCGGGCCGGCGTCGAGGCGCCGGAGTCGATCGTCGTCCGCCCGCCGGTCTACGCGGCCGACTACCGCACCGACCCGGGCGACGCGATCACCCTGGTCAACCTGAACCAGGAGAAGGGCGGCGACCTCTTCTGGAGGATCGCCGAGCGCATGCCGGAGCGGCGGTTCCTCGGGGTGCTCGGCGCCTACGGGACGCAGGTGCGGCCTCCCCGCCGGCTCGCGAACCTGGAGATCATCCCGCACGTGCCGGGTGACCGGATGCGGGATCGGGTCTACGCCCGGACCGCCGTCCTCCTCGTGCCGTCGGAGTACGAGAGCTGGGGCCGGGTCGGGGTGGAGGCCATGGCGAGCGGCATCCCCGTGATCGCCCACCCCACGCCGGGCCTCGTGGAGAGCCTGGGCGCGGCCGGCATCTTCGCTTCGCGGGACGACCTCGACGCCTACGTCACCGCCCTGCGCGACGTGCTGGAGCCCGCCGCGTACGAGCTGGCCTCGGCCCGCGCTCGGCGGCGGTCCGCCGAACTGGACCCCGCGCCGGACCTCGCCCACTGGGTCGCGGCCGTCGAGGAGTGGGCAGCCCGCAACCGGACGTCTCGCTGACCTCTTCCGCACGGTGCCCGGCACGCCGGGTCGGCCACAGCCGGTGGGGCGGTGCCGGGGCGTCGGCGGCGGTCCGCCGGCGCGGTTCCGGCGCACGACGCGCTCGACGCGCGCGGCACCGCGGACGTCGTCCTCCTCCCACGTCGCCCCGACGCATGCCGCGACGCGGACGCCGCCCCGGCCGGACCGGTCACCCCGGAGGAATTTCGGACCGGCGCGTTATCAACTCGCTCGATCCCACACATACACGTGGGAGGTCACGTGACGACAGACGAGGACGAACGAAGGTTCGTCGAGTGGTACGAGGCGTACTACGCCGACATCTCCGCCTACATGCGGCGGCGTCTGCCCGAGGCGCAGGTGGCGGACGCGGTCGCGGACGTCTTCCTGGTGGCCTGGCGGCGCCAGGGGGAGGTTCCCAGGGAGCGTCCCCTGCCCTGGCTCTACGGGGTCGCCCGGAGGACCGTGGCGAACCTGCGGCGCAGGGGCGACCGTTCGCGGGACCTGCTGGAGGTGCTCGGCCGGACCTCGTCCGGAACGTTGCCCGATCCCGCCGGTGAGCTGTCGACGCGGCTCGCGGTGGTTCGGGCCTTCGGGCAGCTCAGCGAGCTCGAGCAGGAGGTCCTGCGGCTGGCCCTGTGGGAGGGGCTGTCCACGCGGGAGGGGGCGAAGGTGCTCTCCTGCGCGCCCGCCACCTACGCGATGCGGCTCCACCGGGCCCGACGCCGGCTGCGGCGGCTCCTGGAGGACGAGCCTTCGGCCGAACCACCCACCCAGCCCCTGCCCACCGTTACGACCGTTCAGTGAGGAGCAACGCGATGGCGATCCGCCACGAGGACATCGAGGAGACGTTCCGAAGCCTGGATCCGGCGCTCGGCGCCGGGGACACCGACGAGCAGCGTGCCGCGCTGCTGCGGCGGGTGCTGGCCACTCCCCGGCAGGCCGCACCGGCGCGGTCCGGCTTCGGCCGGGTGCCGCGGCCGGCCCTGGTGGCCGCGCCGCTGCTGGCGGCGGCCGCGCTGGTGACCACGCTCGCCGTGCCGAACGGCGGTGGGGAGGAGGTGGAGGTGACCGCGCAACAGCACCGGGAGGCGGTGGAACTGCTCGACCGCATCGCCCTGGCGGCGGCCAGCGGGCCGGAGATCGAGGTGCGGGACGACCAGTACGTCTACACCAGGACCGAGGGCGAGCGGGGGACGCCGGACGGGGCGGACCGGATCGAGCGGGACGACTGGCACGCCGTGGACGGCGCCCGGGACGGCTGGCTCAGCGAACGGGTGCTGTCCGGCCCGTCGGCGGGGACCGAACTGGAGAACCTGTCCGGGGTGATCGAGGCGGACCCGAACGCGACCACCTACCGGGAGCTGGAGGCGCTCCCGACCGATCCCGGCGTCCTGCTGGAGTCGCTGTACGCCGCCACGGAGGGCCAGGGCCCGGACCCGCACACGGCCGTGCTGGAGGACATCGGTTCCAAGCTCGCCCAGGCGAGCCTGCTGCCGGACGTCGGCGCGGCCCTGTACCGCGCGGTGGCCGAGGTGCCGGGGGTGGTCGTGGTCGACGACGCCGTCGACGCGGCCGGCCGGCGGGGCGTGGGGCTCGCCTTCGAGGAACCGTCGGGAGAGCGGACCCAGTGGGTCTTCGACCGGGACACCCTGCGGTACCTGGGCTCCGACGAGATCGCGGTGCTGGACGTCGCGGTCGTCGACGAGATCGGTGAGGTGCCCGAGGCGCCGACCCGCTCCGGGCAGCCGCGGGAGGAGACCCCCGCGGCCTGACCCGGCACGCCGAGTGACGGCGGTGGGCGGGGAAGGCCCCACGGCGTGGGTCGCCCCTCCCCGCCCACCGCCCGCCCGTACGCCCGGGCTCCGCCTCCTCCTCGCCGTGCGTGACGCGGTGGAGGCAGCGCACCGGGCTCCCCCGGGTGGACGCGGGCGGGCACCCTCCGGTTGCGCTCCGTGCCTATATGAATACAAATAGGTGTGACGACGCTCCCGCATCGCTTCTCTGCCGGCGGGAGCGGGCAGTGCGACCGTCGCACTGCCGAGTGTCCGAAGGAGAAACCGTCACATGAGCATCAGCCAGCGCATCGCCGTTGTGGCCGTCGGCACCGTCGCCGCCCTGGGCCTCGGCTCCCCGGCCTACGCCGCCGACGCCTTCGAGGACGACAAGGTGGCCATCCTCGACGACACGGTGTTCGTCCAGCAGGTCGACTTCGCCAAGGCCGGCGACGCGCTCGCGGTCGACGGCTTCACCGCGCTCGTCGGCGAGGACACCCTCCTCTTCGAGGACTTCGAGTTCGCCAGCACGGACCTGTTCGACGACGAGCTCGACGACGAGCTCGACGACAAGAAGGACGACGACAAGAAGGACGACGAGAAGAAGGACTGAGCAGCGCCCTTCCGACGGTCGTCACCAACAGCGCCGGTCCCAATCGGTGCGCGGTGTGCGAGGCGGGCCCCCAAGGGGCCCGCCTCGCCCCGTGCCCGGGGGAACCGGCCGGGGTAGCGCGCGGCCCCGACTGGTGCGAGGGTGGATGGTGACCATCACATGCAAAGCTCGTGTCTGGAACGCGTACGCGCGGTGGCCAGGCTCGCAGTCGGCGCCACCCACGACACAGCCGTGGCCCTCTTCCCTGCCTGACCACATCGCTCCCAGCGGGACAGACATTGATCCGGAGGGGATCACCATGTCTCCCACGTCCCCGCCCCTTCTGGGAAACTCCGCCCGGGAAATCGCGAAGGGCACTCTGGTCCCGGTCGAGGTCGCGCCCGCGCAGGGAACGGACGCTGGTTCCGGTGGCCTCGCGAAGTACGTGGCGATCCGGCAACTCGCGCTGACTCCCGGTGAGACCGAACGTGTGCGGGAACGGCTCGGCGCCCCAGGACGTGCACTCCGGGGCGAATACGCGCAGCGCATATCGGCCGAGACCCTCGACCTGCTCGCCGCGTTCGAGGAGCCGCTGGTTCCGGCACTGGTTCCGGACATCGCCGCCGCGGCCGAGGTGCCTTCGTCCGAGCTGAAGACCTTCGCGGGCGAACTCACGGACATGAGGTCCGAACTGCTGAGGAAGGCGCAGGAAACCCGGTCGGAACGGGATGTCGGCCGGTACGCCCAGTCGTTGAACTCCGCCATCGTGGCCCTGCGCGGGCTCGACATCGCGGCCACGACCCCGCCGGTGGGCATGCTCAATCTCGAGCGGATCGAGATGGTTCCCAACGGGATCGAACGCGGCGAACTGGTGTCCACCATCCCGATGGCACCCGGTGAGGAGACTGCCGTCACCCACAAGGAGTGGTCGGTGACCTCCAAGGAATTCACGACGATCGTGACGGACTCGCTCGAAGAGGTGAGCGAGACCGGCGTCACGGACAACACCGACATCTCCCAGTCAACGACGTCCCAGAGCCAGCATTCCAACCAGGTCAACATCACCGGCACGGTCCAGGGCGGGATACCGATCATCTCGGGATCGAGCACGGCCGGTTTCACCGCGCAGGACTCCACGTCCAAGTCCGCGACGGAGAGCATCAAACACGCGCGGGCCACCACGACGAGGGCATCGTCGCGATCGCGACAGGAACACAAGATCACGATCTCGACGAAGACGGAGACCGGAACCTCCGAAACGTCGACCCGCACGCTGAGAAACACCTCCCCCCAACCGATACGCGTCGACTACTTCAGCCTGATGCGCAAGTGGCGCGTACGGATGTACCGGTACGGACTCCGCCTCACCTACGACATCGTCGTGCCGGAGCCCGGCGCGGCAATGCGCCGGGTGTACGCCGAACTGGAGGGCCTGCGCGCGCAGCAGGGCCCCTTCGAGTTCCCGGTCAAGCCTTCCGACATCACGACCACCCTGGTGGACGCGGCCGGAAACCCCGTGGGCCCCGGAGCACCCGGCATACCGAAGTACAAGCGGATCGCCGACCAGTACGGGGCGACAGTCAAACCGTACCCGGCCGAACCCAACCCCGTAACCGGGAGCGGGCGTGCTCCCACGAACGGAGGTTGGTGGTTCCTCGACGTCGAATTCGAGGTTCCCACTTCCACCCGCATCCGCGAGATCCGCCTCGACGGTCAGATCGGAAAGCAGGACGGGGACGAGAACAAGCTGAACTTCGACGTCATCGGCACGGTCATCAGAGCGGAATGGAACAACGTGCCCGGCCCGCTGATCATACGCGACCACAAGCTGATGGCCGCCTCCGGACAGCCGTTCCTCCAAGGGCACACCGGCAAGCAGAAGGTGACCTTCTTCTTCCACCACTCCGACCAGGTCCACGTCCAGCTCACCACCCTCTGCGACCTCACCCAGGAGACCATCGAACAGTGGCGCAACGAGGTCTGGCGCACGATCTTCGACGCCGCACAGGCGAAGTACGTCGCACGTCAACAGGAGATCGCGGCGCAGATCCTGGCGATCGAGGAGCAGTTGGCCAACGTCGACACCCTCACGCTCCGCCGTGAGGAGAACGACGAGATCATGAAGAGCGTGCTGCGCTTCGTCCTCGGGCCCGACTTCGCCTTCATGCCGGACAGCGTGCTCGCCGCTTTCCAGGCCGCGGGCGTCGACCTCGCCCACGGCATCGGATTCGACGAGTCCAAGCTGGGCCTGAGCCAGGAGCAGTGGACACTGCTGAGGCAGCACGAGGATCTGGTCCGCTTCATCAACCAGGCGATCGAGTGGGAGAACGTCGTCACCTTCCTCTACTCGTACTTCTGGGACGTCCCACCCAGTTGGCGGTTCGTCCGCGAACTCCGCCACCCCGATCCCAACCGGCAGGCGTTCCTGCGGGCCGGCAGCGCTCGCATCGTGCTGACCGTGCGAAAGGGCTGGGAGGAGCGCTGGATGCGCTTCACCGAAGGCGGCTCGATCGGAGCACAGATCCCGGAGGAGTATCTCTCGATCGCGCAGGAGATCGCCGCGTACGACGACCGCAACTATCCGGGAATCCCGCCTGCCAACCCCGGGAGGACGGTGGCGCGGTTGCAGGACGCGGTGTACACGACGTGCTCGGCGAACGTCTCCCCGAGTGCCACGCCGGTGACCATCAGGGTCGAGAGCAGTGCCGGGTTCGTGGTCGGTCTGCCCGTCGTCCTCGACGTCGAGGACGAGCGGCACGTCCAGGAGGCGGTACGGGTGACCGCCGTTCCGAGCGCCACGCAGATCACCCTCGAGAGGGTGGGGTTCGCGCACAACGGCACCACAACCCCGTTCGCGGTGCTGCAGCCGGGTGAGAAGGGCGCGCTCATCGCCGAGTGGAACGAGTACACCCCCACCTCCGGCACCGACATCGCGATGACGTCCGACCTTCCCGACATCGCGTGAGCCAGCACTGGGAGGCCCACCATGACGAAGGCCCAGTCCTTCGCCGCCGTCGTGGCACTCCTCGCCAAGGCGGAGGCCCTCCTCGCCAAGGCCGGACAGTCCAAGGTCGAGGACCGACTCCAGACGCTACGCGGCGTGTACTACGGGACGACCTGGTCCCTGGACTACGAGGTCGAGAGCAAGCGCTCCCTCCCCGGGGCGGTGATCCGCAACGCCGGCTTCGTCAGCTACACCGGCCACACCCCCGCCGATCCGCGACCCGCGTTCGCCAGAACCAGCGTGCTCCAGGACCTGAAGGACTCGCAGAGCATCAGGGACGGGGCACGCTCGGTGGACATCGGGCACCTCCTCATCGGCCTGGAGACGCGCACCAGCATCACCCGAGCGCTCGTCTATCCCGAAGGGGGAACAGGACTCGAGGTCGTGACCTGGCTCGGGGACCTCGGCGGCGGAGCGGCCAATCTGGCTCGCCGCCGCGCCAAGGACCCCGCCGCCAACGTCGAGGTGGTGTTCCACAACGCCAGCTCCGACTACGGCGTCACCGACAACCTGGAGGGCGACGCCGCCGCGTACATGGTTGCCGCCGGAACGAACCCGGGCGGCCCGCCCGCCCTCGGCGGCACGGTCAGCGACGCGGTCAAGGCATACCTCATCCCCGCCACATCGAGCGGTTGGACGAAACGGGCGGCGGGATTCTCCACCGCCATCGGGGCGACCGTCGCCCCGACCGGCATCACCAACGCCGCGACGCTCACCACCAGTCTCACGAAGAAACTCACCGACTTCGGCTACTGGTACGCGGCGACCCGTTGGTTGCCGACCGGGGAACTCGTCGGCCGCAGCGCCGCGCGGACCTGCGAGCACATGGAGGGAGCCGCGAAGGAGATAGCCACGGTGTTCGTGGCGACCCTGTCACGGAACATCACCGCGCCCAACACGCCGATCAAGGCCACTCCCCCGTACCCGCCGCCCAGCTCGGCAGGCGTCTGCAACAGCAGGCTGCTGCAGTTGGCCGCGCTGGCGGGCAACTGAGCGGGGCGCGGGGCTACTCGCCGGGGAGCAGCCCGCGGGCCCGGGCGAAGTCGGACCAGAAGGACTCGTCGCCCTCGGACAGGGCGCGCATGACGGTCCGCCAGCGGTCCAGCGCGCCGTCGCGTGCCCACGGCGTGGCCTCGGTGGGTGAGTGGAACTGGCCCCAGTGCGGGACCGCGGCGAACTCGCGCACCACCTCGCCGAGACGGGCCCGGAAGGCGTCGTTCCCCCGCAGGCCGCGGAAGGTGTAGATCTCCACGTGGCAGGTGCGGTCGAACCTCTGCATGGCGAGGGTCGCCCGGGAGCGCGCCGTGAAACGCAGGTTGAGGTTGGCGATGAGCGCGTCGGGGCCGGCGCGCAGCCCGCCGATCACCGACAGCAGCCGGTCGACGAAGGCGACGGCACGGGAGGCCGGCACGGCGTACTCGTGGCTCTCCACCAGCCGCTCGGTCTCGTCGTGGTTCTGCGAGCCGTCTTCGGCGCTGTCGGGCTGCCCCGTCATGACGCGGAAGCTCGGCCCGACGGTCGTGCCCTCCGGCCGTTGCTGTGCGGTGAGCGTGCTCTGCAACCGGTCCACCAGGGCGCGGCCGGGTACCACGAAGGCACCGATGGCCCACAGGAGGTTGATCGCGGTCGGCAGGACGTCCGCGACGCGGCGGGGGTCGTGCGGGTCGACGGCCGCGAGGTTCAGTTCGAGCAGCAGCCGGTGCGCGTCCTCCACCGGGCGCAGGGCCTGTTCCGTGCGCTGCGCGGCGAGCACCGGACCCGCGACGGGAACGGCCAGCAGGGCCCCGATCTCGGCGGTGGTGCGGGCGACGTAGGCGCCGATCGCCGCGGGCAGGACGCCCAGCGCGCCGGGACCGACCAGGCCGACCGCGGCGGCGACCGCTCCCACCGAGGGCGCGGCGGAGGCGGCCGGCAGGCGCACCGGCTCGGTGGTCTCCTCCCGCACCACCACCCGGCAGCTGTGGTCGGCGGGGTTGACGTTGATCTCCAGGTAGCGGGGGCGCCGGTCGGGGAGGGAGAGGTCCGCGACGCGCCGCTGGGCGCGCGACCACGGCTCGGCCGTGGTGGTCGACCGCAGCCGGAAGGCGGGCCGGCACTGCAGGACCACGGAGTAGATCACCCCCGCGCAGCCCATGGCGACCAGGGCGGCGTTGAACCACTGGTCGTCCCAGACCTGGCGCAGCGACGGGTCCAGCGCGCCGCGGGCCTTCGCCCGGTCGATTCCCTCCCGGGTGGTGAGGGGGGCGGTGGCCGGTTCGATCCACCACTGCCGCCCGCCCGCGCCCACCAGGTGGATGGCGCGGACCGCGTCGGCTATCGGGGGCAGCGACACGTCCGAGCCGTGCACACCGGTGCTCAGCACGCCCGCCAGGGACTGCCCCCGGCTTCCGCCCAGGGTGGGCAGGGCCAGCCCCAGCCGGTCGAGGCGGCGGTTGAGCTCGTGGACCTTGATGCCGGCCTCGACGTGGACCAGGTGGCGGTCCCGGCGCCCGGGCTGGTCGTCCAGGGCGTCCGGCAGCACGCCCTGGAGGACCTCGCCCAACCCGGAGGTGTCGATCAGTGAGCGGGTGCCGGCGTCGACCGCGCAGTCGGTGAAGGACCAGCCGCTTCCCGCGACGCCGACGCGCGGGCCGGCCCTGCGTACCGCGCTGACCAGTTGGGCGAGGTCGGTGGGGCGGGCGGTGGGCAGGGACCGGCGGATGTTGCGGTGCCAGTTGACGAACTCGGTGCGGACGAACCGGGGGGTGTCCTCCGGCGCGTCCCACGGCTTGACCACGAGCAGTTCCCGGCGGTCCCGACGGGTGAACGAACCGGCGCCGGCGATGACGTCGCCGCTCGCCAGCCGCCAGTCGCCCAGCGCGGCGCCGTAGGGGTGGAGGGCGCGGCAGCGGAAGCGGTGGTCCGCGTCGAGGCCCAGCACGCCGATGCCCCAGGGGCTCCGGACGACGAAGTCCGCGCCGCCGTCGCCGGTCAGGTCGCCGGCCGGCAGCAGGTGGTTGACCGCCGGGTCGACCAGCCAGCCGTCGATCCGGCTGCCGTTGGCGGCGAAGGCCCGCCGCTCCAGCCGGTTCCCGGCCAGGCCCAGCACGTGCAGGCCCCGGTGGTCGTTGACCACGATCTCCTCCGCCCCTCCCGGGCGCAGCAGGTCGGCCCCCGGGAACGTGCCGGGGCCCACGAGGTAGCCGGACAGGTTCTCGCCCGTCCGGTGCACGGCGAGCGGGACGAGGCCGCCGTCCTGCGGCTTCAGCACGGCGATCCCGGTGCGGCCGGTGACCAGGAGCTCGTCCCGGCCGTCACCGTCGAGGTCGGCGATGAGGCGGACCTGGTCGGTGTCGGTGCGCAGGGTCCACCCTCCCAGCCGGGTGCCGGTGGGGACCATCACCAGGTGGGTGCCGCGGGCCAGGGAGATGACGCCCAGCCCCCAGGGGCTGGTCAGCACCATGGCCTGGCGGGCGTCCGTGCCGAAGCGGCCGGTGCCCCAGAAGTGGTTGTCCTCGGTGCTGAGGACCCAGCCGCCGAGGCGGGTCCCGTTGGGGTGCAGCCGCGACGACGTGAGGCCGGTCTCGGTGCGCGACAGGGCGGCCATGCCGGTGCCGCTCCACACCAGCAGTTCCGGGTTGGCGGAGCCGGTGAGGTTGGCGGCGGCCATGACGCGGTCGCGCCCCGGCCGTGTGGTGGCGTCGTAGCGCCACTCGCCGAACACGGTGTCGCGCGCGGCGCCGAAGGGACAACGGAAGGCACGGCCGTCGTGCTGGAGGATGCCGACGCCCCAGTCGCTGGTGATGACGGCCTCGCTGCGGCCGTCCCCGTCGAGGTCGGCGACGGCGCGGACGTGGTGGTGGGTCGGGTGGAGGTTCCAGCCGTCGATCCACCGCCCGCGCGGATGGACGGCGCGGGCGACCAGGCCGTCGTCAAGCCCGAGAACCCCGAGCGCGGTCATCTCGTCCCCCGTCCGCCATGATCCGCCCCTCGAAGAACACGAGTTCTTCACAGGTGATCGTGCCGTGGGGCACCCCCGCTGTCCATCGACCGGCATCCCCGAGCCGGACACGGAGCGGATCGGCCGCGGACGGCGGCGCGGCCGAGCGGATCGGCCCCCGGACCGGCCCGAGGCGGGCACGGCCGGCGCGGTTGCGCAACGGCGGACGCTACCGGCCAGGGCGGAAAACGGCGCGACACGGCACCCCGCCGGCGACAGACTGGCCCGCGATGACTTCTCTCACTTGGGACGAACCCGGCCGGCCGGAGGAGGGCTCCGCTCTCGCCGGGAGGCTGGTCGAGGAGCTCTCCGCGCTGCCCCACCCCGCGGCGATGCGTCAGGCCGCAGAGCACGCCCGCGCCCTCGCGGGGCGCGGCGGGGCCGGAGGGCCCACCACCGGGAGCGCGGGCGGGGACGGTGATCCGCTCGGCGCGCTGATCGACGAGCTGCTGGCCGGCGGCGCCTACCACCGGAGCGTCGCTCTCCACATGGTCGTCGCCGCCCGCCGGGGCGACGTGGCGGAGCGTCTGCTGGCGGCCGCGGAGCCGCGCGAGCAGGCGCTGGCGCTGCCCCTGCTCGGCCGGGTGCCCGTGGCCCCCGAGGCGCTGCTGCCCATGCTGCCGGACGCGCCGCCGGAGCTGCGCCGCCGGCTGTACCGCACGCTGCGACGGCGGCGTCTGACCGGGCACGCCGACGCGGTCGTCGAGCGCGTGCTGGGCCTCCACGGCGAGACGGACGCCGCCGCCCTGCTGCCGGCCTGCGGCCCGGCCACCGTCGCCCGGCTGCTGCCGCGACTGGACTTCTCCGGCCGCACCTGGCGCGCCCTGGCCCGGCACCATCCGGGCCTGCTGCTGGAGCGGGCCGAGCGCGAGCTGGAGCGGACGCCGGAGCCGCTGCGACCGCTGTGGTGGTTGCGGCACGGCCCCGCGGTGGCCACCGCGGCCCGCACCGACCCCGGCCGGATGCTGCGCCTGCTGGGGCGGGCGCCCGGCTGGGGCCGGGTGGGCACCGTGGAGGTGTCCGTCCCGTTGGCCGCCGCGCTGCGGGCGGACCCGGAGGGCACCCTGGACTGGCTCGCCGACCACCCCGTGCACCTGCGCGACGCCTTCCGCGGCGGGCCCGGCCGGGCGGCACGGTACCGAAGGGGGGCGGGGCGGACCGCCCGGTTCGGCGGTGCCCGCACACCGGTGGCGCGGTCGGGACTTCCCGGGACGCTTCGCGCGGCGCTGCGCGAGCTGCCCGACGCCGCGCTGCGGCGCCTCGGCGGCCTGCTGCGGGAGCACCGGATCGCGGCGGGCGTGCTGACCGACGCGCTCGCCGCGCTGCCGCCGGCCCGCCGCGCCGTGCTGTACCACGCGGCCCTGCCCGAGCACGGCCTGGCGGACGGCTTCTCACCCCACGACAGGCTGCTGGGCCTGCTCCCCCGCCAGGAGGCCGAGGCCGCCGCCCGACGGTGGATCGCCCACGAGGCCGCCCGGGGCGAGGAGGAGTCGCTGCACCTGCGGTCCTGGCTGCCCTGGCCGCAGGCCCGCGCCGCGCTGTCGGCGGCGACCGCCGATCCTGACGCGGAGGCCCGCGCCCTCGCCTGGGGCCGCCTGCTCGTGGCCGCCGCCCGCGCCGGCGGCCCGGATCCGCTCGAGGAGTCCCTGACGCTGGCCGCGGGACGGCTGCGCAACGAGCGGGATCCGGTGCGCCGGGAGGCCCTCGGTACCCTGGCCGACGCGCGGCGTGCCGCCTTCCACGACGTCCACGTGCCGGCTCTGGACCGGCTGTGCCGGGACGCGCTGGAGGCCAGGGACTGCTCGTCGGAGACGGTCTCCGTGGTCGGCCGGCTGGCCGGGCGGCACCTGTCGGCCGACGCGCCGCCCGCCCTGCGGGACTGGGCCGGCCGGACGCTGTGCCAATTGGTCACCCTCCACGGGCCCGCCGCCCTCGGCCACCCGGCCGTCGGCCGGCGCACGCGGATCATGGGCGAGCCGGACGCCAGGGTGCTCTGGTCCGCCCTGCGGCCCTGGGTGGTGGAGGCGGCCGCACGCGGGCGGTACGGGCCGCTGTTCGAGGTGGCCGGGCGGATCGGGCCACGGTCGAGGGCGGCGCTCGCCGAGGTCGAGGCACTGCTGGAGGACGCCTGCCGCGCGCCGCGGGAGCAGGACCGTGCCACGGCGATCCGGATGTGGCTGGAGCCGCGTCCCACGCGCGACGAGCGGGTGGCCCGGGTCCTGGCCGAGGACCCCTCCAGCATCGTGCTGCCACCGGTGTGGGAGGTGGTGCGGCGTCGTCGTGTCGACCTGCTGGACGCGGCCCTCGGCGACGGCGTCCCACCCGGCGCGTTCCGGCACGGCCGACCGGACTGGCGCCCCTGGGCGGGCCGGGAGCACCACCGCTGGCCGCCGGCCCGGCAGCACGCCTACCGCCGACTGCTGCTCTCCCTCGCCGGCGGCTCCGGGGCCGGGGCGCCGGCCACCCGGACACGCGCCATCGAGGAACTCGGCCACGTCCCCGACGACGGCTTCGAACTGCTGCGGCCCTTCCTCGACGACGAACGGGTACCGGTCGCCGAGGCGGCCCTGGCCGCGCTGGCCCGCGTCGACGCCGCGGAGCCCGCCCTGGACGCCCTGCTCCCCCACCTCGACGGCGACCGCGCGCGTGTCGCCGCCCACGCCGCCGCCCGCTGCGCCCGGCGGGTGCGCCCCTCCCGGCTGACCGCCGCACTGCTGCCGCTGGTCGACGGCGGCCGGCCGGCCGAGGTCACCTCCCGCAAGGAGGCCGTCCGCCTGCTCGCCGGCAGCTCCGCCCCCCGGGCCCTGCCCGCGGTGCTGGCGGTGCTGGGCGACGACGGGCAGCACCCGGACGTGCGGGCCGCCGCTGTGGAACGGTTGCGTCGCCACTCGGACCGCCCGGAGGTCCAGGCGGTGCTGCGCGCGGCCGTCGAGGTGCCCGCGGTGGCCTCGGCCGTCCTGACGGTCCGTCCGCTGGAGGTGCCACGCGGCACGGAGGCGTTCTGGGCGCGGCTGATCTGCGCGGTGATGTCCTCCTCCGTCGCCCGACTGCGGCACCGCGCGGTGCGCGCGCACGCCACCGGCCGCTGGGCCACCGCGCATCCGCGATCCACCTCCACCCTCGCCGACCTGCTGATCGCCGAGCACGGCGATCCGGGCGAGGCGGCGGCGATCGCCGCGGCACTGGTCCAGGCCGCCGTGGACGGGGGCGCTCCGGGGGCGCTGGGCCAGGTGGTGCGGCGGCTCGCGCACGCCGACGAGGAACTGCCGGAGCCACCCGCCGGCGGCGCCGGCTCCGTCCCCACCGTCGAGGAGCCCCGCCGCCGCGCCGAGGAGCGGCCGGCCCGGCGGGCGGTCGAGGCCGTGGTCGCGGCACTGCGCCTGGACCTGGGCGGGGTGGGCGCGGCCCGCACGGATCACCTCCGCGAGGTCCTGGACGCCCTGCGGGAGTTCCCCACCTACCACCGGCACACGGTGCAGCTCGGCGTCGCGGCGCTGGACACCGACGACCCCGGGGCCCTCCGCGACGGTCTGCTGCGGCTGGTGGACGAGGCGGGCCCGCACCCGCTGCGGCTCCACGCGCTGCTGACGACCGTTCGCGACTGGGTGGTCGCCGCCCGCCGGCTGCGCACCCCGCCCACCGACGAGACGCTGTCCGTCTCGGTGACCGCGCTGGTGGACCGGGGCACCCCGGACGCCGCCCTGCTGGCGGTCACCCTCATCACCGACACCACGGGCCCCAACGTGCCACCCACGACGCTCGCCCAGCTGCGCCGCCTGCGCGCCCACCCCGACCCGGAGGTGCGAGGGCTGGCCCGAGACGTGCCCCTGTTCACCTGACGCCCCGCGGCGGGCGGGGCAACCGGACACGGCGCTTGGCCGCCCCCAGCGGCCGCGGCCACCTGGGCGACGCCGAGGTGGCCGCGCCGCGAGCACCGTCGAAGGCCGAAAGGGCGCTGGCTGGGGATCACCCACGGGCCGGAGGATGTTCCCCATGCGACACACCGGGACACCCAGCTGGCGGATGCGGATCGACAACCCCCGATCGTTGGTGATCGCGCTGTTCGTCCGCGACCGGGCAGGCTTACGAGCGCGCACGGACCCCGTGGTGCCCCCGCTCTCTCCCACCGTGGAGGCGCTTCCGCCCCTGGCTTCGCGGACCGACCCCGCCGCCACCGAACAGTGGGAGCGGTGGTGGGCGGCAGAACTGGGCCGCGACGACGCCTCCGAAGAGGCCCTCTCCCCGCCCGACTTCCCCCAGCTCCATGACGGCCCGCAGTTGGCCGCCCTGGTGCGCGAATGCTACGACGACGCAGAGCGCTGGAGCCGCCGGCGTCGCGAGGACCACGTCCGGTCGGAGAAGGAACGCCTCCACCGGCTGGCGGAGACCAACGTCGTGCAAGCCGTGGAGAGCGAACTGGGCCGCCCCGCCCGCCCCTTCGACCTGCGAATCGTGGAACTGCCCCTCGCCGGCGAGGTGGGTTGGCAGGTCACGCCCACTCACGTGGTGGCCAGCCACGCCCTGAGAAACAACTCCAGGGCATACGACCGGTGGCTCACCGGGATCGTCCGCACGCTGGCCTGACTCGGCGGCGAGCAGGTGGTTGGGCGCCGGTGCGCTCGCGCCGATGGGTGTGAGCCATGTCACATGGGGTTCCTGTCAGGAATCGGGGAGCCGTTCCGCTCAAGTCGCCGAGAGCAAGCGAACGGACGGGAGCACCCCATGAAGCACCGCATCGTCGTCCTCGGGGCCGGCTACGCCGGGGCCTACGTGGCCGGGAACCTGGCCCGCCGGCTGTCCCCGGCGGACACCGAGATCACCGTGGTCAACGCCGTGCCGGACTTCGTCCAGCGGCTGCGGCTGAACCAGCTGGCGGCCGGCCGGGACATCGAGGCCCCGCGGCTCGCCGACGTCTTCGCGGGCACGGGGATCCGGCTGCGCGTGGCCCGGGTCACCGCCATCGCCCCCGAGCGCCGGGCCGTCGCCGTGGCCGACGCCGACGGCGGCGGCGAGCTCGGCTACGACACGCTCGTGTACGCGCTCGGCAGCCACGGCGACAACCACGCCGTCCCCGGCGTGGCCGAGCACGCCTTCGACGTCGCCGCCCGGCCATCGGCGCTGCGGCTGCGCGAGCGCCTGGACGACCTGGGCCGGCGGGGCGGAGACGGGAGTGTGGTGGTCGTCGGCGACGGGCTGACCGGGATCGAGACCGCCACCGAGATCGCCGAGGCCCGGCCCGGCCTGTCGGTGTCGCTGATCGCCCGCGGCGAGCTGGGCGCCCGGCTCTCCGCCGGGGCCCGCGGCCACCTGCGCCAGGCGTGCGACCGGCTGGGCGTCACCGTGCTGGAGCACACCAGTGTCGAAGCCGTCGAGGAGACGCGGGTGCTGTGCGCCGACGGCACCGCCCTGGCGTCCGACGCGACCGTGTGGACGGCCGGGTTCGCGGTCAGCCCCATCGCCGCCGCCGGCGGGCTGGAGGTCACCGAGCACGGCCGGATCGTCGTCGACCGCACCATGCGGTCGGCCTCGCACCCGGACGTCTACGCCGTCGGCGACAGTGTCCACGCCATCGGCGACAACGGCCTTCCGCTGCCGATGTCCTGCGGCTCGGCCGGCTACACCGGCCGGCAGGCCATCGAGGCGATCGTGGGACGCCTGACCGGCCGCGAGATCGCGAACGTCAAGCTGGTCTACCAGTACAACGCCATCAGCCTCGGGCGGCGGGACGGGATCTGGCAGTCGGTCGACCAGGAAGGGCGGGCGAAGCCGAAGTACATGGGCGGGCGGAAGGCCGCGCGGATCAAGGCGGCCATCGAGCGGGGGTCGCTGTGGGGCACCTCGCACCCGACCTTCGGCGTGCCCAGGCGCAGGCGCCGTCTGGCCGCTGCGGCGGACGCCTCCGCCGAGATGGTGACCGCGTAGCCGCCTAGGGTGTTCCGCGTGGACAGCACCGCCACCGATCGCTTCGACACCAGTCGGTTCGAGGCCAGCCGGAACCGGCTGGCCTCGCTGGCGTACCGGCTGCTGGGCTCCGCCGCCGACGCCGAGGACGCCGTGCAGGACGCGTTCCTGCACTGGCAGGCCGCCGACCGGCAGCGGATCAGGGTGCCGGAAGCATGGCTGACCAAGGTCGTCACCAACCTGTGCCTCGACCGGCTCCGCTCGGCACAGGCCCGCCGCGAACGCGCCGTCGGCGCCTGGCTGCCCGAACCGCTCCTCGACGGCGACCCGATGCTCGGCCCGGCCGACACCTTCGAGCAGCGCGAATCGGTCTCCCTGGCCATGCTGACCCTCCTGGAGCGGCTGTCCCCCCTCGAGCGGGCCGTCTACCTCCTGCGCGAGGCGTTCTCCTACGGCCACGCCGAGATCGCCGGGATCCTCGACATCACCGAGGCCGCGAGCCAGCAGCACCTCCACCGGGCACGGCGCCGCATCACCGCCGCGGGCCGCCGCGGCGGCGAGGTCGACGCGGCGTCCGCCCGCAGGATCGTCGAGGAGTTCCTCGCCGCCGCCTCCTCGGGCCGCACCGAACGGCTCGTGGCGCTGCTCACCGACGACGCGACCGCGATCTCCGACGGCGCCGGCCTGACCGAGCGGCTGATGCGGTTCGACACGCCGCGGCGCATCGCCGCCGTGGCGCGCGCCGGCTTCAAGCCCACGTCCGTGCAGCGGCGGCTGGCCGGCGGCACGCCCGCCATCCACTACGCGCTGGTCAACGGCGCCCCCGCCATCCTCTTCGTGGTCGGCGAGCAGGTCATCGGCACCGTGGCGTTCGAGATCGCGGGTGGCAGGATCGCGACCGTGGTCGGCGTCGCCGACCCCGCCCGCCTGGTCCGCCTCAGCGAGGCCTGGCGGCGGCACGAACCGGACGCCCCGCTCGTCACCCGGTGGTGACCCGACGCCGACCGCGACCGGGCGCAGCACCGCACCCGGGCCGCGATGACTACAGTCGCCCGCATGACAGCACCAGTGCTCCAGGCGGTCGAGGCGACCGGGACCACCTGGGACGACCCGACCGAGGAACAGCTGCACGACCTGCTCGCCGACATGAGCCTCACCTGGCGGTTCGTCATCGTGCGGCGGCTCGACCTGGAACCCGCGGACCAGCACTACATGCAGGTGTACCTCAACGACGACCTGAGCTACCAGGTGGAGTACCGCGAGGGAGGTCCGGACCGGCACTTCCAGGCGTGGGTACCCCGCGGGCACGAGGTCTTCGCGGTGGAACCGGTCGCCGAGGTGCTCGCGGCCTGGGCCTTCGGGCGCCCGGGGTGGCGCGAGGCCCTCTCCTGGGTCCCGTGGTCACCGGAGGAGCCGTGCGCCCGCCACCACCCCGGGTCCGAGCCGCGCGCCACCGGCGGCACCGGGACGGGCGGCACCACGAGCTGAGGCGACCGGTCCGGCGGCATCGGCCGGGTCAGTCCTCGCCGACCACGGTGAGGTCGTCCCCCAGGGCGGCGGCGATCTCGGCGGCGCGAGAGTGGTCGTCCAGCCGGCGGGTCAGGTAGGCGCAGCCGTGGCGGTTCCTCGTGGACCACCAGGCGGCCGAGCCGCCGATGCCGCCCTTGGCGATCTTTCCCCGGTCCCGCACGAAGCCCAGCGTCCACGTGATCCGGGTGCCGAAGACCTCGTCGTGGTCGGTGACCTGGGAGGCGAGGAGGTCGTCGTGGAGTTCGGCTCCCAGCAGCCGGCGCACCGGTCCGTCGTCGCCGGTGAGGTCGGCGAAGAAGGCGGCCATGGCGGTGGCGGTGGTGTGCAGGTTGACCGCTCCGAAGAGCGCCTGACGGAAGGGGCGGGAGTTCGTCCGGCCGACGTCCAGGGCGCCCGCGGGGATCCGCAGCCACGGGGCCGCGTGGAGGCGCCGCGGCCAGTCCGGGTGGGCGTACTCGAGGTCGGCGACGCGCGCCAGTTCCTGGTCCGGCACCCCGAACCAGGCGTCCAGGCCGAGCGCCGGGCGGACCACGTCGTGGTACAGCTCCCGCAGGGTGGTGCCGGCGCCCGCCCGCACGATGCCGTCGACCAGGTGCCCGTAGGTCAGGGCGTGCTCCCCCAAGGAGGTGCCCGGCGGGTACTCCGGGGCCGCGCTGACCAGCGACGCCCGCAGTCCTTCGTCGTCCAGGAGGTCGAGGCCCGCGGCCGCGTCCGGGAAGCGCGGCTGGCCCGCGCGGTGGGTGAGCACCTGGCGCAGGGTGGTGGTCTCCTTGCCCCTGACCCCGTACTCGGGCCAGTAGGTGGCGACCGGCTCGTCCAGGGACAACGCGCCGTCACGGACGGCCACCAGAGCGGCGAGGGTGACGAACGTCTTCGACAGCGAGTACGGCATCACCAGCGTGTCCGCCCGCCAGGGGCGCAGCCGGCCGACGTCCTGCCACCCGCCGCTCAGCCGGACGACCTCCCGTCCCTCCCGCCACACCGACACCCCGGCACCGGTCTCCCGACCGTCGTCCACCAACCGCTGGAAGACCTCGCGGACCGCCTCGTAGCCCTCCGCGACGAACCCCTCGACCCGCACCCGTACCGCCTCCCCGCTCCCGCACGGCCCGTCAGAACGCCGCCGCGCACAGCTCCCAGCCGCGCGTCCGGCACCAGACGGCCCACCTGACGTGCCCGAAACTATACCGGGGTAGGGTAGGTCGGCAACGGGCCGTCGGGCTCCACGCGTGCGTGACGCCGCCGCCGTGCCGCCCGCGGAGCCCGGTGGCCCGCTACGTGTGCGCCAGGACGCGGTCGAGCGCCGCCCGGCCCGCCGGTCCCCACGCCGGCTTGCCACCGGGAAGACCCCGCTCCCCCGCCTGGCCCATGAGGATGAGGAAGAGGCCCTTGGCGGCGGCCAACCCTCGTGCGCGCCGGATCATCGCCTGGTCCACGCCACCGTACGCGTCGAAGAACCGTGCCGCCGCGCCCTCGGGAAGGAGGACCCACGCCGCCGCGAGATCGACCGCCGGATCGCCGGCGCACATGTCACCGAAGTCGATCACGCCCGTGAGCGTCCCGTCCGAGACGACGACGTTCGCCGGATGGAGGTCGCCGTGCAGCCACCTCGGCGCGCCCTGCCATTCGGGGGCCGCGAGGGCCTGGCTCCAGACCTCCCGGACCATCCCGAGGTCGGCCGTACCGCCCCCGGCGGCGACTTCCTCCAGCATCCTGTCGAAACCGTCCGCGAGCCGGTTGAGGGGGACGCCGCGGTCCTGACTGACCGGCGCCTCGGCGGGCGCCTCCACATGGAGCGCCCTGAGGAAGCCCGCCAACGCCTCGGCCGCGCGGTCGTGGCTGATCGGGGCGCGGTCCGCCGGTTCCCCGGGAACCCACGTCGCGATGGTCCACGGCCGCGGGAAGCGCGCGGACGGTTCACCGATCCGCAGGGGCGTCGGGACCGGGAGGGGAAGGCGCGGGGCGAGGGTCGGCAGCCACCGGTGCTCCTTGCGCAGCAGGGAGGGCGCTCGCTCCGTGCGCGGCATGCGCACCGCCAACTCCTCCCCCAGGCGCCACAGTTGGTTGTCCCAACCGCCGACCACCTCACGCACGTCCAAGCCCGCGAGGTCGGGATGCTGCTCCCGTACCAGGGAGCGCACCAGGGCGTGATCGATCTCGAAGCCGTCCATGGCACCACTCAACCACGCCTGCGCTGGCAGAGGACGCCAGCGCTGGCAGAGGACGCGGAGGTGCGCCTAGCCTGGAGTGGACGAGCCCCTGGCGGCGAGCGGTGCCCATGCCGACTCCCGAGTTCGGGTGATGGAGGAGGAGATCGCGGCGGTGGACGGGGAAGCGCTGCAGGAGGCCGCCCGGCGGCACGCCGAGGGACTGCCCGCCGCGACGCTGGAGCACCCCTTCGGGCCGGACTGGGAGGTCTTCAAGGTCCGCGGCAAGGTGTTCATGCTCATGACCAGCGTGCCCGGCACCCCGGTCGTGATCCTCAAGTCGGAACCGGGGGAGGCCGAGGCCCTGCGCGAGGCGCATGCGGACATCACCCCCGGTTACCACATGAACAAGAGGCACTGGATCACGCTCGCTCCCGGCGACTCGATCGACGAGGAGCTGGTCGAGGAGCTCGTCACCGACTCCTACCGGCTCGTGGTCGGCAACCTGCGCCGCTCGGACCAGCCGGTCGATCCGGAGGGCTACGGAGTGCGGGAGCGGGCCTGGCAACGATGACGATCACCGGGAAGCGGCTCCAGGAGGTCGCACGCAACACCGCGAACCGGCTGCCCGGCGTCGGCAACGGACGCCCGTTCGCCGAGAAGCTGGACGTCTACAAGGTGGCGGGGAAGGTCTTCCTGATCGTCACGGACGATCCCGACGAGCAGATCATCACCGTCAAGGTCGAGCCCGACCACGCGCGGTCCCTGCGGCAGGAGCACGAGTCCATCGCCGCGGGCCGGTACCTCGACAAACGGCACTGGGTCTCCGTGAGCGCGGGCCGGGACATCACGGCGGGAGAGGTGAAGGACCTCGTCGCCCACTCCTACGACCTCGTCCTGGAATCGGTGCCGCGCAACCGCCGGCCCCAGGGAAAGGGTTGACCATGCACACCATGTCGGACGAGGAGTGGCGCGCGTTCGTCACGCGTGACGTCCACACCGGGAAGTTCACCACGGTCGGGCCCGACGGCGCCCCCCACATCACTCCCGTCTGGTACGTCTTCGACGGCGAGGACTTCCTGTTCACCGCGGGCGGCAGGACGGCGAAGGTGCGCAACGTGCGCCGCGATCCGCGCGGGGCCATCTGCGTCGACGACGAGAACCCGCCGTTCGCCTACGTCGAGGTGCGCGGCGACGTGACGCTGAGCGAGGACCTCGACGAACTCGTCGAGGTCGCCACCCGCGCCGGGGCGCGGTACGCGGGCGAGGAGCGGGCGGAGGAGTTCGGCAGGCGCAACGGCGTACCCGGCGAGGTCGTCGTCCGCCTCCACCCGACGAAGGTCATCGCCTACGGCGGCATCCTCGACTAGCGGCGACCCCACCGAGCCGGCCCGCCGCCGGTCAGACGCGTGGGCCGAGGAAAAGGCCACCGCTCGCGTCGATGACCTGGCCGGTGATCCAGCGGGCGGCGTCGGAGGCGAGGAAGGCGACCACGTCGGCGACGTCGTCAGGTCCGCCCAGTCGGTCGAGCGCCGTCGCGCCGACGATGTGTTCGACGAGGCCCGGCGCGTCGAAGACGGCTCCGTTGGCGGGGGTCCTGGTGGCTCCGGGAGCGACCGCGTTCACCGTGATGCCCCGGGACCCGAGTTGGTTGGCCAGGGTTCTGCTCATCGTCTCGACGGCGGCCTTCGTCATGGCGAAGGACGTCTGGGCCGGGTTGGCCATCCGGGTCGCCACCGACGAGATGGTGATGATCCGGCCGCCGTCGCGCAGCAGCGGCAGCGCGTGCTCGACGATGAAGTACGGCGCCCGCACGTTCACCGCGAACAGGTGGTCGAACTCCGCCCGGGTGGTCGCGCCGATCGGGCCGGCCGGCGCGGCCGCCGCGTTGTTGACCAGGATGTCGAGCGGCCGACCGGCCAAGCCGGCCTCGACACCGGCGAAGAGCGTCTCCACGTCGCCGTCCACGCCGAGTTCGGCCCGGACGGCGAGGGCCGTCCCACCGGCGCGTCGTACCTCCGCGACCGTCTCCGCCGCCCCGTGCTCGTCCGTGCCGAAGTGCACGACGACCACCGCTTCCTCCGCCGCCAGCCGGGCCGCGATCGCCCGCCCGATGCCGCGCGACGCACCCGTCACCAGAGCCGTCCTGCCGGCCAGAGCGCCCATGCCACCCACCCCATCCGTGTTAGTTACTAACATCACGGTAGTGTGTATCACATGAGCGAGCGGAAACCGACCCTGCGGGAGCGACAGCAGTCCGAGACGCGGCGGGCGATCCAGGCGCACGCGGTGCGGCTGTTCACCGACCGCGGCTACGACGCGGTGACGGTGGCCGAGGTCGCCCGGGCCGCCGGGGTCTCGGCGATGACCGTGTACCGGCACTTCCCCACCAAGGAGGACCTCGTCCTCGTCGACCAGCCGGCCGAGCTCATCGCCGAGCGGGTCGCCGCGTCGTCCGCGGCGCAGCCCCTGGTGCGCCGCGTCGGCGGCGCACTCGTCGACGCGGCCACCGCGCTGACCGGCGGCGAAGGGAACAGACCGGCGGCGGCCGAGCGGTTCCTGCTGGACTGCCTCCGGCTCATGGTCTCCACGCCCGCGCTGCGGGCCAGGCACCTGGACCGCCAGTACGCCCTGCAGCAGGCCATCATCGACGCCCTCGGGGACGACGTGACCGATCCCGACGCCGCCTTCCGGGCCCAGGCGGCGACCAGCGCCTGCCTGGCCGCCATGCACACGGCGCTGACCCGCTGGGCCGACGACGACGGGAGGACGAAGCTGCCCGAGCTGATCGCGCGGGCGCTCGCCGCGACCTTCGGCGACGACACCGTCGCCGCCGGACTCAGCGGAGCAGCGTCTTCTCCTCGGTGACCATGACGGCCACGGTGCTCATGTCGATGAACTTCGCTTCGTCCGGGTTGACCAGCTTCCGGTAGTTCTCGGAGGAGAAGAAGGCGTCGTGGTCCTCCCAGTTCTCGAACCAGATCTCCGTCAGGCCGTCGTAGGCGGGGCCCGGGTAGTTCTCGGCGGGCACCGGGTGGGACACGGTGTACTTCCGCACGTAGCGCCGCGCCTCCGGGATGGAGGCGAACAGCGGACCGTGCCGGTCCCGGTGGTACTCGACGAACCGCTCGAAGGACATGCCGTCGATACGGTTGATCATGAAGGCGAGCTTGATCATCGATTCCTGCCTCTTCCTCGTGTGACCGCGCCGGACATCAGACGCGTGGAGTGGTGGGCCGCGCGGCTGTGGGTAACCTAGACCCTCACATCGGTGTGAGGGGCAAGTCGCTGCGGCTCGGCGCACAGTGAGGAGTCGGGGTGCGAATCGGTGAACTGTCCACCCGGACAGGAGTCAGTCGTCGATCGCTGCGCTACTACGAGGACCAGGGATTGCTCGTCAGCTCGCGCTCCCCCAGCGGGCAGCGTCACTACGACGACGAACACGTCGAGCGGGTCCGGCTCATACAGGCGTTCCTGGCCGCGGGCATGTCCACCAGTACCATCGCCGCAATGGTCCCCTGCATGGCGAAGCCCAGCAGGGGCGGGGCTCACCGGGCCCTGGAGATCATGGGTCGCGAACGAGCCCGGCTGTCGTCCGCCATCGACGACCTCGCCGCCGCCAGGTCCGCCCTCGACCACCTCATCGAGGTCAACCGGGAGTACCTGGCGCAGTCGACCGGAGCCGAACCGTAGGAACCGGCCGGCCCACCGGCAACCAGGGCGCAGCCGGGGCGGTGGCCGCTCGGTCGGGTCAGCCGCCGGCCGCCGTCGCGGCGCGCGCGGCCAGGTCCCGGGTGGCGCGCGCGAGTTCCGGGGGGCCTTCGACGCGGTAGGGCAGGCCCACCGCGGCGAGGGCGCCCGCCAGCCAGTCCCAGTCGTCCGTGCCGGTGGTGTACCGGCAGCGGTCCGCGCCGGCCGGCTCCAGCGTTCCCGCCCGTGCGGTCAGCCGCCGCGCCACCGCCCCGGCGGGCGCCAGGAACAGCGCCGCCGCCTTCGGCTCGGACGGGCGGGGGAAGGGCCAGGCGGACTGCTCGGGCACGGGGCGCGGCGGGAAGGTCGTGCCCGGCACCCGTAGCCCGGTGATCCGGTCCGCCCGGAAGCTGCGCCAGTCCGCGCGGTCCTCGTCCCACGCCAGCAGGTACCAGTGGTGCGCCAGCAGGTACCAGTGGTGCGCCAGCAGGAGCAGGCGGTGCGGCTCCGCCCGGCGCTCGCCGGCCTCGCCGTCCCGTGTGGTGTAGCGGAAGCGCACGCGGGACCGCAGGTGGGTGGCCTCCGCCAGCCGTTCCACGGTGTCGAGGTGGTCCGCCGGGCCCGGCGTGGGCGGTACCTCGGTGGCCGCCAGCAGCGCCTCGATCGGGCCGCGCAGCCGGGCGGGCAGCGCCTCGCCCAGCTTGCGCAGGGCGGTGTCGGCCGGACCGGCCGGGCTCGCCCCGTAGGCGGCGGCGGCGTGCCGCAGCCCCACGGCCGTGGCCACCGCCTCCTCCTCGGACAGCAGCAGCGGCGGCATGCCCTGCCCGGCGGGCAGCCGGTAGCTGCCGCCGGTGCCGGGGGCGGACTCCACCCGGTAGCCGAGGCGCCGCAGGCGCTCCACGTCCCTGCGCAGGGTGCGCGGCGAGACCCCGAGCCGGGCCGCGAGGTCCGCCCCGGTCCGCGGGGTCCCCGCGGCCAGCAGGGACAGCAGCTCCAGCGTGCGGGCGCTCGGGTGATCCATGTGCACAGCCTCGCACCCTTGCGGCCAGGTTCCGGCCGCAAGGGCCGTTACGGTGCCGGCACTGGTCCACGACATCGAGGAGGTCCGATGACCATCGTCGTCACCACACCCACCGGCCACGTCGGGTCGCGGGTGGTCCGGCTGCTGCTCCAGGCCGGCGTCCGTCCCCGCGTCCTGCTGCGCGATCCGGCGCGGCTGGAGCCGGACGTCCGCGCGCGGGTGGACGCCCGCCGCGGCGACCTCACCGACGCCGGCTTCGTCCGCGAGGCGATGGCGGGCGCCACCTCGGCCTTCCTGGTGGACCCGACGCCGCACACCGTCGAGGATCCGGTGGGTGTCTCGCGCCGCACCGGCGCCGGGCTGGCCGCGGCGGTGCGGGAGGCCGGCGTGCGGCGCGTGGTGTTCCTCAGCAGCGTCGGGGCGGAGCTGCGGCACGGTGCCGGCCACATCGACGGCCTGGGCGCCATCGAGGAGCAGCTCGACGCCACCGGCGCCGACGTGCTGCACCTGCGCTGCGGCTACTTCTTCACCAACCTGCTGGCGTCCCTCGACGGCCTGGCCGCCGGCGAGCTGACCACCTCCGACGCCCCGGACCGGGCCCTGCCGTGGGTCGACCCCCGGGACATCGGTGACGTCGTCGCCGCCCGGCTGCTGGGCGGCACGTGGCAGGGCCGCGCCGTGCAGGGGGTGCACGGCCCGGAGGACCTGTCGTGGCGGCGGGTCGCGGAGATCCTGACGGTCGCGCTGGGCCGCGACATCCGGCTGCGCGTGGTGTCCGACGACGACGTGCGCGCGGCTCTGGCCGCGGCGGGTCTGCCGCCGGGCGCGGTCGCCGGCATCGTCGGCATGACCGCGGGCACCCGCGCGCTCACGCCCGAGCAGCCGCGGGACGCGGTCACCACCACTCCCAGCACCCTGGCGGGCTGGGCCCACGCGCACCTGCGTCCCCTGCTGGCCGCACCCGCGGGCTGACCGGATCCCCGCGCGGGCGCCCGCCGGCGTCAGCTCGCGAAGGGCACCTGGGCGGACAGGGCGGTCTCCTTGCCGAGGGGGTGCCGCCACAGTCCCTGCGCGGCAAGCCGCGGCAGCACGCCCTCCCCGAACCAGTAGGCCTCCTCCAGGTGGGGGTAGCCGGAGAGGACGAACTCGTCGATGCCGAGGGCGTGGTACTCCCGGATCCGCTCGGCGACCTCGTCGTGGCTGCCGACCAGCGCGGTGCCCGCGCCGCCCCGCACCAGGCCGATGCCGGCCCACAGGTTGGGGTGGATCTCCAGGGCGTCGCGGTTGCCGCCGCCGTGCAGGGCGAGCATCCGCCGCTGCCCCTCGGACTCGCTGCGGGCCAGTCCGGCCTGCACGGACGCCACGGTCTCCGGGGCGAAGCCGTCGAGGAGCCGGTTCGCCTCGGTCCAGGCCTGCTCCGAGGTGTCGCGGGTGATGACGTGCAGGCGGATGCCGAAGCGCGGGGCGCGCCCCTCCCGGGCCGCCAGGGAGCGGATCCAGGCGAGCTTCTCGGCGACCTGCGCGGGGGGCTCGCCCCAGGTGAGGTAGACGTCGGCGTGGCGCGCGGCGACCTCTCCGGCGATCGGCGAGGAGCCGCCGAAGTACACGGCGGGGACGGGCTCGGGCACCCGGGCGAGCGCCGCGTCCTCCACCCTGAGGTGCTCGCCGCGCAGGTCGACGGTCCCGCCCTGCCACAGCTCGCGGACGATCCGCAGGAACTCGCCGGTGCGGCGGTACCGGGCGTCCTTGTCGAGGAAGTCGCCGTAGGCGCGCTGCTCGTGGCTCTCGCCGCCGGTGACGACGTTCAGCAGGAGCCGACCCCCGGTCTGCCGCTGGAAGGTGGAGGCCATCTGCGCGGCGAGCGTGGGCGAGACGAAGCCGGGGCGGAAGGCGACCAGGAACTTCAGGTGTTCCGTGTGCTGGCTGACCATCGCCGTGGTCAGCCACGCGTCCTCGCACCAGGCGCCGGTGGGGGTGAGGGCGCCGACGAAGCCGAGGTCCTCGGCGGCGCGGGCGATCTGGCTCAGGTAGGCGACGGTCGGCGGCCGGTCCCGCCCGGAGGCGGTGGCCGGGGTGCCGTGGCCGCCGCCGACCACGTGGCGGCTGTCGCCGTTGGTGGGCAGGAACCAGTGGAAGGTGAGCGTCACGGGGTCTCCGATCGGGGTTCTGGGCGGGCCGGGGGGCGGCTAGAGCAGGCCGTGCCGGGGTGGCCGCGTGCCGTTGAGCACGTAGCGGCCGATGTGCTGGACCTTCCAGCGGGACGGGTCGTGCAGGGTGTGGGTGCGGGCGTCCCGCCAGTACCGGTGCAGGTTGAGGGAGTTCAGTGCCGAGCGGGTGCCGGACACCTCGAACAGGGCGTCCGCCACCTCCACGGCCGCCTGCGCCGCCTGCACCTTGGCCGCGGCGACCGCGATGGACGCCTCGGCCGCCGAGTCGTCGGTGAGGTCGGCCTGTGCGGCGTCCACCGCGCGGGCGGCCTCCCGCAGCAGCGCCTCGGCGGACCGCACCCGCAGGGCCAGTTCGCCGAACCGCTGGATCAGCAGCGGGTCCTCGGCGGCGGTCTCCACGCCGCTCTCGAACCAGGGACGGCTCGTGGTCCGCACGAACGCGGCGGCCTCCGCCAGGGCGCCCCCGGCGATGCCGGCGTCGATGGCGGCGTGCAGCAACTGGGCCGTGGCTCCGTGCAGTTGCGGGCCCCGGAAGGTGAGGTGGTGCGGGAGCACCCGGTCGGCGGGCACCGGGACCCCGTCCAGGCGGACGGTGCCGCTGGCGGTCGTCCGCTGGCCCATGCCGTCCCAGTCGTCGATCACGGTGAGGCCGGGCGCGTCGCGCGGCACGTACGCGACGTGCAGGTCGTCGTCCCGGGCGCGGGCGAGAACCGGGATCCAGTCGGCGAACAGGGCTCCGGTGGAGTAGTGCTTCACACCGGTCAGGAGGTAGGAGCCGTCGGCCCGCGGCTCCAGCCGGGTGCGGATGTCCTGGACGTGCCGGGTGCCGGCCTCCGACTGGGCGTTGCCGAAGCGGCGGCCGGCGAGCAGTTCGGCGAAGAAGAACCTCCGCTGCTGACCGGTGCCCTGACGGCGGATCACGTTGACGTACACGAAGTGGCTCTGCGGGATCTGGGCGAGGCTCGCGTCGGCGGAGGCGAGCAGCCGGAAGATCTCCGCGAGGGTCTCCTGGCGGACGTCGGCGCCGCCGTGCTCGGTGGGCACGGTGACGGCGAGCAGCCCGGAGCGGGACAGCCGGTCCACCTCCTCGCGCGGCAGCCGGCGCTCGGCGTCCCGCGCGCGGGCGCCGGCCCGGAACTCCTCGGCCAGCGCGGCGGCGACGGCCAGGGCCTCCGCGTCGTCGGCGATCACGTGCGCGGCCACGGTCGTCAGCTCGCCCGGGCCGGGACCGGGGTGCGCACGAGGGCCACCGGGAACGTGGCGGAGGGGCCGCCGGGGAGGGACGGGACGCCGGCCATGGGTGCTCCTTTCGGAAGGCTGGGAGGCTGCGGGGAACGGGGCGCCCGCGCGCGGCGGGCGCCCCGGCGGGTGCTCAGGAGTACCAGGTGGGCTGGGGGAGTTCGGCTTCGAGGACCCACCGGCCGACCTCGCGGCGCTTGTAGGCGACCGGGTCGTGCAGGGTGTGGGTGCGGACGTTGCGCCAGAAGCGGTCCAGCCCCTCGGCGGTGGTCGTGGAGCGGGCCCCGGTCACCTCGAAGACGCGGCTGGCGACCTCCAGGGCGACGTCGGTGGCGCGGGCCTTGGCCGCGGCCACCCGCACCTCGAACTCTCCGCGGGCCCGCTCGGTGACCGCGTCCGGGTCGTCGTGCAGCTTCTGGCCCTCGGCGGCGACCGCGTCGGCGAGCGCCTCGACGGCCCACAGCTTCGCGGTGAGGTCGCCGTAGGTGTCGATGACGTAGGGCTCGTCGACCGCCCGCTCGTACCCGCCGTGCAGCCAGGGCCGCGTCCGGGTGCGGGTGTAGGTCGCCGCCGTCTCCAGGGCGCCGCCGGCGATGCCGAGGTAGAAGTTGACGAAGACCAGTTGGATGGTGGGGACGTTGAGGGTGTTGTAGACCCGCGGCTGGAACCGCTTGTCGACGTAGCCGGCCGCGGAGGACCACGGGGTGCGGACGCCGTCGAGGGTGACGCTGCCGCTCTCGGTGAGCCGCTGGCCGATGTTGTCCCAGTCGTCGTGGAAGGTCAGGCCGGGGCTGTCGGAGGGCACGATCGCGAAGACGTGCTGGTCGGTGCCTTCGAGGACGCCTTCCAGGACGGTGACGTCCGAGACCTTGCTGCCGGTGGAGAAGGTCTTGTGGCCGGTGAAGACGAGGGAGTCGCCGTCCTCGGTGACGGTCACGTCCTTGTCGCGCGGGTTGACGGCGCCGCCGAAGAACCAGCGGTTGCGCGCGGCCTCGGCCTCGACGTGCTCCCACTGCTCCCGGGTGCCGACCAGGCGCGCGGCCCAGTTCCACAGGTAGTGGTAGCCGAGGAGCTGGCCGATGGAGCCGTCGGCCTTGGCGACCTCGCGGACGACGCGGTAGGCGGTGGTCCAGTCCTGGCCTCCGCCGCCGTGCTCGACGGGGCCGAGCAGGGTGA